>NZ_JCAXEC010000002.1:0-394074 GCF_059758715.1 Sphingobacterium sp. GQ94
CCATTGTCTTTAACATATGATTTACATGAAAAAAGTATTAAAATAATTATTGAATATCTCGATAAAGCATATTTATACATAATGACATTTTTTGGTAATATATTCTTCCATTATAACTAACATTTATTGGAAACAAAGGACTTGTGATAACTTTATAATATTGTCCTCCACTTCCATCACCAGTTCCAGTAGATTATGTGAATTCTTAACTTAAACATTGAAAGAAATTAGAACAGTTGATCGGATATTCACTCTTTTCCGATAATTTATCATGAATATTTTTTTGTCAAAAGCATCTTCAATATTCCAATTGCATTTTTTAAATCAGCTTCGTTTGAAGAAGCAAATCCCAATCGAATGCCGTTTACGTTGAAATCATGATACTTATGAGACTGACCATTTGAAATAAATAAATTATACTGTTGACAATTTTTTGAAAGTAAATGCAAATCTATTTTTGGCAAGAATTTTACCCAAACAGCTAAACCACCATTGGGAATATCAAATTCTACAAAATTTTGTAAATCAGATTTCAAGATATCACAGAATATGTTTCTTCTATTGGTATATTGAGTAACTGATTTTCGAATATATCTTTTAAATGTTCCATCTTCAATCAATTCAGCCATTGTATTGTCCATTATATGATCTCCCTGCCGATCAACGATTAAACGAACCTTTGCAAAAATATCGATCAGTTTCGGATCAGCTATTATATAACCAGCGCGGAAAGCAGGTGAAAGATTCTTACTAAAAGATCCACAATAAATTACATGACAGGAGCGATCCATACTGGCCAAAGGAAGCAAGGGGGAATGATTGTACTGAAAATCATAATCATAATCATCTTCAATTATAAAAAAACCATACTTTTTGGCTAAGCCTAATAATTTTAACCTTCTATCCAAAGAAAGACTTACAGTTGTAGGATATTGATGATGTGGTGTAATATATATAAGTTTAATAGGCCTTTTCATACAGACATCTTCCACTTGATCTACGATTAAACCATCATTATCTACACCAACCGGTATACAATGACAATTTGCAAACTGAAATATCTGTTCTGCTCTAGTCCAACAAGGCTTTTCTATAATGACAGCGTCACCTGCTAAAAGTAAGGATTGACTAATTAGATTCAATGCCATAACTGTACCATTGGTTGACATGAGGTGCGCTGATGAGATTTGAAACCCCCTGTTTTTATTCAAGAAGTCTGCCAGAACTATTCTGAACATTTCACCACCTTTAGAATCACCATAACATCCGTATTTATAATAATACCCAGCTCTTTTCAATTGACTCCGATAAGTTTGGTAAAATTCCTTAAGAAAGCTGAGTTTCGGATCCGGAAATCCATCATCCAAATGCAAACCTACTCTCGGCACAGTTTGAGGTTTGGTGAGTTTACTAATATCTGGGAATTTTTGGGAAGACAATATTATTTCTCCTATATCGGTCGAACTAGTATTATCTATCTTTTCTTGAGATATTTTGATGTCTATTGTATTCTGGATATAATACCCACTTCCAAGCTTTGGTTTAATCCAGCCTTGTTGTTCCAATTCTTCATAAGCTTTTGTTACAGTGGCCCGATTAACTTGCAATTTTTCAGCTAATTTCCTGCTACTTGGTAACCTTTGTCCAGTCAATAGTTGGCCTGAAGTGATGTATTTCAAGAGTAAGTGAGAAAGAGTCAAAGATTTTCTTTTTCCAGAAGATTGTTTGAACTCTAAATTCAAATTACCTAAAATTGGATTATCCATTTATTAAAAATTGGCTTATAAATATCATCCAATTTAAGGTTAAATTCGATTAAAAAAAAATATAATATGTACATTCCAACTAAATTTCAATTTGAAGATCTAAAGGAACAATATGAATTTATGGATAAAAATAGTTTTGCAACACTGCTTAATTTTAATGGAAATCAAATAATTGGTAGTCATATTCCTCTTATAGCAGAAGAAGCTAATGAGAAGATAATCCTATATGGCCATGTTTCAAACATGAATAATCAATCTAGCATCCAGAACAACTCAGAGTGTCTAGTAATTTTCCAAGGTCCCCATGCGTATATTTCTCCAAGCCACTACGATAATAAAATTTCTTTTCCAACTTGGGATTATATAGTGTTGCATGCGTATGGTGCTTTTCAGAAAATATCCAACAAACTTGAAATAATAGAAAAAACGATTGCAAAGTATGAACCTCCCTATTTTGAGCATTGGAATAATATTCCTCTTTCGTATAAATTAAGTATGATGGATCATATAGAAACCTTCAGAATCGATGTTCACGAAATTCAAGCACAGAAGAAATTAAGTCAGAATAAAACGCAATCGGAAATCAAAAGAATTAAACTAGCATTATCTACCAGTAAAAATCCATTCGCTGTAGAACTTTCCACCTATTTGTAGTCAAGCTTATGAAGAACTATCAAATTATCCAAATTAATCCGTCGAATGCAAACATGGTTTATGAACTTTTTGACCTATACCGAATTTTTTATGGGAAAGAATCAGATCTAAATTTGTCTAAGTCCTATATTGATGAACGACTCTTTCAAGACGATTCCTTAATATATGTTCTGTTATATCAGGGAAAAGCTGTCGCGTTTACTCAGCTTTATCCAACATTTTCTTCGGTTCGAATGACCAAAAACTGGATTATAAATGATTTATATGTTTTAGAGCATTTTAGGTCTAAGGGAGCTGGAACGACTATATTGCAAAAATGCTTCGAAATAACTAAGTCGAAAGGAAGTAACACCATTTATCTATCCACACAGAAAACCAACTTAACGGCGCAAAGACTTTATGAACATGTAGGCTTTAAACCTATGGAGAATAAAAATGATTTTATTGATTATTTTATTAATTTAATAGATATTGAGGGTTGAATTATCCAGTTAGATTGATATCGCTATTAGAATGGTCAGGTCCACAGATCCCGAACCCACACCTTGGAATCCTTTCCGGTAGAATCCACCCAACACAAATTCAAATTCCTTGGCCCACAAAATTAAAGACCATCTTTCGATGAGCGTTAATTTTGTGGAAAAGGTGAGGATAGAAGTGAAATCATAAAATCAATTTTGCTTTTCTTGGAAGGGATGAAAATTTAAATGGTATGTTCTTTCAGTAATTCGACAGTTTAAAAATTTAGTTCTTCTTTATTCATAAAGTAAATTCTTTCAGAATGATGTCATTTTCCATTATTAATTTGATTTAGGTGATGTTCGAAGTGCGAAACATAATCGTTTACCAAATACTCCATCGTATAACCGTTGGCTTTTCTAGATAATAAGTCAGGACTTAGTTGACGCCGTATGAATAATATTTGACGGTTAAGATTTTCCCATAAAGCAATAGATGATTGAAATTTGTTTTTTGGTAATGATTGCTTTTACACCATTCAACTTGATCGTATGAATGTTATTTATTTCATGATAGAATTTTAAAGAAGTAAATTGGAAAAAAATCGCATAATATTGTTTTAATTACAAAAATTGCCATATTAATAGAAACCCTATTAAACTTTGAATAACTAATAATATTTTGTGGATCAATTTATTACTTCTTCCAAAGATAATTGCTGAGAAAATTGTTAATATTATTAATGTAAATTCTCTATAATATTCTGGAATGATTATTATTTTATCAAATTGTTCCTTACTTGGAGTATGTGACTGGTATATTGACGTTAAATAAATCCATAAACCCAAATAAAAAACATTAAAAATTACAGATATATAACTAATAACAAATTTATAATTCATCGTTTAATTTTTATTAATTTTTGAACACTTGACTTAATCATTATTACACACTGATTCAGGTTTACATCCTAGTAGACAATATAAAATCCCTAATTGACACCAAAGACATTCTATATCGTGCTCTAAACAATCGAAACCGCTGTTCCAACAACAACCTGTATAATTTCTGTAGCCTTACCTTTTTTGTAGCCTTGCCATTTTTCGAACAGTGAATAAATATAAAAACACGCCTCAAGAAACCGAGGCTTCTTTGGCGAATAGCCATGGACTTAGTGCATTTAATGCTTTGTGAGGATGATTGCTATTGTAGTCAATCTGCCACTCATAGGCTAATGCATTTACATGATTAATGGATTCAAATAAATAAGCATCCAAAACATCTTCTCTAAATGTACGATTGAAACGTTCAATATATGCATTTTGAGCAGGCTTACCAGGTTGTATATATTGTATTTCTATTCCCTGTGTATCACAAAAGTCTTTGAAAACTTTAGCTATAAACTCTGGACCGTTATCTGTTCGGATACGTTTTGGTTTAGCTCTATGAAGTAATATTTCCTTTATTTTTTGAACTAACCTACTTGCTGGAATAGAATAATAAGATTCGTTTAGTAGTGACTCTCGGTTGTAATCATCAATAATATTGATGACCCGAAACCTCCTGCCGTTAGCCAAAGAATCACTCATAAAGTCTATCGACCAAGTTTCGTTAACAGCCCCTGGAACAAGGAGTTTCTCTTTAATTCTAGCAGGAAGACGATGTTTACGCTTCACTCTAAGCTTTAAATTGATGTTTCGATAAACTCGAAGCACTCTTTTCCTATTCCACACAAGGCCTTCCAGTCGAATTTTACCATAATAGTTTTCAAATCCTCTTGTAGGATATCTAGATGCTAGTTCCATTAGTTTTTCAATAACAATTTGATCATCATTTTTGTGGCCATAGTAATACATGCTGCGACTCATGCAAACAATCTTACAGGCTCTATGAATACTGATCCCTTCCTCATCTACAACCTCCTCAACCAGCTCCTTACGTTCACAGAGCTTTAAAGCTTTTTTTCAATAATGTCTTTCAAAATACGGTGGTCCAAACTTAAATCAGCAAACATTCGCTTTAAGCGACTATTTTCTTCTTGTAATGCTTTTAACTCTTTTAAGTGTTGAGCATCCATACCACCATATTTTTGTTTCCATTGGTAAAATGTTGGTGCTGAAATTCCCTGTTCTCTACAAATATCTTTTGTAGACTTTCCTGCTTCATATTCCTTAAGAATATTGACAATCTGATGTTCTGAAAATTTGCTTCTCTTCATAATGTTTATCAAACGAATTTAATATTTTTAATTGGTCTGAAAAACAGGTAAGTCTACCAAAACGGGGAAGTCTACCTTCAGATTCCGATTGGTGAGACCTTTTTGAAAAATGTTAAATTATTTTTCAAGTAATATTATAAAAATTATAAACTAGAAATATATGAATACAATGAGCCGAAAATGAAACCACACAAGTAATAAAGCTCAATTCTCAATGCAAAAATTTTAAAGCTAAACCTAATTTTTACCAATGTGAATTACTATTCAAGAGATTAAACTTTTAACTATAAACACCCAAAATTATCGGGTGTAATTTTGAGTGTTAAATTTGTAAATAGTTGATTTACAGATGTTTTTGTGAAATCATAAAATCAATTTTGTTTTTCTTAGATGGGTTGAAAATTTAATGGGGATGGATTTTATTGTTAGGAACATTATACAAGTATCTTTCGATAGACTATGTATAATTTTACGTAAAGCAATAAATATCACGACGATTTTAAAAGGGAGTACAAAATTATCTTTGCAAATTTCGACTGTCTATTGAAGTTGTATTTGTGAGTCAAACCTTGCAGGTAAATTTATTTTAATTTATCATGAGAAATCTATATTTGATGGATACCAGATTATTATACTACTAAACTAGCTGGTTTGTTTATATTTGTTTTAACGGTGATAAATGCCGTGACAGATACGATACACTTTGAGTTCTGGTGTACTTTTAGCCCTTATGACTATAGATATTGTAACTTCTACTGGAAACGAAGTTTGAAAACAAGGGCATAGGCACTTCTAAGGTGTTACTTTTGGATTAATAACTTTGGGTAAAGCACCAACTGCCGCTTATGATGCATTTTGGCAATATGTTACGAATGATGGTAATTCAGGTAATTAATAAGGTTCTATGAAATTGTTTAAAAAAATATCTTTGATTGTTTTTTGTCTCATTCTAATAATTTTTGGATATGAGCTTGGCAGGAGGCGAGTTGGTGGTTTTGCAGGGTTTTATCCATTTGCTGAATCTTGGAAAGTTAATAAGACTATGGGTGAAATTGAGGATAATCTTAAGAAGTTACATGAAAAGAATCCTGATATTTTTTTAGACAAGAATAACCTAGTTATAGAGCTTGATCATACTGGTCATTGGAAATGTGTTGATTTTTTTTATAAAGAAAGAAATGAAGTTGTTAAAGTTTTATTCAGAGAATTTGATAGGTACACACGAATTTTATTAGTTAGTTTTACGAATAAAAATTCAGGTGAAATTAAATTAATGAATAAAGATTTTAATTGGTTTGATAATAGGAAAGAGATAGAAATTTTTGAATCAAAAATCTTAAAGTATTTATAGTGTAAGTACTGATTTATATGGTAATTTAACCTAACTTTTATTGTCTTTTAAGAGTGTTATTGATATTCTAAATAGTGAGCTACCTCTTTTCCATAACTGCCTGATACAACTTGCTTAGTTTCCTCTTCTTTGCGCCATTCACCAGCATTTATGTTTCTAAAGGAATGCATTAGAATCTTATGCCAATGTAAAATTAATTCTTTTGAAAGATCAACATTGAATGAATCCCTTACACTTGTCATTAAATCTGCAATACCAACAGCTCTTTTGTCCGTAACTGTAGCAATATCCTTAAATCCTAGATTTCGCTTGATTGAAGACATTACATCCAATCGACTCATATATTCACCTTCAATTTCTGATGTTTTCAAAGCCTCTGAAATTAGTAATTCAATAATTGTTTCTTGCTTTTCTTCTCCTTTTAGTGAAATCATTAATCCTTTAGTTATTCCTAACTCTTCCGCAAATGCGATTGCTGTAGCACGAATATTTTCAATTGAGAAGGTGAAATTGGGACACTCTTTATATTGCCAGTTGTATATGATGAGCCGATTAATTGAGTTTATTGGCTCAAATGTAATAATAATTTGAGTTGAATGTAAAGTTTAAATAGCTCATAATTTTATGAATCTTTTAAAATTGCCTATTTAATTTAACTTTCAAATGCTAGTATTTGGTTTAAATATAATAGGATAAACTATAGTTACATTTAAAAGTCTAAAATGAAGAATAGAAAGCTTAAGTACAGTTTATTATCCTTTTAAAACTCGTGACCATATAAAAAAAAGAGGTAAATAATTGATATTTACCTCTTTGATTAACTTCCGTGGAGCCGGAGGGATTCGAACCCTCGTCCAAACATAGTATGATTTACGCTTTCTACATGCTTAGCTTCTCTTTGATTGTCGGGAAAGGGAAGGTGAGTTGCAAACCTATACCGTTTTCCTTATCTGCTGGGTCTCATCACTGCTTAGCAAAATCACAATGACCAGTTCTATTGTTCGATGCCCCGAATGTTAAACCAAAGAACAGGATCTAACGGGACAAATAGCTATGTTAAGTCTAACTTAAGCAGCTAAGGCGTAGTTTTCTTCGCCTGTTATAAAGTTGAAAGTTCAGATTTAAGTGCTAGACTAACAATGCACTGCATGCTTACATAACCATCGCCATCCTGTCAATTCCGGTCGACCCCAATTATGTAGAATTACAAATGTAAGAATATTCTTTGATAGCTGATGAATAAAATGGTTTAATAGTTATGTGAATTCAAAACAAAAATTGCTATATTGATGTTTCTAAGTATGTTAATTTCGATGCTTCGAGATTCTTTTTTGTTATTTTAAAGTAACTGCGAGTGTTGTGTTAAATTATTGATTAACAGCAATATATGTAATTGTCTGTTATGAAAGCCAGAAATAACAACATTTATTTGAATAACAAATTATTTACAAATACTGAGTATGCAACATTAATATAAATTGAAGTAAATATAAATTTAAAGAAATGGCTGAAGAAATTAATCCAACTAAAACAAATTCCTCTTCCAATGAGAAAGGAAAAAGTCCTGAAAAGAAACCGGTGAGCAAACCAATGAAAACCTTAGTAAGTAGTAGATCCTCTGATAAAAAGCTTTCAGAATCTAAAACTACTGAAATCAGTTCTAGCGATTTGAGTACTCAGAACAAAGGTTCTAAGCCAACTCAGACATCTGCATTACCAAAGAAAACTTCATCAGTTAAAACGACTGTAAAATCTAAATCAGGTGATAAACCCCCAGTTGAAAAAACAATACCTACGAAGCCTATTACAAAGGCTTCCGCAATAGCAGTAAACGCTGATAAGAGTAACGAAAAGATTAGTCAACCTGCCAAAATTGTAAATCAAGGAAAACCTGTAAACGAGGTAATTCCTGTCGTGAAGAAGCAAATTGAAAAATCTAAGGATGTTGATGATAAGAAAATAGAAAATGAAGCCTCAAGAAAGGATCTATTGACTATGGAAAAATCAATTAAGGAGACTTCCAGTAAATCCAATCAAAAGAATAAAACCGAAATTTCGGATAAAAAGGAATCCAAAAAGAAGCAGCATGAATCGTCAAAACTAAAAGATAAATTAAAAAAGGATTCATCCGACAAGAAAAAGAAGTCGAAAAAGAATGAAACCAAAGAAATTAATAAAACTACAGCTAAAGAACTAAATAAAGCAGGAGTTAAATTAAAAAAATTGAAGAAAGCTATTAATGAAATTTATCATCGACTCATTGGTAATTCAAAGAAAAAAAAGAAAAAATAGATTATAATAAAATATTTAGAAATGGGAGCTCAGTAAATACTCCCATTTTTAATGATTATTTTTTTCGAATACTGACAGCATTCTTATGGCCATGTAAACCTTCCAATTCTGCCAATATTTCTACAGTTGAACCAATCTGCTCAAGACCTTGCTCGGAGATATGTTGAAATGTTATTTTCTTTATAAATGAATCCACAGAGACTCCAGAGTATGATCTTGCATAACCCGAGGTAGGTAAGGTATGGTTTGTGCCTGAAGCATAATCCCCGGCGCTTTCAGGTGTTAGGTGACCCAGAAAGACTGATCCTGCATTCATAACGTACGTTGATAATGATTTCCACTCATCAATTTCAATAATGAGGTGCTCAGGAGCATAAATATTTGAGAATTGCATAGCCTCTTGAAGTGAGTCAGTCAATATGACATAAGAATTCTTCATTGCATTTTCAGCAAGCTCTCTACGAGGCAATACTTGAAGTTGTTTACTAACCTCTTCCTTCACTTTTTTAGCAATAGCGGCATCTGTACTTACCAAAATTGCTTGACTATCATTTCCGTGTTCAGCTTGAGCTAATAGATCAGCTGCAACAAATGCTGGGTTTGATGTTTGGTCAGCAATAACTAATACTTCGGAAGGACCGGCTGGCATATCAATACTTACGTCTGTAATTCCTTGAATTAGGCTTTTTGCTTTGGTGACAAATTGGTTGCCAGGGCCAAATATTTTATTGACTTTTGGTACACTTTGAGTACCAAACGCCATGGCCGCAATAGCTTGCGCGCCACCGACTAAATAAATCTTGTCAATTTTTAACAATTTTAGGCAGTAAGCAACAAAACCATTGATCTTTCCATTATTTTGAGGAGGAGAGCAAATTACTATTTCCTTGCATCCAGCAATACGTGCTGGGATTCCTAACATTAATAATGTGCTTGGTAGTACCGCAGATCCTCCTGGTATATATAATCCAACTTTTTCAATAGGTCTAACTTCTCGCCAACATTTCACACCGGGCATAGTCTCAACTACTCGTTCTCGTTTAAGCTGAGATTGATGAAATTTATAGATGTTT
Source organism: Sphingobacterium sp. GQ94 (assembly GCF_059758715.1). NCBI lineage: Bacteria > Pseudomonadati > Bacteroidota > Sphingobacteriia > Sphingobacteriales > Sphingobacteriaceae > Sphingobacterium > Sphingobacterium sp. GQ94. The sequence continues at coordinate 9,814 of NZ_JCAXEC010000002.1, forward strand.
TGAAAGGCTATTTCCAACGCCCTCATTTGATCTCTAGAAATTGTCATCGCTAAAGCATCAATTTCTTCTGAGCCTAAAATCAGCGTGTCCAACTCTACCTTATCAAATTTCAAAGCGAATGATTTTAAGGCTAAATCACCTTGAGATTTGACATCCTGGATAATATTCAGGACTGAATCTTGGATTGCATTATTTGAGTCCGTATTTCGACGTACCAAATTTTGGATTTGATCCTGGTTTAAATCTTTATATATATAAGTTTCAAGCATATTACATAATGATTTTTTCAATTGGCATGACCACAATTCCTTGGGCACCTGCTGCTTTTAATTTGTTGATTTTATCCCAAAAATCATCTTCAGAAATTACGGTATGAACGGCAACCCATCCTTCTTCTGCCAATGGAACTACGGTGGGGCTTTTTACGCCGTGCAACAATTCTGTAATTTGCGATAGATTGTTCTTTTCAACATTCAAAACTACATATTTTGTTTCTTTTGCCCGAAGAACAGACTGTATTCTTTGCAGTAACTCACATATAATTGGATTTTCTTCTAACCCATCTCTTCCTATCAAAATGGCCTCTGATTTCCTTACATCAACGAAAGGTTTTAATCCATTATTCTTTAATGTTCCGCCAGTGGATACAATATCACAAATAGCATCACTTAAACCCAACCCTGGTGCAATTTCAACAGAACCAGAGATTTCTTGTATATCAGCAGTAATTTTATATTCGTTCAGAAAATTTTGAAGGATGTTAGGGTAGGAGGTAGCAATCGATTTACCATTTAGATCTTCTAACCGATCTATGGTGGAATCTTTTGGAATAGCGAGTTTTAACGTGCATTTCCCAAATCCCAACCTTTGTAAATATTGAACCTTGGTCTGCGTCTCGTCAATCACATTTTCACCCACAATTCCTAAGTCAGCAATGCCTTCCTCAACATATCCAGGGATATCATCATCTCGTAAGAATAATATTTCCAAATTAAAATTTGAAACAGTTGTAATTAAAGAGCTTTTATAGTTTTCGAAATCTAAGCCACAATTTTTTAGAAGTTGTACAGATTTTTCATTTAATCTACCCGATTTTTGGATAGCTATTTTCAGATTTTTCAAAATGTTGGTTTTTGTCGTGTGTAATTTATTAATAAAAGTTGATCCTGGGAAACTTGCCTCACGTAGAGCCAATACTAATATCTATCGCCAAAATGGCGATGATGGAAACAGTAATGGTATGTGCAAGTGATCATCATATTAATTTGACAAAAGTAAGCCTTAGAAAGATCGTATCCAAATACTTTTTTGATTTTAAAAGATCAATTTCCAAATTGAGCGAACATGGAACTCACGTATTTGAAAGAATTGAATTATGTTTTCATTTTCTAATGCTGTAGAATCAGCAAAAAACAATGAATTGATACAGAATTTTGCGGAATGTAAAGTTAAACAATGAAAAATAGGCGTAGATGGTGAATATTATATTTAAAATTTGATTTTTAACACTAAGGTTAAAAATCAAATTTAATTCTTGCCCTAACACCCCACTCAGGAGCATCCGGATGATTCAGGTAGTTTAATCGTTTCACTAAATCCACTCTTAAAATTTTAAAGATATTTGCAATTCCCGCACTTAGCTCCATATACGGATCTTTATCAAAAGTAAACGAAGCTTGTTGAGCCATGGAATTGGTCTGCCAAGCAAAAATCTTGTTGTTTAATGTTGGGTTATTGCTATCTCGGAGACCACCATAGACTCCTTTGAAGCTAAATACTTCCCTTAACTTCAATTTTTTTAATAATGGGATCTTATTAAATATAAAACCATTCATGTAGTATTGCATATTCCATGAAACATGATGATCTGAAACGAATTCCATAAAATTCATTAGATTGTACGATTGCAATTGATAAGCATAGGTTTGATTTGCTCTATGGATATTAAGAACTGCAAAGGGTAAATTGTTCCCTAGTGTGTAACTTCCTTCTACATTTACATCGGCATATCCTAATTGAGATAAATAAAATCGTTTATATGCTCCTAACTTAAAATTATGATAGCTGTTCTCTCCTTTAAATAGACCCTTTATGCCTGCAGTGTAATTGAAGTTAAAAATGGGATACTCATTGTTTATTGGAACTCTATATAGTTTTGATTGATAATATTCTTCATGTGGAGCATAGCGAAATCCAAGGTTGAATTCAGTGCCATTTAGTTCTTTTACATTTTGAAAGCCACCATCTTCTAGCGGTATCTTATAATTTAGAACTCCTGCAGGTGTTTGCCTCCAAATACCCAAACCAGCATTTATAGAAAAGTTGTTACTAAACTCAGCTTTATAATCCAATCTATAGGTCTCATTGTATAAATAGCTCATATTCTCTCCACGTTTTATCGATAATAAAACATTGTCTTCCTGGACAAATTCTAAATCTTGTCCAGGAATTTTAGTGTCGTATGAAGCAGATGCTCTAATGTAATGTTGAGGGAAATTGTAAATTGATTTATTATTTAAAGAGTATGTTCCACTCAAAAAATATTTCCATTTTTTATCTTCAAAACCATACGCCCCATATCCTTCGATATAAAAACGTTTGCTGAACAATTCGGTTGTACGACCACCTACCCGAAGTCTAAACCCTTCTATTGGGTTATAAGAATAGAACGTATTGACTGGACCTACCTCAACAATTCCGGCTTGCTTATATCCAGAAAATATCAAAGCGCTAATATCCATGAAAGTACGAAATGACGGCATATGCTGTAAGCTGTCTATATTTTCATAAATCATGCGTTCCGTGGGTTTTAGTGGTTCCGGCCTAAGAGTTGCCCAGTAACTTTCGCTTTTTTCTTCAACTTTAACTTCTTGCGGTACTGTGTGAACATCGGCAACTTGATAAATGCTGTCAGCTCTAGCAATATTATTTGTGTACTGGTCGATATGTACAATACGTTTCCCTCTAATTCCTTTTCCTTTATCAGTGATCGAAAAATCAATTCCTAAACTTGATTTACTTAGATAGAATTTGTTGTCTTCATTTTTTTTGAAAGCCAGTTCAATATCTAAATCTCTTACAAAATTTAAATTTATTTCATTGCTTACTGTCATTTGTGCACTTTGAACGGCATAATTACCATCTAAGGTCACGTATAGTTTTCCCTTAAATAATAAATCATTTTTATTTCTAGGGAAAAAGCTTAATTCGACGAGCATAGGTGAGCTAGTTTTAATCGTGTCTGTAATGTAATAGCGATAAAACGTAGGAGCTGAGTTTGCAATAGGACTCAAGAATTGATTGGTTAGTATTGTTATATTGTTATCGTAAATTTCAACTTCATCGTACAACCTATTAAAGTATTTACTCAAACCATCATTATCAATAAATTTAGGATCAAATTCAGCTTTTCTCTCGGCCAGGATATATTGCTTCTTAGCATTTGGATCTTTACGGAAGTATATCTTTGAAAACTTTTCCTCCATATAAGCAGGAAGCAAATAGGTGTTTCCGTTTTTAGATGAATCATCCGATTGAAATAGGAATTGATATTTCTTAAATATTTTTCTGTTTTTGAATTTGGAATCCAGATTACTTAAACCAAGACTTATTTTTTCATATTGATTGAATTCAGCATAATTTTGACCAGTAAGCCTATTTTCATCTCTATGCTTGACAACTAATCTAATCAAATCCACTGCTGGATTATTTTTATTAGAATATTTTCCTCGTTTTGGTGCCTTTACAACGATTTCTTCAATACTATTCGAAGGGAATAATAATACGCGGATAATTTGATTCTGTTCTGAAGTTAAAGGATATTCTTCAGTTTCAAAGCTTACCGAGCTAATCCTGATCTTTTTTACATGACTAGGAACTTCAATCGTGTATTCACCCTTTTCATCTGTAGTAATTCCAATTTTTTTTTCTGTCCCCACAGCAACAACTGAGGCAAATGGAATTGGTTCATAAGTCTCCGCATTGAGTACTTTGCCCTTTATTTGAATTGCTTCAGAAGCAAAGAGAAATTGGACTGATAAAAAAAAGGCCAAAAATAAACTGAGTTTTACTAAACGTGTTTTCATGTTGTGACTTTTTGACTTTTTATATTTTTTATTCAAAAAGTATTACAAATAAAAACTTTAATATTTACTTATGAAAGGATAATTTGGTTGAAATGACTTGGAGATGATATAATTGCAGTATAAACAAATTGATTTGACAATCAGCTTACTTAATCTCCGCCAATTGATACCATCATATGGTTTAAGGCGACTTTATTTTGATTTCTTTTTCATGAATTCTACAACCTCGATGATTCTAGGAATACTACTCTGAGGGGCCATATTTCTAAGTTTTTTGATTTTTCTCCTCCTCTTGTATTTTCGAAGCAAATCACTGTTTCTATATAGATTCCAATTCATTAATAGAACACTAAAAAGAACAACCGCTAAACCAATTATTTGCAACCTACTTACAATATGATCTGTAAAAAAATGAACTAAAATTAAGGCTACAATAGGATTAACATACGCATAGGTGCTAACCTCAGTCGCAGGACGAACCTGCAATAAGTAAATGTAACAACTGAAAGCTAAAATTGAACCCATTAAGGAAAGATAAACCATCGCTCCCCAATATTCCAGAGATACCGAGCTGATGTCAAAATCTCTATATTCTCCATTTAATAGAGCTACCACCGTAAAAGTTGTTCCAGCTACAACCATCTGCCAGGCAGTTTTAACCATGACATTTAAATCTTCGGAACTACCCTTTGATTTTAAAACAATTTGATCTTTTTTCCGATCTATTTCCTTACTATACTTAGATATCAATGAGCCTACGGTCCATCCAATTGTTCCCAAGGTCAATACAATCATTGCTGTTAATTTGTTATCACTAATGATTGAATCTGTGTTTTTTGTGAAAATCTGTTCGGAGAATAATAATAAAACTCCAATGAATCCTAGAATTAAACCTAAAATAGTTGGAATACTTGAGAAATTTTCTTTCCATTTTGGTTTATCTAATACAATAAACCAAATAGCTGTTGCGGCAGATAAAATGGACACTATCCCACTAGATATGTATTGTTCCGACCAAATGATCGCTGCCATATCGACGAAAAGTAATAAAAACCCAACCAATGCGGCATCTCTAACAGGTTTTTTAATGTAAATTTTATACCCTCTTAACCAACAATAAAACATCAACAAGGATCCAGCGATAATAAATCGGATTGATCCTAATACAAATGGTGAGAAAGCATGAAGAGATTTTTCAATAAAGAAAAAAGTAGAACCCCATACAATATATACGACTATATAGGCAAAAATAATGGTGCTTATTTTAGGAGACGTGCCTTTAACCATGATCTTTCTTAATCCTTATTAGGAATAACCAATTTGTTATCCTCTTTAACAGTTTCTAAAACAATTGTAGTTCTGGTTGATATTATCCCTTCAATTTTGCTTAATGTATTTCGCATTAAATCGACTAACCCAGCTGAATCATTGGTCCTCACTTTAATTAAATAACCATCTTCTCCAGCGATATCGTGTACTTCCAATACATCTGGTATCTCTGCAAGTAACAAGCCTACTTTCTGTACACCAATAATATCTTGGGTTTTAATAAAGATAAAAGATAACATCTTTTGGTCAATTGCAGCAGGATTTATTCGTGCATTATATTGTAATATAACCTCTTTTTGTTCAAGTTTTTTTACTCTTTCCAAAATTGCCGAAGGGGCCATCCCGAGTTCTCTTGCAATATCCGCATTATTGGTACGGGCATTTTCTTGCATAATTCTCAAAATATGCAGATCAATTTGGTCTAAGGAAATTTCTAATTTTGCCATGTAATTGCAAATATCGTGATTTCCGAATAAAATTCAAAATTTCACAATTAATAATGAATATTATTCAGTCTTATTATATGGAATTATAGAACGTTTTTTTACAATTAGATCAATTCATCATAAATTCCACTTTGGATTTGCATAGATTTATTTACATTCTAAATTAGCCATTTTCCTTCTATTTTGTCTAACAATGTGTAGTTTTGTTTCACAATATTTATTCTTGTAACAATGCATTCAAAATTATCAATCCTTGCCCAATCTCTAGCCGGAGATTTATTTTTTGATGAACATTTAATCGAGCATCAAACAATGCGAATTGCCTATTCTACTGATGCTTCTGTATATGAAGAATTACCATTAGCCGTTTGTATTCCTCAACAGTTACCAGACTTAAAAAAACTGATTCAGTTTGCCAGAAGGAATTTGATTACTCTAATACCCAGAACTGCCGGAACCTCTTTAGCCGGTCAGGTCGTTGGGAATGGAATAATCGTAGATGTTTCTCGTTTTTTTAATAAAATTTTGGAGGTAAATGTAGAACAAAAATGGGTGAGGGTAGAACCAGGCGTTATACGAGATGACTTGAATGCCTATTTAAAGCAATTTGGACTTATGTTCGGCCCCGAAACATCGACCGCTAGTCGTGCAATGATTGGCGGTATGATCGGCAACAATTCTTCCGGTTTACATTCCATCGTATGGGGAGATACAAGACAGAACTTATTATCAGCGAAAGTATTGTTAGATGATGAATCTTTGGTCGTTTTTAAAGAATTGAGCGAAATTGAATATTTTGAAAAAATGAGCTCTCAGTCCAGAGAAGGGGATATTTATAGAGAATTAAATAATATATTAACTAATAAGGATAATTTAAGTGCGATTCATGCTGGTTACCCAAAATCAGAAATCACTCGTAGGAATACTGGATATGCATTAGATTTACTCGCAGGTAATAGTAAACCATTTAATCTGTGTCAATTGTTAGCTGGATCTGAGGGAACTATAGGTCTAATTACAGAAGCTAAACTAAAATTGATGGACTTACCACCCAAGGAAATCGGATTGCTATGTATACATTTCGATAATTTGGTGGAATGTATGAAAGGGAACGTGATTGCATTAAATCACAAACCAGAAGCCTCCGAATTGGTCGATAAATATATTTTAGATTTTACTGTTGCTCACCCAACCTATCAATATAATCGTTTTTTTATTCAAGGGGATCCTGAGGCACTTCTTATCGTAGAATTTAGGGGAAATGATTTGGAGGAAATCACCAAAAAATCTGATCAATTAATAATTAATCTTCAGGCAAACGGGTTAGGGTATGCTTATCCTTTTATTACGGGCGAACAACAAACAAATTTGGTTTGGGATGTTCGTAAGGCAGGATTAGGTTTAATTAGAAACTTACCTGGTGAATCACAACCGGTAAATTTGATTGAAGATTGTGCGGTTTCACCAATTGATTTGCCAAATTATGTAAAAGATATTCAAGAACTATTAGCGTCTCAAAATGTGCATGCATCTTATTATGCACATGCTGGTGCGGGTGAATTACATATCGAACCATTTATAAATCTAAAAACTCCTAAGGGGAAACAACAATTCCGTACCATTTTAGAAAAAACAACTGATCTTGTTCTAAAATACAATGGATCTCTTAGTGGTGAACATGGAGATGGTAGACTTCGGGGTGAATTTATAGGTAAAGTATTGGGAGAAGAAGTATATAATTTGCTGTTACAAGTTAAAAATATATTTGATCCACATCGTGTTTTCAACGCAAGAAAAATTGTCGATACCCCTCCAATGGATACTCATTTGCGCTATGATAAACCCACAGATGGAAAAGATATTCAAACCTATTTCGATTTTACTAGCAATGAAAGTATATTAAGATTAGCTGAGAAATGTTCAGGAAGTGGAGATTGTCGTAAAACAGAAATTACCGGAGGCACAATGTGCCCTTCGTTCATGGCTACCCGTAATGAAAAGGACACCACGCGGGCAAGGGCAAACCTATTACGTCAGTTTTTGACAAATTCGACTCAAACCAATCGTTTTGATCATGAGGAACTCAAAGAGGTAATGGATTTATGTTTGAGTTGTAAAGGATGTAAAACGGAATGTCCATCAGGAGTTGATATTGCGAAAATGAAGGCCGAATTTTTGCAGCATTATTATGACGCCAACGGAAGCTCCTTTCGCTCGAAGATTATTGCAAATTTTACAAAATCGCAAAAACTTGGTTCTGTTTTAGCACCAGTGTATAACTTCGTTGCTGGAAATAAAATCACTTCAGAAATAATTAAAAACATACTTGGATTTGCTTCTGGACGCTCTTTACCTAAAGTTTATGGCACCTCATTTACCCAATGGGTAAAAAAACAGCCTAAAGTCGCTTTGGGTAAAAAAGTATATTTATTTAGTGACGAATTTACTGACTTTAATGATACTCCAATCGGTATCACTACATATAAATTGTTAACTGCACTTGGTTATGAAGTTATCGTCCCAAGGTTACTAGAAAGTGGAAGAACTTATCTATCAAAAGGATTTGTGAAAAAGGCCAAGGAAATTGCCAATAGGAATGTTGATTTAATGGCTAATCTTATCAGTAAAGAAACACCTCTATTGGGCATTGAGCCATCTGCGATAATTACGTTTAGAGACGAGTATATTGATTTAGTTGATATAAATAAACGGAAGGATGCGAAATTATTAGGCGAAAATTCGCTAATGGTGGACGAGTTCCTGATCAATGAAATAAAGGCTGGCAGGATACATAAAGAGCAATTTACTTCGGAACCACAGAAAATAAAATTACATGGTCATTGCTATCAAAAAGCTTTTAAACTAATGGGATATACAACTGAATTACTGTCGTTTCCAATGAATTATAGTGTGGAAGAAATTCCTTCGGGATGTTGCGGGATGGCGGGATCTTTTGGTTATGAAAAGGAGCACTATGAAGTTTCTCAAAAGGTTGCTGAACTTGTTTTGTATCCAACTTTACGGAGAACAACAGAGGATTATTTAATTGCTGCTCCGGGAACTTCATGCAGGCATCAGATAAAAGATGGTTTGGGTAGAAAATCATACCATCCAGTAGAAATTTTATACAATGCACTTCTAAAAAATTAACAAACAATATATTTATATTTTTGTTTTACAATCAAAACTAACGTTATGAAAAAGCTCACCACCTACGTCTTTATCGTGTTTTCTAGTCTGTCCATATTTGCCTGTGGTAATCGTACTAATAACGACGCGAAAAAATCAAAATCAGTAAAACAAGAATGGGATAAACTAAATCAGTTGACTAACATGCCTCTTGCTGATAAGCTGCATTTATATTTTCATATAAAAGAATTGGGACAAACAGATTCATCTGTAATGTATGTGGTTAAATCATTGTATGAAAGTGATACAGTAGGTTTACAGGTAGAGGTGTTAAAAAATATAGAACCAGGGGTGTCCCGTGAAGGGGTGCCTGATGGCGATTTAGGTTTTACCAGAGGACCCATCAAAATTTCCTCCATCGGAGTGCAATCAGACAACTTTGTTAAAAGTTTAGGAATCATGTTCAATTTACCAACGACAGGAAAAATGACAACAGACGTTTTGCAACCTATAGTATTCTCTTCTAATCAAGAAAAGGTCGATCTTTCTAAAGCAAAAACTTACAGCTTCAAATATTTCTTTGATAATGCCACAGATAGACCTGCTGAATTATTTGGTGTTTTGGATACCTATAAAAGGTCATTTGAACTCTCGGAAAAAGATTCAACCTTTAGATCGGCAATTATTTCTGCTTTTGAAGGAAAATAAAAATATTTGTGCATTTAAAGATATCTATTTTAATTATACTGATTTGGATTCTACCAGGTTCCAATGTGAGTGCTCAATCAGAAAAACAGGTTGATAGAAAAGCTTTAGGAAAAGTTACCTCTCCTGACCTTAATGAGATATCTGGGATTATACCTTCCCATGTAAATTCCAATTGTTTTTGGGTTCATAATGATTCTGGTGATGGTGCTAAAATATACTTAATTGACTCTTTAGCTAACTTAGTTAAAACGTATGTGCTTGAGAATATCCAAGTGTGTGATGTAGAAGATATTGCCCGGGTAAAGATTAATAATAAATTTTTTATCATACTAGCGGATATTGGAGATAACCTTGCACAAAGAAAGGAAATTCAACTGTTAGTATTTGAAGAACCAGCTCATAAATCGCTTGCAACTATTGATACGGTGTATCAAAAAGATATTCAAATAAAAAAGCTTAAATATCCGGGCAAAGGACGTGATTCTGAAGCAATATTTGTTGATCCTATTGATAATTTGTTCTATTTAATTAGTAAAAGAGAGTTTAGATCTACATTATATTCTGCTGATATTTTTAGTGTTGAGAAGGCTGTATATAATCTCAGTCCAATTATTTCTTTCCCATTCACCTTTATTACCTCCGCTGATATTTCAGAAAAAGGAGATGCTATTATAATGAAAAGCCTGACAAAGATATATTACTGGAATAGGAGGCCCGAAAGTACCATAAAAGGAGCCTTGCAAGGAGTCTATCAAAATATTTCATATATTCCAGAACCCCAAGGAGAAGCCATCGCCTTTGATATACAAAATTCGGCGGGATTTTTCACGATATCTGAACGTCCTTTGGGTTTAGAATCTTATCTTTATTTTTATAAAATTAAATCACACTAATTAATGAAATTCACGCTTTCCATTTTTCTGTTCGTAGTCTGCTTAAATTTTTCATTCGCTGCAAAAGTAGATACATTAAATATTCCAAGTGCGGCAATGAATAAACTAATTAAGACAGTTGTTATTCAACCTGAGGATTCGAAAGGAAAAACTTTTCCTACCTTGTATTTGCTTCATGGTTATTCTGGGAATTATGGAGATTGGGTGAACAAAGTCCCTGATGTGAAGGAAATGGCAGATCAATTGCAAATGATAATTGTATGCCCAGATGGTGGATTTGGAAGTTGGTATTGGGATATACAGGATAACAAAGAATTTCAATACGAGACCTTTGTTTCCAAAGAGCTTATTGCGTTTATTGAAGACAAGTATGCTGTTTACAAGGATCGTTCAAAAAGAGGAATAACAGGTCTAAGTATGGGGGGTCACGGAGCTCTTTATTTAGCCATCAAGCACCAAGATATTTATGGGGCAGCGGGTAGCACATCTGGAGGAGTGGATATACGTCCATTTCCAAATAATTGGAATATATCCAATCTTTTAGGTGTTTATGCTGAAAACCCTGATATTTGGAATTCACATACTGTTATGGAATTAACACATTTGATTAAACCAAAATCACTTGAGTTGTTTATTGATTGTGGAACTCAGGATTTCTTTTATTTGGTCAATTGTAAACTCCATGAGAAATTAAATTATCTGAATATTCCACATCAGTTTTTTACAATGCCCGGAGCACACAACTGGGAATATTGGCAAAAATCTATTGCTTATCAAGGAGTATTTTTTCAGAAATTCTTCTCAAAAGCATCCTAGGCTATTTTTTTTGCAAAAGGCCAAATAAGAAATATTAATAGTTTACTAAATTTTAAGTCTACAGAAACATATTGAATTTACTCAAAAGCTTTTGTTTATTTTTTTGAATATATGTTTGCAGATATCTATCACCATTTATGAAAAAAATTCTATTTCTCATGATTTTGTGCTTTTCCATCGGGTTTCTCTTTGGACAAGAAAAAATAACATTGAATGGGTATATAAAAGATGCAAATTCAGGAGAAAATCTTATAGGGGCAGTGATTAAAATCCGCGGGAGTAAAGCGAGTAGCTATTCGAATAAATATGGATTTTATTCTCTAACAATTCCAAAAGGTGATTATGTATTGGATGTTTCTTATGTTGGATATTCTACAAAAACAGATAGTTTAAAGCTTTCAGAAAATCAACGGATAGTTTTTGAGTTAAGTTCCGAATCCAATGCAATCCAAGAGGTCGTTATTTCTGGTAAAAAAGAAAATCAAAGTGTTACCTCTGCGCAAATGGGTAATATTAAATTTACCATGGATGAATTAAAAAATATACCGGTTGTGTTTGGAGAAAAGGATATTCTAAAAACTTTTCAATTACTTCCCGGAGTTGCCTCCGCCGCAGAGGGCAGCTCAGGTTTTTATGTTCGTGGTGGAGCCGGTGATCAAAATTTAATATTGCTTGATGAGGCAACTGTGTATAACGCTTCCCATTTACTTGGATTTTTTTCTACTTTTAATTCAGATGCGATTAAGGATGCTAACCTTTATAAAGGTGGAATACCGGCACAATATGGTGGAAGGATCTCTTCGGTGATGGACGTCAGCATGTTAGACGGAAATCAAAAAAAATTCTCTTTGGAGGGGGGGCTTGGTTTAATTGCTTCCAGACTTAAGTTGGAGGGGCCGATAGTCAAAGATAAAAGCTCATTTATGGTCAGCGGGCGTCGAACGTATGCTGACTTATTTTTAAAGTTATCGAATGATGAAACTGTAAACAAGAGCAAATTGTATTTTTACGATTTAAATGCTAAAGTTAATTATAAATTAAACGAGAAAAATACAGTTTATCTTTCTGGTTATTTTGGTAAAGATGAACTAGGATATGGGGATTTGTTTGGATTTGATTGGGGTAATGCCACAGCAACTTTACGATGGAATAGTGTATTGAATGAACAATTGTTTAGCAATACTTCATTAATATATAGTGATTTTACGTATCATGTTAATGTTAATAATGATGATAGCGATTTTACAATTGCCTCTAAAATCAGGAATTGGAATTTAAAGCAAGACTTTTCCTACTATTCAAATAACAATAATGTAATCCGATTTGGTGTAAATCTACTGCATCAAGGAATTGCACCAGCTAGTTTAAATGCGAAAGATAATTCACAAGTTAATTCTATAATGGTTGATAATCGGCAAGGAATAGAAGCCGCTGCATATTTTTCCCATGAATGGAAGCCAGTAGAAAATTTTTCATTAATTTATGGAGTAAGGGTTAATGACTTTATGGTTATGGGGCCTGGGACCTTCTATGACTTTGATGAACAAGGTGAACCAATTGGAGAGCAATCTTTTGGAACTGCTATTGCTAAGCATTATGTGAATGTTGAGCCAAGACTTTCAATGGCTTATATTTTCAACAACTCTAATAGCGTGAAAGCTAGCTACAACAGAATTGCTCAAAATTTACATCAACTAACTAATACAACCGCAAGTTTACCTACCGATCAATATGTGGTGAGTAGTTTGAATATTAAACCTCAGATAGCCGATCAGATTGCAGTTGGATATTTCAAAAACTTTCGAGACAATGAATTCGAATTCTCTGTAGAATCCTACTATAAATTTATGGATAATCAGATTGACTTTAGAAATGGAGCGGACTTACAGGCAAATAAATATATGGAAGGAGATTTGTTATATGGGATTGGAAGGTCTTATGGCGTAGAATTTCTGTTAAGAAAAAATAAGGGAAAACTGAGTGGATGGATTGGATATACGTTAGCTAAAAGCGAAAAATTATTTGAGCAAATAAATAATAATGAATGGTTCAATGCAAGACAAGATAGAACGCACGATGTATCGGTGGTTGGAATATATCAATTAAGTAAAAATTGGGTTCTAGGAGCTACCTTTGTCTTTAACACAGGGAATGCCATTACTTTTCCAAGTGGAAAATATCAGGTTGATGGAAAAACAATGTTTTATTATACACAAAGGAATGATTATAGAATGCCGAATTATCATAGATTGGATCTTTCTGCAACTTATGAACCTCCTATGAAAAGCAAGAAATTTAATTCTTCCTGGGCATTTGGGTTTTATAATGTTTACAATAGGAAGAATGCTTATATCATAGATTTTCGCGAGAGTGAATCAAATCCAAATGTAACTCAAGCTTACAAAATTGCTTTATTTGGTATCATACCATCCGTGACATGGAATTTTAAATTTTAATAAATATGAAGGTTTTCCGAATAATAATTTTGAGTTTATCGTCCCTATTACTGCTCGGTTGTGAAGAATTGATTGAAGTAGATTTAAATTCAGCTGATCCTAAAGTGGTCATTGTAGCGGATCTGAATAATTTGGGTTCGGGCCAGGAAATTCAAGTTAGCAGAACGGTGAATTTTGAAGAAACTAAGGCGTTTGATGCTGTAGAGAATGCTGAAGTTATCTTAAGTACTAACCGAGGGAGAAATTTTCGATTCATGCATAATGGAAATGGTAGATATATTCATTCTACTATGGATATTAACACTCAAGATACTTATTTTTTGAACGTCTCCATAGATGGCGAAAACTATGTTTCAACTGCTCGTATGTATGACTATGTGGAAATAGATTCTTTAGGCGTGACCAAGGAAGATATTTTTAATGAAACGTATTATTTTATTAATCTTAAATTTGATGATCCAGATGGTGTATCAAACTTCTACAAATACAGTATTTCTGTAAACGGAGAACCCTTTAAGTTTAGTGCTGTACTGAGTGATAAATATAACGATGGAAAGCAAGTTACTCACCAAATAAGCGGAGGGGATCAAGAGAATTTTAATTCATCAGATGAAATAATTGTACGAAGAAATATCGTTTCTAAAGATGTGTATAGGTATTGGTCTGAGGTTCAGGCAGCCAATCCCGGTAATGCCGCTCCGGGTAACCCAACCTCTAATATAAGTAATGGAGCTTTAGGGTATTTTTCTTTAAGTAATGCAAAGGATTATTCTGTTGTTATCCAAGATACTTTAGAATAAGGAAAAAATAAACCCTTTGGATGACAACTGATCAATTGCTCTTGGTAGGGCATATTTTAAATTTTCAAAAGCTTTTATGTTATCATGAAATACTATAATACTACCATTTCTACAATATTTTATAGTATTATATAGACATTTTTGCGGACTTATTGAACGATCATAATCTCCTGTTAAAACATCCCAAAGAATAATTTCGTAATGCTGCTTTAAGATGTTTAATTGATCCTTTTTCGCTCTGCCATATGGTGGTCTAAATAGTTTTGTTCCAGTTAGTTTTTGGCATTTATCAACATTGCTTAAATAGGCTTCGTTTTCAGTATCCCAACCTCTTAGATGATTAAACGTGTGGTTCCCTATTTGGTGACCTTCCTGTTTTATACGCTCAAATATTTCTGGATTTTTGTGAATATTTTCACCTACACAAAAAAATGTGGCCTTGACATTTTTATCCTTTAAGCAATCTAAAACCCAAGGTGTAATCTCAGGTATAGGGCCATCATCAAAGGTCAAATATATATTTCTCTCTTTTTTATTCATCCTCCAAATTACATCAGAGAAAATGAATTTTAATATAAATACAGGACGAACAAAATGCATAGGTGAGAGTCTGTTGTTTTAGCCAAATGTAATCAAGATTTGTTAATTGTCAATCGACTTGGTAAATCTTTATACGTTCCGATTCTCTTTTAAGCTACTACAATTTATGATAGATTTATAAGTAGATAATTTTTCAGTTATCATTGTCTATCTAGAGATTGTTGGCGCTTGAATTAAGCTTTGTTTTTCTTTTGATGAATTATTTTTCCGTAAAATTGCACATTTAAAAAAATAATATACAAATGCTAGAAGGAAAATTAAAGGAAATTATTCGCGATGTATTGGATTTCCCAAATCCAGGAATTGTATTTAAAGATATAACTCCATTATTGCAACACCCTGAATTGGTGAAATTGGCAATTGAGGAATTTGCGCTTAAATTAGAAGGGGTTGATTTTGATGTGATTGCTGGGATAGAATCTCGTGGATTCTTGTTTGGATTTTTACTTGCGCAGCATTTAAACAAACCATTTGTTCCAATACGCAAACAAGGGAAACTTCCGTTTAATACGGTATCGGAATCCTATAAATTGGAATACGGCCAGGCTACAATAGAGATGCATGAAGATGCCTTTTTTCCTGGAACTAAAGTTTTAATTCATGATGATTTATTGGCAACAGGAGGAACGGTAGTTGCTGCAAGCAAGCTAATTGAGAAACTTGGTGGGTCTATTGCTGGATATACATTTGTAATCAGCTTAGATTTTTTACAAAGCAATGGAAGATTAAGTCGATTTAGTGACAAACTAATTTCATTGGTTCACTATGATTAATTGATGAATTGACCTAATATTTTGTAAAAATTACTTCCCATAACTTTTACATCTTGATTTTTTTCGACAATATAAAATTTAGATTTTTCGTAAACTAAAAACTCAGAACTTGTGTATAAGTTATTTTTTATGTGTTTTTGGATGGATATCATTATAGGGCTTCCATTCTTGTCAAGATTAACTCGTACACAGGAAAGATCTAGATTTGGATCAGTAAAACTATATTCTAAGACCTGCCCAATGGTATCTACTTTTATAAACCCTGAATAGGCAGGTTTATTTAAATCAATAGATTTAAAACTTGAAAATTCCTTTTCCCAATCCTTTATCTTTAACGTTTTCGTCTCCATTTTGATATCCATAGTGACTGTTTTCAATACATTTGGATTTGCAGTTTGTAGAGAATCGATTTCCTTTTGAATAAAGCTTGGGATATCAAAATGTTTCTTAATCTTTAGATCCGAAGTTTTCGAATTAGTATCAGAGGAATTACAAGCAAAGATAACAGCGGAGAATAAAAGCCCTGCTGTTATCATTTTATATAGATTTTTTTTAATAGACCAATACATTTCCAGTCATTTCAGTTGGTATTGATAAACCCATTATTTTCAAAATAGTTGGTGCGATATCTCCGAGTTTACCATCCTTGATGTTTTTAAAGTTGTTGTCAATTAAAATACATGGGACTAAGTTAGTTGTATGTGCAGTGTTTACAGAACCATCTTCATTCATCATAAATTCTGAATTACCATGATCAGCAAGTATAATGAAGGAATATCCATGGTTTAATCCAGTTTCTACCACTTGTTTTGTACAACTGTCCACAGTTTCAACAGCTTTCACAACTGCATCAAAGACTCCAGTGTGCCCTACCATGTCAGGATTGGCAAAATTCAAACAAATAAAATCCGGCCCGTTTTCAATCATGTCTTTGGTGATGGCTTCCGTGATGCCCGCAGCACTCATTTCAGGTTGTAAGTCATAGGTAGCCACTTTTGGAGAAGGAACTAGAAGTCTTCTTTCCCCTTCAAATTGGTCTTCTCGGCCCCCAGAAAAGAAGAAAGTAACATGTGGATATTTCTCAGTTTCAGCAATTCGAACTTGACTTTTATTTTGCAAGGAGAGTGTTTCCCCTAGAGTTTGTGTAATATTATCTTTGTGAAAAATAACATGAACATTCTTAAATGTCTCATCGTAAGAAGTCATGGTGACATAATGCAACGGGACTGGATACATATCGTATTCAGGAAATTCAGATTGGGTAAGTGCAATGGTAATTTCACGACCACGGTCGGTTCGAAAGTTGAAACATATTACCACATCCCCCGATTCAATCACCCCTTTAGGACTTCCATCCTTATCGATCATCACGATCGGTTTGATGAATTCGTCTGTTATTTTATCAGCGTAAGATTTTTCAATATTTTCAATTAAATTGGTTGAAGGCTGACCTATACCTTTAGTCAATAAATCATAAGCTTGTTTTACTCGCTCCCAACGATTATCTCGATCCATAGCATAGTACCTGCCGATAGCTGAGGCAATCGTTCCTACAGAGTGATTAAGGTGCTCATTTAAACTTTTGATATATGCTAATGCACCATTAGGGTCTGTATCTCTTCCATCTAAAAAAGCGTGTATGTAAACTTGATCATCCGTTAAATTTGATTCTTTTGCTGCGTCACAAAGTGCTTTGAGATGATTAATATGTGAATGAACTCCACCATCAGATAATAAACCAATAAAATGAACTTTTTTATGATTGTCTTTAGCGTAATTAAATGCAGATAGCAATGTTGGATCTGTTTTAAAAACACCATCAGATGCGGCTTTGTTTATTCGACCTAGTTCTTGATATACAACACGACCGGCACCTAAATTCATATGACCTACTTCAGAATTTCCCATTTGTCCATCTGGTAATCCAACCGACTCGCCTGAGGCGTCTAATTTGGAGTTAGGATATGTTGCTAATAAATGATCTAAAAATGGAGTATTTGCAGCTAAAACAGCATTAGAATTATCGTTATTACCGTAGCCTAATCCATCCAGGATTAAAAGTGCTACTTTATTTTGATCAGAACTCATTACACAAATATACTTTATATTCCTTTAAAATTAATATAAATCACTGTTGTTGCTCTGGAATAATTACAAAATTCATCATTGGCATAATTTTGGTATGCACATTTAAAAAAATAGTTTTTTATTTTTTTAATGTATAGAAAATAATTTTCTATCCAAATTCAATTATGGTTGTAAATAAAATTTTATATCATATTAGATTGCTAATTTTAAGTTTAGCATCAATCTTATTACCCATTTTTTCAATTGCTAAATGGCAAGGAGAAATTGGGCTTGAGGTCCTGAATGCTTTTAAAACAAGTAATGCTAAATCCATTGCTGATTTTTTTGGTGAGAACGTTTCGCTGTCTATTAAAAATGACTCTGGTTACTATTCGAAATTTCAGGCTGAGGTCATATTGGCTGATTATTTTCGCACAAATAAAACCACTAAAATAAAACAGGTTCAAAGAACAAATCGAAGTAACAATAATTTTTATATTGTCTATCAGCTTAAATCTACAAATGCAAGCTATAGAGTCTTTGTGAAATTCAACCAAGTGGCTGGACAGGCGCAAATTATAGAACTTCGAATTGAATAAACTTCAATTTTTTATTTAATTAAGTTTTCAAATAAATATATTTTTATTCATCTTCGCTTAATTTTAGGTTGATAAATGGAGAAAGAATTTAAAGAAAAGCTTATACATTTTGTTCAAAATGCGCTTTTGGAGGATGTTGGCGATGGTGATTACACAAGTCTATCTACAATTGATGAAAATCAACTAGGACATGCACAATTATTAATAAAAGAAGATGGTATATTGGCTGGTGTTGAAATAGCCAAAGAAATATTTTTTTATCTTGATCCCTTGCTCGAGTTTGAAACCTACATTCAAGATGGTGCAAAGGTTACCTTTGGCGAAATTGCTTTTAGATTGAAAGGCAAAATCCAAACCATTCTCATGGGTGAACGTTTGGTGTTGAACATCATGCAACGCATGTCGGGTATTGCGACACAAACTTCCAAATACGTTGAGGCGGTTTCATCAACAAACGCTAAAATATTGGACACAAGGAAAACAACTCCTTTACTGCGTTTCTTGGAGAAAAAAGCAGTAGAAATAGGAGGGGGGGTGAATCACAGGTTCGGTTTATACGATATGATTTTAATTAAAGATAATCATGTAGATTATGCGGGTGGAATAAATGAAGCTGTGAATGGAGCTTTAGATTATAAAAGGAACCATAATTTAGATATCCCCGTTGAGGTTGAAGTGAGAGACTTTAGTGAGCTAAAGGAAGTTCTTGAGTTGGAAGGAGTAGATCGAGTGATGTTGGATAATTTTACACCAATTGATGTGAAAAGGGCGGTAGAAATGGTTTCCGGAAAAATCGTCACCGAAGCTTCTGGAGGCATTACCTTGGAAAGCATAGAATCGTATGCAAAAACAGGTGTAGACTACATTTCTGTGGGGGCTCTAACACACTCAGTAAAAAGTCTTGATTTGAGTTTAAAAGCAAAACTAATTTAGTAAATTGCTTGATATGATATCTATTTATCTGATTGGAATAGTCATATTAGCATACTTATTTGGATCAATTCCCACGGCGGTTTGGTTTGGACAAGCATTCTATGGCGTAGATGTAAGGGAATACGGGAGCGGGAACGCAGGAGCAACAAATACCTTTCGTGTTTTAGGAAAAAGGGCTGGGTCGATCGTTATGTTTGTGGATATTTTTAAGGGATGGACAGCGACCAACCTTCCATTTCTTTTAGACAATACAATCATTGGGAATCATGACTCTCCGCAGTTTGTTAACATCCAATTGGCTTTAGGAGTTATAGCAGTTTTAGGTCATTTGTTTCCAATATTTGCAGGTTTCAGAGGGGGAAAGGGGGTTGCCACACTTTTTGGAATGATCTTGGCAATCCACTGGCCAGCTGCGTTAATATGCGTTTCTGTATTTTTAGTGGTTCTATTGGTAACTCATTATGTGTCATTAAGTTCCATTATGGCAGGTTTTACTTTCCCATTCAGTATTGCATTCATATTTAAAACTTCAGTTCCTTCTATTTTATTATATGGTATTGCAATTTGTGCACTAATCTTGGTAACTCATCAAAAAAACATCGAGAGATTGTTAAAAGGCCACGAATCTAAAATTTTCTTATTCAAGAAAAAATCCAAGGATTAAACTTTTGGGTACAAGTTTTGTTATACGTATAAGGTATAACTAATGAAAATTTTAAATTAAATCAACAATATTTATGAAAAGGGTTTTTAAATATGCCAAGATATTTCTTATTTGTGCAACCTTAGCTAGTTGTGCAACCTCAGCAATTACGGGCCGAAAATATCTTAAGCTAGTAGACTCACAGCAAATTAATGATCAAGCTGCTTTAGCCTATAAAGATTTTTTAAGCAAAAATGGGTCGAAAGTTGTAACTGGAACTTCTGCTGCAACTCAAGTAAAACGTGTTGGAAACAATATAGCTGCTGCCGCTAATCAATATCTGAAGCAATTAGGAATAGCTGATAATTTCAATTTTAACTGGGAATTTAACCTAATTAAAAGTGATGATGTGAATGCTTGGTGTATGCCGGGTGGTAAGGTTGCAGTTTATACTGGAATCCTTCCGGTGGCTCAAAATGACGCAGGGTTAGCGACTGTTATGGGCCATGAAATTGCCCATGCAATAGAAGAACATTCTGTGGCACAATATTCAAACGCTATGGCAGCTCAATATGGAGCTCAAATACTTGGCGCAGCTGGAACAATGAGTAATAGCAAATATATTGGATTGTTTAATCAACTATATGGAATAGGGTATCAAGTCGGATCGCTAAGCTTTTCTCGTAAAGATGAATTAGCAGCTGACAAGGCCGGTCTAATTTTAATGGCAATGGCTGGTTATAATCCAAATGAGTCTGTCAAATTTTGGGAAAGAATGTCCCAAGGTAAAAGTGGGAAAAATCCTGAATGGTTGAGTACTCACCCAAGTGATGCTCGTCGTATATCTCAACTACAAGCCTTTATCCCAGAGGCAATGAAATACTATAAAAAGTAGTGTTTTTTACTTATAAAACACCATTTAATTCAAGTGATAAAATGATTGAAGCTTACTGATTCTTTATTTAGAGAACCAGTAAGCTTGCTTATTATGGATCATTAATCTAAGTAAACCTTTAATAATAGGCGAGCTTAGTGGATTAATAGCTGAATAAATTTAGTTTTTAGATTTGTTTATAAAGAGCGTGGTACAAGGTACCTATTATAAGAAAATACAGTTATCTTTGGAAAATACAAAAGACCAAGATTTTTAAGCCTTAAATTTTAAAAGGCATTAACTATGAATATACAAGATCTGATCATCAAAGATAGGGAAGAGGTTAATTTAAATCATGTTTTTCTGAGTGAAGAGAATAAACAACTGCTCAACGACCTTATTAAGGAGCATCTGTATAGAGAAGAATTGCAACATTATGGGCTTCCAGTTAACAATAAGCTTTTAATATACGGTAGTTCTGGATGTGGAAAGACTATGAGTGCAAAAGCAATTGCAACATCCCTTAATAAGCCCTTAATCATTCTGAATTTAAGTACTGTAATTCACTCAAGGATCGGGGAGACTTCCCAAAATATTAAGCAGATTTTTGACCGAGCAACTCGAGAAAAAGCCGTGTTGTTTTTAGATGAATTTGACCAGATTGCTAAGTCAAGAATAGTTAATGACAACGATGTTGGAGAAATGAGAAGGTTGGTGAATACCATCATTCAGCTAATTGATTATTTTTCAGAAGATGCTTTATTAATTTGTGCAACAAATCATCCCGAAGTTATTGACCAAGCTTTGCTTAGAAGATTCCAACTGCGAATTCATTTTGAATTACCCGGTGATGACGATTTAGATAATTATTATAAGAAAATTTTACGGCAATTTCCCATAGATCTGCATCCCTCAAAACTTCTCTATGGAATTTCATACGCAGAGGCAAAGGATTATTGTTTTAGCCAAATAAAGTCTAAGCTGATCATGCAATTAGAAAGCAGGTAATTACTGTAGATTAACCTTTGGTAAATAAAAATGGGGTGTTTCAACAATGATTAAAAACACCCCATTAGCAGTATCAAAATATTAATTGTATTAACGCTTTTTATACATTTCTTCTCTTTGTATATTCACTTGGTCAGAATTGATGTATTCGTCGTATGACATAAGTTTGTCAATGATTCCGTTTGGAGTCAATTCAATAATACGGTTTGCAACTGTCTGCGTCAATTCATGATCCCTCGAGGTAAATAAAATTGATCCTTTAAAGTCATTCATACCATTATTGAGAGCCGTGATTGACTCTAAATCTAAATGGTTTGTAGGTTCATCAAAGATCAAAAAGTTCGCTCCTTGAAGCATCATTCTGGAAAACATACATCGCATCTTTTCTCCCCCGGATAATACGGAGCATTTTTTTAATACTTCTTCACCTGAAAAGAGCATTTTTCCTAAGAAACCACGAATAAATTGCTCGTCAGCTTCTGGCTTGGTGGTGTAGTCTCTTAACCAGTCAACTAGGTTTTCATTTTTACCGTCAAAGAACGAAGAATTATCTATAGGCATATCAGCAGGAGTAATGGTTATCCCCCACTTAAATTCCCCTTGAAAATCTTTGTCACGTCCTGATAAAATATCAAAAAAGGCAGATGTCACTAAATTATTTTCAGAAAGTACAGCAATTTTGTCTCCCTTATTAACCATAAAAGTGATGTCTTTGAAATACACTTCACCATTGATGGTTTTTCCCAAGCCTTCAACATTTAGAATTTGATCTCCCGGATCTCTATCCATTAAGTTGAACATGATTGCAGGATACTTCCTGTTGGATGGTTTAATATCCTCAATGTTGATTTTATCCAAGGCCTTCTTACGAGAAGTCGCTTGTTTTGATTTTGAAGCATTTGCAGAGAAACGGCGAATAAATTCTTGAAGTTCTTTCACTTTATCTTCCATCTTCTTGTTCTGGTCAGTTCTTTGTTTTAGGGCCAATTGAGAAGATTCATACCAGAATGTGTAATTCCCGGTATAGATACTCATTTTGCTAAAATCAATGTCAACAATGTGAGTACAGACTGCATCAAGGAAGTGACGGTCGTGAGATACGACTAACACAATAGCTTCATAACTAGCAAGGAAATCTTCTAACCAGGCGATTGTATTGATATCCAAATCATTGGTAGGCTCATCCAGAATAAGAATATCGGGTTTTCCAAAAAGAGCTTGAGCTAATAATACCCTTACTTTTTCATTTCCATCTAATTCTTTAACCAATTTATAATGAAGCTCTTCCTTTATTCCTAAGTTGCTTAATAAGTTAGCAGCATCACTTTCAGCATTCCATCCATCCATTTCAGCGAAAAGACTCTCTAGTTCTCCGGCTCTTTCTCCATCTTGATCGGTGAAGGGATCCTTCATATAGATTGCATCCTTTTCTTTCATCACTTTATAGAGTTCCTGATTCCCCATCATGATTGTCTCCAATACGGTGAATTCATCAAAAGCATAATGATTCTGGTTTAAAACGGACATCCGCTCACCAGGGGTGAAAGCCACTGATCCAGTTGAAGGGTCGATCTCTCCAGAAATGATTTTTAGAAATGTTGACTTACCGGCGCCATTGGCGCCAATTATACCATAACAATTTCCAGGTGTAAATTTTAAGTTGACATCTTCGAATAGAACTCGCTTTCCATACCGAAGTGATAAATTAGAAACATTGATCATTTATTATTTTTTAAATTTTATAACTATTTAATTAATAAACAGTTATATAGTTTTTCTATTCTATTAATTTATGTACTATACATGGATGGTAAGTGAATTATGAATATCTTTTTTTAAAAATATTTACAAATAATTTACAACCTAAAGCACAAATTGTATGGCAACTATATCCGCTGTAATTTTAAAAAAACATAAGGAGTTGATGGTACCTGGAATGTGAAAATCCGAATTTCAAATAATGGACGTTCCAGCTAATATCGAAACCACAATTTTTGCTACTAAATCCAATTTGGATACAAAGTTACGATTAAAAAAGGTATTAAACTACTCGAATATCGTACACCTCATTTAGACTTTAATTATATATAATTCAAATGACCTTTTGCATTCATTAGAAAGTGAATTATTAACCTGATTCCAGTTCGAATAGAATTTTAAAAGCTTTTTTGAATTATTAAATGAAAGGAAATCGGTAAAAAAAATATGTGTTTTTAGAAAAAAAGTGTTTCTTTACACATATTTTATGACAAATAATTGTTTAAACCAAATTAATGGATAATTTTATTTCTTTACTTTCCAACCTTGTCTGGAGTGATATTTTCATATATCTATGTTTATTTACAGGACTTTATTTCTCTTTTCGGACTGGGTTCCTTCAAGTAACTTCTTTGAAAGACATGATAAGACTTCTTTTTGCAAAGAAGAAAAATGAAGAGGGAATATCCTCTTTTCAAGCTTTTGCTCTTGCGATTTCAGGTCGAGTAGGTACTGGAAATATTATAGGAGTGGCCACTGCAATTTTTTATGGCGGACCGGGAGCTGTTTTCTGGATGTGGATAATTGCTTTTTTAGGATCTGCTTCAGCGTTCATAGAGGCGACTTTAGGTCAACTATATAAGCAAAAGGACGGACTGGAATTTAGAGGAGGACCTGCTTATTATATCGAGAAAGGGTTAGGAGTAAAATGGTATGCTATATTATTTGCCTGTTTAATCATTATTTCAGCTGGATTTTTACTTCCAGGGGTTCAAAGTAACGCAATAGCATCTTCTGTTAACAATGCTTTTAATATTCCTCATTCCTACACCGGAATTGCTGTTGTTGGTTTATTAACGCTAATTATTTTTGGAGGCGTAAAGCGGTTGGGAACAGTAGCTGAATTTATTGTACCCTTTATGGCGGGCGGGTATATTTTAATGACCGTAATAATTATTGCCTTGAATTTCACTGAGATACCAAGGGTTTTTGGACTGATTTTTAGTAGTGCATTTAGTTTAGATGCAACTTTTGGTGGGATTATAGGGATGGCAATATCTTGGGGCGTGAAAAGAGGGATTTATTCAAATGAGGCTGGACAAGGAACTGCTCCACATGCTGCTGCTGCTGCTGATGTCAATCATCCTGCTCAGCAAGGATTGGTTCAAGCTTTTTCAGTCTATGTTGATACACTCTTTGTATGTACAGCAACAGCATTAATGATCTTATTTACGGGAAAATATAATGTAACTGAATTAGATGCTGCCGGTAAAGCTACCACCATGATTCAAGAAAATATTCCAAATGTGGATTATAGTGGTTTTACCCAAGCTGCTGTTTCACATCATTTCCCTGGATTTGGTGACGGTTTTGTTGCAGTAGCCTTATTTTTCTTTGCTTTTACTACCATAATGGCCTATTTTTACTATGCAGATACCAATATATCGTATTTAATAAAAAATCCTAAAATTCGAAATATCATTAATTGGGTATTCAAGATAGCTTTTTTATTAACGGTCTATTTTGGGACTGTCAGGACCGCAGATATGGCGTGGGCAATTGGAGATATTGGAGTAGGGTTAATGGCTTGGGTAAATATAATTGCTATCTTATTATTAAGTAAAACCGCCATGAAGGTTTGGAAAGACTATAAAAATAAAAGAAAGCAGGGGATTAAAGATCCTGAGTTTAATCCGAAAGAACTAGGGATAAAAAATGCTGATTTTTGGGAAAAGGAATCAGAATAAGACAAAATCAAAAGGGGATAATAAAATATATTGTCCCCTTTTGATTTTACTTAATTTATACCAAAGCAAGTTGTAGCGAATACGAGTATGACTGCCACTATTAACAATAGTACTAAAGTTGTCAAAGGCGTTCTTTTCATTTTAGCTTTGTTTTAAGTTTATTGTGGTGATAAGATTAAAGTTACGTATATTTTTCGATCAACTTAAAAATAATATAAGAAATTGATTTTCATTTTCGCTAGATAATATGTAGATTTCATTATCTAAATAGTAGAAATTTGTTTTTTCCTACAGGGACCAATACAATGTCAGTTTTTAATTGTTATATCTAATCTCATTTTATGAAGAAGGGCAATTTTTGGGCCTTATTACCGCTTCTGTTATTTGTAATAGTGTATTTTTGCGGATCATTTATATTGCAGGATTTTTATGCAGTTCCTGTGTTGGTAGTTTTTGTTTTTTCGCTTTTTGTCGCCTTTTTTCAATTTCCCAAGCGGTCTTTCTCTCAGAAGCTTAAAAGTTTCGCAAGCGGTGCTGGTAATGAAAATATTCTGATCATGATCTTGATTTTTTTATTGGCAGGGGCTTTCGGAGAGGTGTCAAAAAACATGGGGGCGATTTCCTCTACGATCAACTTTGCTTTAACTTATATAAGTCCTCAATATATTATCGCTGGACTTTTTCTGGTCTCTTGCTTTATATCGACTTCTATGGGGACGTCTGTTGGAACGATAGTCGCATTAGCTCCAATTGCGGTTGGCGTTGAAAGCAATATTTCAGGCATTATGCCTTTAGCCCTGTCCGCGGTAGTGGGTGGGGCAATGTTTGGCGATAATTTATCATTTATCTCTGATACGACAATTGCAGCGACAAGAACTCAAGATATTGGAATGAAAGAGAAGTTTAAAGTCAATTTCAAAATGGTATTTCCAGTGGCCATTTTGGTGTTTGTAATTTATGCGGTTCAAGGTCATTTTCTTATTGCGAATGTAGAAGAGTTGAATGTAGAAGATTTTGATCTCATTAAAGTAATCCCCTACATTGCCGTTTTTGTATTGGCACTTTGTGGCCTAAATGTGATTTGGACTTTGGGTATTGGGATTCTAATTTCTTCATTAATAGGTTTATCTAGTCATTCTATTGATTTTCTTACTATTCTCAAATCCGTCAACGATGGATTTTCAGGCATGTTTGAACTCAGTATTCTTTGTTTGATTATTGGGGGGGTAGTCGGAATTATTAGATTAAATGGTGGGGTTGAATATTTATTAGATGCTGTAACAAGGCGCATCAACTCAAAAAAGAAGGCTGAGCTTGGCATTGCATTTTTAGTTTCATTAGTGAATTTAGCTATTGCAAACAATACAATAGCAATTATTATTGTGGGACCGATTGCTAAAGATATTTCAGATGAAAATAAATTAAATGGAGGTAGGGTGGCTAGTATTTTGGATACAGTTTCATGCTTTACGCAAGGGTTGGTTCCATATGGTGCTCAAATATTAGCGGCATTAGCTGCTGCTAATATCATTCTTATTGAACAAAATAAGCCATTAATGTCCCCAGTTGATATTATTCAACATTCATATTATCCATTTTTAATGGGAATTGTCGTTTTATTAATTATAGTTTTTAGAAAAAATAAAACTCAAACTAAATCATGAATTTAATCTAATTCAAAGGAATATATCTTTTAATTTGGAAAATGTTTACTTCAAATCCGTATAGGCGAATTTTTAATATTTTTTTAGATCCCCTTTAATATTCCTAAAATTAGTGGATACGTGTTATCCTTGACTTTTTCAAGGGATGATTTTTTTAACCACTCTGCCTGAGTAATGTCTTCTTCAAGTTGAGGTGTTAATAGAGGTGATTTATTAACGCCCATCTCATACCATTGAGTTTGCTTGAGGACAAATTTCTTCTGCATATAATAAGTGTGATATGTGGTTTCAATTTTTTTTCCGATATAGTCTATTTTGATTCCACATTCTTCCTCTACCTCTCTGCAAGCGGCTGATTTTATTTTTTCTCCTTCTTCAACCTTTCCCTTAGGTAAATCCCATTTGCCTAACCTATGGATAAAAAGGTATTCTCCTTTTCCATTTTTGACAAGTCCGCCTGCTGCTTTTATGATTTTAGTTTTTGATAATATTTCTTTAAAAACATTTTTAATGTTTTTATCTATGTAGAGATAAATGATTTTATTAGGGTTGTTTGTGGATTGAATAAAAAGTTTTTCTAAATCAATATCTTGTAAACCAATTGATTGTACGTTTTCTTTTATGCTAGGTGAATAATCTGCTAAAATTAACAGAGATTGGTTCATATAAATTTTATAAATTTGTGCCATGAATTATTTAAATGAGGTTGAACAAAAAGTTGCTGAATCCTTATTGCAAATTAAAGCAATAAAATTGCAACCTAAAAGTCCTTTTATTTGGGCGTCTGGTTGGAAGTCTCCAATTTACTGTGATAACCGCGTAGCATTGTCTCATCCCGCTATCCGCACGTATATAAGACAAAATTTATCACAATTAATCCAGGAGGAATTTGGATCTGTAGATATGATATCGGGTGTAGCGACAGCAGGGATACCCCAAGGTGTACTTGTTGCTCAAGATTTAGGCTTGCCATTTTCTTATGTAAGAAGTAGTGCTAAGGATCATGGTCGTCAAAATCTAATTGAAGGAGAAGTAAACAGCGGGCAAAGGGTAGTCGTTGTGGAAGATTTGGTTTCTACTGGGAAAAGCAGTCTACAAGCTGTAAATGCACTACGAGAAGTTGGTTGTAATGTAGTTGGTTTAGTGTCTATCTTTACTTACGGTTTGGAAATTGCTCGCAAAAACTTCGAAGATGCGAAATGTTCACATCACAGTTTATGTAATTATGATGCATTGATTCGAGTTGCAGCTACAAATAGTTATATCTTAGATTCAGATATAAGTATTCTAGAAAAATGGAAACAAGATCCATCAAATTGGTCACCAGAATTATAAATGTATGTCAACGTTTCAAAACTCTGTAATTGTCAACAAATCTCTAAGTGAAGTTTATAATTTTTTAGCTGATTTGAATAATCACGAACAGTTGATGCCGGAAAATATTTATAACTGGACTTCAACAGCAGATGAGGCTAAATTTACCATTCAAAATATGGTAAAATTGGCTTTACGAATCAGTGAAAGAATTGAAAATAAAGAACTGGTTTCGATTCCTAGTGAGGAAGCTCCATTTCCACTTATTTTACGATGGAAGGTAGAATCCGTATCAGATGAATCGACCAAAGCTACATTTATCATCGAGGCGGAGTTAAATATGATGATGAAAATGATGGCTTCAGGACCATTGCAGAAATTAGTTGATCATCAAATAAATCGCTTGAAAGAAGTTTTAGGATAATTTTAAAACTATTAAAAAAGATTAGGCGACCAGTTATGGCTGCCTTTTTTTGTGCAATCAAAAATAGGAGTTTAAATTTAGCTGAGATTTCCTATTATGTATTAATGTAAAACTTTACATTGAATTAATTTATAGTTGTGATAGTACCTGCATTCTGATAGATAGATTTTGTACTTTTGTACAATTTGCAAAATACTTATAAAATACATGACATGGAATTGAACCTTAAACGCCCGTTGGCCTTTTTTGATTTAGAAACGACGGGGGTAAATGTTTCTTTAGATAGGATAGTTGAAATATCAATCTTGAAGATTTCACCTGATGGAAAGGAAGAAACGCTTACTTTACGTATTAATCCTGAAATGGCAATACCTGCTGAATCAACTAGGTTTCATGGTATTTATGATGAAGATGTTAAAGACCTTCCTGCGTTTAAAGTAAGGGCCCAGGAAATAGCAGATTTTATTGGAGACTCAGATCTTGCAGGATACAATTCTAATAAATTTGATGTCCCAGTACTGATGGAAGAGTTTTTACGTGCAGGAATTGATTTTTCATTAGAAGGACGTTCTTTTGTTGATGTTCAAAATATATTTCATCAAATGGAACAACGTACCTTGAAGGCTGCGTATAAATTCTATTGCGGTGAATCATTAGAAAATGCTCATAATGCGGAGGCGGATGTTATTGCGACATACAAAGTTTTAAAAGCTCAACTTAGTAAATATGATGGTGTTTTATTTGAAGACAAGCATGGTGTAATTTCCAAACCTGTTGTCAACGACGTAGAGGCGCTCCATCAGTTTACTAATTTAAGTAAACCAGTGGATTTTGCAGGTAGAATTGTTTATGATCAAGACGGCGATCCCGCAATTAATTTTGGAAAACATAAGGGAAAAAAAGTAATAAGCATTTTTGAGATTGAACCAAGTTATTATACATGGATGCAAAATGGTGAATTTCCGTTGTATACAAAAAAAGTACTTGAGAACATTTGGAATGAATTTAAGAACAAGAAAAAAGAAGACAAAAATAATGCTGCTGTTGAAGTTCAAACCCCAATAAAAGGTATTGTTAAGCCTGTGAAAAAGAAGGTCGAGCCCAGCAAACCAATTACAGATGATATGCTGCAAGGACTTCAAAATAAATTTAAAAGTTAAAGAAGAAATTTTTATGATAAATACTGTGCAAGAAATAGAACACTTATCATGCCTTATTATCGGGTCAGGTCCAGCAGGATATACAGCAGCAATTTATGCTGCCCGTGCGGACATGAAACCTGTTATATATACTGGAATCGTTCCAGGAGGGCAATTAACGCAAACCACCGAAGTGGATAACTTCCCTGGATATCCGAAGGGAATTACTGGACCAGTAATGATGGAAGATTTGAGAGCTCAAGCAGAAAGGTTTGGCACAGATGTTCGATTTGGTTATGTTACTAAAGTTGACTTTAAACAAGAATCAGGACTCCATAAAGTAGAAATTGATGGAGTAAAAACAATAACTGCAGATTCTGTTATTATTGCAACTGGCGCTACCGCAAAGTGGTTAGGTCTGGAGTCTGAAGAAAAATACAATGGATTTGGTGTTTCTGCATGTGCTGTTTGTGATGGATTTTTCTTTAAAGGGCAAGATGTGGCAATTGTTGGGGCAGGAGATACAGCCGCAGAAGAAGCAACCTATTTAGCTAAACTCTGCAGAAAGGTTTATATGCTAGTTCGAAGAGATGAATTCAGAGCTTCGAAAGCAATGATTCACCGCGTTAATAATACGGATAATATCGAAGTATTATACAATACTGAGACCCAAGAAATATTAGGCGATGGCCAAGTTGTTACAGCAGTAAGAGTGAAGAATAATCAAACCAATGAGTTAAAAGATTTGGAGGTAACTGGATTTTTTGTAGCTATCGGACATAAGCCCAACACAGAGCTTTTCCAAGGTCAATTGGATATGGATGAAACCGGTTATTTGATAACCAAATCAGATAGTACCTCAACCAATATTCCTGGCGTATTTGCATGCGGAGATGTTCAGGACCATGTTTTTCGTCAAGCTGTCACAGCAGCTGGAACAGGCTGTATGGCGGCGTTAGAAGCAGAAAGATATTTAATGGCAAAAGAAGACTTAGTCTAAATTAAGTATCTATATCTTATAATTACTAAAAGAGCAATTTGGAGCTCTTTTAGTAATTAAGGAATGAAATTATTATGGGTTTGAAGGAATTTAGCTAAATTATCTCAAATTTCTTAAGAGCATTCCAAATCCCATTCGAGTCCACATCATCGGTTGTATAATCTGCTATTTCTTTAACTTCTGGATTGGCATTTCCCATCGCAATGCCTAATTGAACATGTTCTAACATAGAAATGTCATTTCCACCATCCCCAAAAGCCATTGTTTCTTTTAAGTCTATGCCGAAATGCTTATTAAAAATATCAATGCCTACTTTCTTGCTCAATCCTTTTGGGTTCACATCTGCAAATAAGGGTGACCATCTCGAAGCTAATGAATTTGGCATTACTGTGTCCATAAATATTTTTTCTTCTTCAGGACCCAAGAAAATATTAGTTTGTAGAATGCTTGATGTATCTACCTCATTGATGTTAACTAATTTTGGGACAGGTAAATTCAAGTGCGCGTACATGCCTGCAATTTCTGGTGTAACGTCATGAATCGTAATCTCGTTCTCGGACATAAAAGAAAAACTTAAAAGATTATTTTTTGCATAATCTAAAACAGATTGTATATCCTGAGGATCGATAGCTTTCCGAAAGAGAATTTCATAACTATTTGTTAGGCAATATCCTCCGTTGAAAGTTATATATCCGTCGAAATCAAGATGTTTTACATGATCAATGCTATTGATTGATCTTCCAGTGGAAATTATAGTTTTGATTCCCTTACTTTGTAAAATTCTAATCGCTTCTACCGTAGATTCTGGAATTTGGTGGGTTTTGAAACTAATTAAAGTTCCATCTATGTCAAAATAGACCGCTTTAACTCTTGGTTTTTGCATATACAAATGTAGGTATATATCTTATCTTTGTAAACAAATTTATAAGTATGTTAGATTACGAAATTTTTATTAAAGAGTTAAAAGAAGGTATTCAGAATCAAGATCTAGTCAAGATTTCCCTTGGTCATTACAAAGGAGATGAAACAGATCTGAAAAATATTTATATCAGATTAATATTAATAAAAAACGAATTAAAACTGAGTTTTATATATAGATACAAGACCAAGGATATCACAAAGAACTATTCCATTAGTCAAGCAATTGATCAAATTATTGATCTAACTCAATTCAAAGGTTTTCGAGCAATCGCTATGTTAAGGAACGATGAAAGTTTGACTCTTCAGATGAATAAGAAAGCACAATGGAATCTTATAAGAACTAAAGAAAGTAAAAAGATAGAGGCAACTTTAGTTCATGATAAAAAGAAAGTAAGAAAGCTTGATCCCGAAAAAAAGGGATACCTCCATGAGTTGAAATTAACGGATATTGATGGCCAAGTTTATAAAAGTGCGCAAGATAAATGGAAGCAAATAAACCATTACATAGAATTATTAAGTACCTCATTAATAAACTTACCCCGAGAAACTAAAATAAATGTGGTTGATATGGGAGCAGGGAAGGGTTATTTAACCTTTGCTTTGTATGATTATCTTAAAAATGAATTAAAGAGGAACCCTGAAGTGATAGGGGTAGAGTATAGGGGGGATTTAGTTGATTTTTGTAATCATGTGGCTAAGAAGGCGAACTTTGATCAATTGTCTTTTGAACAAGGCACAATTGAAAATTTTGAAAGCTCAAAACCTATTGATGTATTAATAGCGCTTCATGCATGTGATACCGCTACTGATGATGCGATTTATAAAGGGATTTTGAAACAGTCGTCTTTAATTGTTGTTGCTCCGTGTTGCCATAAGCAGATCAGAAGAGAACTCGAGCGAACGAAACCTGCTAATGACTTGGATTTTATGTCGCAATATGGTATTTTTTTAGAAAGACACGCTGAAATGTTGACCGATAGTATCAGGGCCTTAATTCTTGAATATTATGGTTACCAGACTAAAGTAATGCAATTCATTTCTGATCAGCATACTCCCAAAAATGTAATGATAATTGGGGTGAAAAATCAGATTCAGGAGGATCGGCAACAGCAAATTTTAACCAAATTGAAATCCCTGAAATTATATTTTGGTTTAAAATATCACCACTTAGAGAGATTATGTGGTTTGTCAGATCTCTATTAAAGAAAATAAAGATCAAATTGTCTACATTATTGGTGAAAAACTCATCAATTTCAGTCTCAATTCATATCTTTGTGTCTTGAAAAAATGACGTCATGAGAATTTCATATAATTGGTTAAAAAACTTTCTTGATATAAGTAACACCCCTGAGGAACTTTCTTTAATTTTAACTGATATAGGTTTAGAGGTAGAATCTTTAGAATTAGAACAGAGTATACCAGGTGGATTAGAAGGGTTAGTTGTTGGATTGGTAAAATCCTGTAAACAGCATCCCAATGCCGATAAACTTAAAATTACAACAGTAGATATTGGCCAAGAAGAATTATTGAACATTGTTTGTGGTGCGCCGAATGTTCGAGAAGGATTAAAAGTAATTGTTGCTCAAGTGGGAACCACTTGTTTCCCGACGAATGGAGAACCTTTTAAAATTTCGAAATCAAAAATTAGAGGTGAAGTTTCACAAGGGATGCTATGTGGCGAGGATGAAATTGGTCTAGGAAACTCTCATGCTGGTATAATTGAATTGGATCCAGATTCTGAAATTGGATCGTTAGTAAAATCATACTATAATATGGAGGATGATTATTGCTATGAGATCGGACTGACACCAAATAGAGCTGATGCAGCTTCTCATTTAGGGGTAGCTCGTGATTTAGCTGCTTATTTTAGAGCCCAAATTAAGGATTTTGAAATTGCTGATTTTCAAGCAGCTAATTCTAAAGGAACATTGGTAGAGGTGGATGTCCCATCTGATGCTCCTAGATATTCCGGCCTTAATATCCAAGAGATAAAGGTAGGTGAATCACCGGAATGGTTAAAAAATAAATTGAAAGTGATTGGGATCCGTTCTATAAATAATATAGTGGATGTAACCAATTATATCTTACATGATTTGGGTCAGCCACTCCACGCTTTTGATACAACAAAGATCGCTGGAAATCATATCATAGTACGAAGAGCTAACAATGGCGAATTATTGAGGACTCTTGATGGCGTTGAACGTACGTTATCTGATGAGGACTTGGTGATTGCAGACAATAAGAAGCCGATGTGTATTGCTGGTGTTTTTGGAGGAGAATATTCAGGCGTAAGCGATGAAACAACGTCAATTTTCTTGGAATCTGCTTATTTTAATCCTGTTACAGTTCGCAAAACCTCAAAACGACATACTCTCAAAACGGATTCATCCTTCCGGTTTGAACGTGGTACAAACCCAGATATGACTCTTACAGCTTTGAAAAAAGCAGCTAAAATTATTACTGAGATAGCAGGTGGGTATATTTCTTCATCGTTAGTGGATGTTTATCCAGAGAAAATTCTGCCATTCCAATTTGCAGTTACTTATAGGAATGTTCAAAAGGTGATTGGTAAAGATATTCCAAAGGATACCATAAAAGAAATTGTCCTTAGTTTAGGAATTAAGATAAAAAATGAAACGGAAGAAGGATTTGATGTTTTAGTCCCTCGGTTTAAAGTGGATGTGACGAGAGAAATAGATATTGTTGAAGAGATTTTACGTATCTATGGTTACAATAATATTGAATTGAATTCGCAAATTAAGGCTTCACTTAATACATCTGAAAAGCCTGATAAAGAAGTTGTTTTAAATCAGGTTTCTGATTTTCTTATTGGAAATTCATATAGAGAGATTCTAACCAATTCATTAACGAAATCGGAATATTTAGAGAATGAAGAAACAGCTGTCAAATTGCTTAATCCATTGAGTAATGATTTAGATGTAATGCGTCAAAGTCTTTTATTTTCAGCTTTGACGGCAATTGGATATAATCAAAAACGAAAAAATGCTGATCTAAAAGTTTTCGAATATGGTAAATCTTATCAACTGATTGAGAATAAATACGTGGAAACACAATTGTTTGCTTTAACCATTGCCGGACGAAAGCAAGTAGATCAATGGAACAATGATTCAACTGCTGTAAATTTTTATGACATAAAAGCCGTTGTTGATGGAATTGTGAATCGCTTAAAAATTGAGGGTTTACGGGTAGAAGAATATCAAGGTTCTTATTTTAATTATGGCTTAACGTATAAAAAAGGCGAAAAAGTTCTTGTAAATTTTGGGGCAGTTTCTGTTGAAAATTTAAGGAAAACAGATGTTGATGGTCCCGTTTTTTTTGCTCAGTTTGATTGGGATCTTGTCATTAAAGTAATTAAAAAGAACAAAATAACGTTCCAAGAAGTTTCTAAGTTTCCAACCGTTCGCCGAGATTTAGCATTATTATTGGATGATCAGATCACATTTGACCAATTACAAACAATAGCAAATAAAACTGAACGCAAACTTCTAAAAGAAGTTCAGATATTTGATGTTTATAAAGGGGACAAATTACCAGAGGGGAAGAAATCTTATGCCTTAAGTTTTATCTTACAAGACGAAGAAAAAACACTTGCTGATAAACAAATTGATGGAATAATTCAAAAATTAATTATTAACTTTGAGAAAGAAGTAGGTGCATCAGTGCGCTAATAAAACAAAAAAATTGCGAAATATATGGCGTCTTTAACTTCCCAAATGAATATTATCGTTGAGAAAACGAAAAATCTTATTCAATTGAGTGAAGCCTTGCAAGAAGAGAATGATTTATTAAAATTAGAAGTTCAATCTTTGCAAGTAGCCCTTGAGACCAGTTCCAATAGAGTTAAAAAATTGGAAGAAAATATAAAGGAGTTAGCGGTAGCGAAATCCTTTGACAACTCAGAGGCAGATAAATCAGCCATAAATGAAAAAGTACTTGACACAAAGCAAAAAATTAACGATTTTGTGCGAGAAATAGACAAATGTATAAGTCTATTGAAGTAGTGTTGAGATTGACACAAACTGAATTGACTTTTTACGTTATTAAGCTCAAATAAACATGGGAGAAATTTCCATAAAAATAAATATAGCTGATCGTGTGTATCCTTTACGTGTTGAAACGGAAGAGGAAGAGGTAATTAGATATGCCGCTAAGCTTATAAACGAAAAAATTAAAGAATTGCAGGATAATTATGCTGTTCGTGATAAGCAAGATCTACTTTCAATGTGTGTGTTACAATACGCTACAGGAATGATTAAAGCTGAAAAGAATTCGCAGAACCAGGAGGTTGGCCTTGAGAAATCTATTCACGAATTGGATAATATACTTACTGATTTTTTTAAAAAATAAACGTTTACGTTCTTATAATTTAGAGCTAATAACAACGAATTTGCCGCAATTAAATTCGGGTTGTCACTATTTTAAACTTAACGCTTCAATATCACGAGCAAAACTGAGATGTAGGCCATTTTGCGAAAGCCATCTAGGTCATGATCAAATGCTCAAATCATGTGTAATCGAAGTTTAATAATACATGAGACCTGATAATTTAATTGCGGTTTTTTTTTGAAACTAATTGCTATTACATTAACATAAATTAATTATTTACAAATGGAGTCATTAACCACTATATCAATCATAATTTCGCTGATAATTGGTGTTGTTATTGGTCGCTATCTTTTACAGATGGTATTCAAGAAACAAGAACAATCGGCAAATGAAAAGGCAAAACTAATTATCAAAGAAGCGGAACAACAGGCTGAACATACCAAAAAACAACGTCAATTAGAGGCCAAAGAGAAATTCTTACAATTAAAAGCTGAACATGAAAAGGAAGTAAATCTGCGTAACAATACGGTGGCTCAGAAAGAAAATTCTATTCGTCAAAAAGAACAGTCTCTTAATCAAAAAATTGAAAACTCAAATCGTGAAAAACAAGAACTAGATGCGAAATCTAAGAAGTTGGACCAAATGATTGAGATCAATGAGAAGAAAAAGGAAGAAGTTGAACAACTAAAAGGGCAACACATCAAACAGCTTGAGAGTATTGCAGCACTTTCCGCTGATGAGGCAAAAGAACAATTGATTAATTCTTTGCGTGAGGAAGCCAGATCACAGGCGATCATTCACATCAAAGACGTAGTAGACGAAGCGAAGCTAACCGCTTCTAAGGAAGCTAAGAAGGTTGTCATTCAAACCATTCAAAGGACTGCTACAGAGGCAGCAATAGAAAATACCGTTTCTATCTTTAATATTGAGAATGATGAGATAAAAGGTCGTATCATTGGACGTGAAGGTCGTAATATTCGTGCTTTAGAAGCTGCGACTGGTGTTGAAATCATTGTTGATGATACACCTGAGGCAATTATCCTTTCTGGATTTGATCCAGTTCGTCGCGAGATCGCGAGATTATCCTTACACCGTTTAGTTACCGATGGTAGGATTCACCCTGCCCGGATTGAAGAGGTTGTTGCGAAAACACGGACACAAATTGAAGATGAAATTGTGGAGATTGGTGAAAGGACAGCAATAGATTTAGGAATACATGGGCTGCACCCAGAATTGATCCGAATGGTTGGCAGAATGCGTTATCGTTCTTCATATGGTCAAAATTTACTACAACACTCTCGTGAAGTTGCCAATTTTGCGGCTACTATGGCTGCAGAATTAGGTCTTAACGTGAAATTTGCCAAACGTGCTGGACTATTGCATGATATAGGTAAAGTGCCTGATGACAACCCAGAACTACCTCACGCAATATTGGGGATGCAATTGGCCGAAAAATATAAGGAACATCCTGATGTATGTAATGCAATTGGGGCCCACCATGATGAAATTGAAATGACATCAATGATATCGCCAATTGTTCAAGCTTGTGACGCCATTTCTGGTGCACGCCCTGGAGCCAGACGTGAGGTAGTTGAGAGTTATATCAAACGTCTTAAAGAGTTAGAAGATCTCGCTTTATCATATCCCGGTGTAGAAAAGACTTTTGCAATCCAAGCTGGACGTGAACTTCGTGTGGTCGTTGAGAGTGAAAAGGTATCAGATTCACAGGCAGAGATATTAGCTGCAGATTTGTCAAATCGAATTCAAACAGAAATGACTTATCCAGGTCAGATTAAAGTAACAGTTATTCGTGAAACCCGTTCAGTTTCATATGCAAAATAAGGTTATTAAATAAATAGTAAAGGCCTATCAACTGATAGGCCTTTACTATTTAGAAAATATTTTGGATGTAATTCATATTTATTTACGGGCTTAAAATCTAACACTAACTGGTTTAATTACAATATTACTTATATTTGCCTGATGAACAAAAAAGATAAAGGCAATACAAATAAGCCGACTTTTACGAGGCCAGTTGAGCAATATTTTTATAAATTAGATCAAACGTTCCAAAAAGCAAATTTTACTATTGTTGCAACTTTATTATTTATGTCATTTTTTGGAATTATGGGTCTAATTTGGATGATTCCGTTTCCTCAATTTGAATTTTTAGTTCATATGAATGCTCATACTTTCTTGAATTGGGGTTCTTTTTTTATTGCAATATTGATCTATAGTTATTTAAAATTAGCGCCTACGCTCTCATATGTCGTTTTATTTACTATTGGGGTTATGAGCTTTTTTATTGTTCAATTGGAATACATTGAAAGAGATGGTGGACCTACAGTTATTCTGATTTGTTCAATCATAGCACTTTTTGGCCTATTAGGTTTATGGTTATACTCAAGAAAGTTTAGGACTAAGCCGATGCAACAAGCGAGTTTTATAACACTTTTAAGTATTGGACCCATTTGGTTATGGTCAAAAGTTTTTGAAAAATTGAACTGGAAGTACTAAATTAAAGGGGATCTCGTTAATTAATCTATTCTTCAAAATCTGAATTCCGGTAATGTAATTTAAACAGATTTGTTTATTTTTAAAAATATTAACCAATCAAATGAAAGATTTACAATATCCTTTGAATTTTACGTTTCGCATAACCAGTTTTGCAAATGATTTTACGGCCAAAGATAACAATGGGCAAACTATTTTTCATGTAAGGTCGAAAATTTTTTCGTGGAGAGATCATATTATAGTCTATAAAGATGAATCTAAGACAGAACAACTTTATGAATTGATTTCGAATAAGCTGATTGATTTTCAACAAACATTTACCATAAAAGATAATAGCGAGCGTATTGTAGGAAAACTTCGCAGAAAAACGATCGCTTCTTTATGGAGATCTACCTTTAATTTGATGGATGAAAATGATCAATTGGACCACACTATTCATGAGAAAAACCCTTGGACTAAATTCTTTGACGGTATATTTGGCGACATTCCAGTTATTGGAATCCTTTCTGGTTATGTTTTTAATCCGTCATATATACTCAAAGATCTATCCGGCGAAGAATTGTTCGAAATCACAAAACAACCATCTTTTTTTGGCAGAAAATTCTCAGTGACAAAATTGTCAGAAAATAATCTAGATGATGAGCGTTTTATTTTGAGTTTGACGTTAATGGTATTGATAGAGAGAAATAACGGTTAATAGGAGGGTGTTCTGGCCTTTCTTTATTCTCAATAGTAAATTAAAACTAAGATGATGAACCCTGACTAATTTTGGGTTTGATATTGATCCTTCTCAATTTGATATTCTAATTGGACCCCATCCTCATTTTCAATAGGAAAATCCCTCAACAATCTTGCCCCAATTTTCTCCAATGCTTTTTGGGATCTATGATTTCCCTTTCGAACATGAAATATGATTTTTTCCACTTCTTCGAAAGCAAAATTCATCATTAAATTTTTTATAGATTGATTATATTTTCCTCCCCAATATTCTTTAGCAATAAAGGTATACCCAATTGCCACCGAATTGGTAGTTCTATTGAATTGATAGAATGAGGTTGCTCCAATAACCTTTTCCGTTTTATTGTCTAAAATTAAATAGGCAATATCCGTACTCAAAAGTTTTTTAAAGTACTTCGTGAAGCCAATCGGGGTATATCGTTTAAAATCTGGATGTTGTGACCATATTTCTGGATCAGAAGCAACGGCGAAAACCCACCCATAATCTTCTTTAATCAATGGAATTAGTTGTACTAAATCGTTACTAAGAGTTTTTCTTTCAAGCATGATTTATTTAATAATCCTGTTTATTTTATTTGATTTTTTTATCCATTTATGTACGGCAACATAATCCTCTTGTTGGATTTTATCGTAGATGTGTTGTAGTTGTTTAATATGTTCTTCCAATACTTCTAAAACATTTTCCCTATTCTGTTTAAAGATTGGTGTCCACATATCTGGTGAGGATTTTGCTAAACGTACTGTCGATTGAAAACCAGAACCAGCGAGTTCAAATATTCTACCTTGCGATTTTTCTTTTTCTAAAACAGTAGATGCTAAGGCAAAAGAGGTTAAGTGGGAGATATGCGATACATATGCAGTGTGCATATCATGTTCCTGGGCATTCATAAAAGAAGATTTCATCTCCAGTTGATCTGTTATACTATCTGCAATTTCAAATGCATCCTCATCAGACTTAAATGCTTCGACATAAACCATCATTTTTCCTTTAAACAATTCCGATTTTGCAGCCTCAGGACCTGAATATTCAGTACCGGCCATAGGATGAGCGGCAACATACCTTCCGCGTTTTGGATGGTCTTTTATTAAATTGAGAATGTTAGATTTGGTTGATCCCATATCAATAATAACTTGATCTGTAACTTGATCAAGAATTGTGGGTAACATCTCCATAATGGCATCCACTGGTATGGTCAAAATAATAACTTTACAAGTCTCAATTGCTTGTTGTAAAGTTTGAATTTCATCAACTAATTTAAGTTGAATTGCTAACTTCTTATTGTTTTCATTTTTTTCGATTCCAATTATTTTTTCGCAGAAATTGCTTTCTTTTAATCGAATTCCAATTGAACCTCCAATAAGCCCAATTCCGAGAATTGCTATATTCATTATATTAACTCAAGGAAACCCACATTATCTTTTTATGTGGGAGGAATTGAGTCACTATTCCCTCTTTGGTTAAAAATATTTTCCTATTTCTAAGAAAAACTGATTATTTTAATGAAATTGATATTGAAGATCAAACTTTTTCCATCCGTCAAGCAAACGTGTTCAATTGCTGAAGCTATTAAATAAAACGAACTTAATTGATTCTTGCTTTTATTCGTTCAATTGCAGTTTGGAAAACTTCAATTTTTGCACATAAGCTAATTCTAATATATTGAATGCCGGCCGAACCAAAGATTCCTCCTGGAGTTATAAACACATGTGCCTGATTTAAAATCATATCGCTTAACTCGTATGAGTTTCCGTAGTGTTCGGGAATCTTTGCCCAAACGAATAAGCCGACTTGATTTTGATCGTATTTACAGCCTAATAAGTCCATTATTTCAAAAACCATTCTTCTACGGCCTTCATAGTGTATATTGAGTTGAGTATACCAATCTTCATCTAAACTCAGAGCCTTTGCGGCGGCCAATTGTAGAGGGAGAAACATGCCAGAGTCCATGTTACTTTTGAATCGTAAAATTTCAGAAATTCGACGTTCATTTGCGATTAACATGCCAATTCGCCACCCAGCCATATTAGATGATTTACTTAAAGAATTTAATTCAATGGCTACTTCCATTGATCCATCCACCGACATAATACTTTGAGGCCGATCGTTTAAAATAAAACTATACGGGTTATCGTGACATATCAAAATATTGTGCTTTTTGCCAAATTGAACAACAGACTCAAAAAAAGCCGTGTTTGCTAAGGCACCGGTAGGCATATGTGGATAATTAATCCACATCATTTTTACTAAAGTTAGATCTAACTTTTCTAATTCGTCTAAATCGACAAGCCAGTTTTTTTCAGAGCTTAATTCGTAAGGAATTACAGTGGCGCCCGTTAGCTGAACCGCACTTAAATAGGCAGGATAACCCGGATTAGGAATTAAAACCTGATCTCCTTCCTGAAGATAGGTCATGCAAATATGGACTATACCTT
This sequence comes from Sphingobacterium sp. GQ94, assembly GCF_059758715.1. NCBI lineage: Bacteria > Pseudomonadati > Bacteroidota > Sphingobacteriia > Sphingobacteriales > Sphingobacteriaceae > Sphingobacterium > Sphingobacterium sp. GQ94. Next base: position 52,192 of record NZ_JCAXEC010000002.1, read on the forward strand.
CTTTGGAACCAATTAGAGGAAGAATTTCGGAATTTGGATCTAGTGTAACCTGGTAATATCGATGATACCAATCTGCCATAGCTTTTCTTAGAATCGGAACCCCTTTATAATTCTGATAGCCATGTGTGTTTGGTAATGCCGCGTTTTCCTGAAGTGTCTGAATTACCTCTGGATGCGGGGGAAGGTCAGGACTTCCAATTCCTAGGTTTATGACCTGGAAACCGTTCCTGTTCATCTCATCAATTTCCCTCAACTTCTTTGAAAAGTAATACTCTTGTGTTTGTTGAAGTCTTTTGGCAACCTCTATTTCCATTTTTTAATATTTGGCATTAAAATTATAAAAACTTAATGGAATTATCAGTTTTTGACAAAGAATTAAATCATTTTTTAATTTTTGCATTACAACGCAGATTCCATGAAAAGGGATGAAAAATCAGATTCATCTCAGTTTTGATCTTAACCGTTAAAATATTTTACATTTTAGTGCCTTAATGAGCAAGTCACTTTATTTTTATTAGTAAGTTGAGTAATAATAACGAATGTTAGTTTTTGTTTGTTAAATAGTTGATTAACAGTATTTTAATTCTAAAAAATAAAAAGAATTATGCGTTTAAAATGACATATGTTTGCAACATTCTTGTAGATGCCATAAGTATAAACCGCTATGGTTGTAAATTTTGTTATTTTTGTGGAATTCGTATTCTGCATGAAAACATACTTTCGACTTTTATCGTTTGCAAAGCCTATTGAAAAATACGCTATTCCTTATATCCTTTGCACATTAATCATGGTGGTGTTCAGTACACTGAATTTAGCTTTGTTAGCGCCGTTATTGCAAACTTTATTTAATTCTCAAGATGCTGTGTTAGAGCCGGTACCTAAACCAGAAGGAGCATTTGACGTGATGGATTATTTCAATTATTTTGCTTACGATATGAACAATCGTTTTGGTCCATATGAAGCTCTCAAGGTAACGTGTATTGTAATTGTGGTTTCTGTATTTATCAGTAACCTGTTTAGATATCTTTCTCAACGTATAATGGAGAATTTAAGAATTCATACATTATTGAATCTTAGAAAATCTGTTTTTTCAAATGTTATGAATCTTCATTTGGGTTATTTTTCCAATCAAAGAAAAGGAGATATCATTTCGAAAATTGCCTCTGATGTTCAGGTTGTACAATTTTCAGTGACTGGTACCCTTCAGGTTGCCTTTAAAGAACCACTTCAATTATTAGCCTATGTGGTCATGCTTTTTATTATTTCTAGCAAATTAACCTTGTTTTCTTTATTGGTTATACCCGTCTCCGCATTTTTCATTGCTAGGATTGTGAAGACTTTAAAGCACCAGGCTCAACAGGGGCAGAGAACTTATGCTAATATGATTACTTTATTAGAAGAAGCACTCTCCGGAATTAAGATTATTAAGTCTTTTAATGCTTCAGAATTTATTAAAGGGAAATTTAATTTGGAGAACGATAACTATGCGAAAATAAATAGAAGAATGGTGCGACGTCAACAAATGGGATCACCCGTTTCGGAACTGTTGGGAGTAATTATGGTTGCCATTATCCTTCTATATGGTGGTCATCTTGTCTTGAGCGGTCAAGGTGACTTAAGTGCTTCTGAGTTTATCGCTTATATTGCAATTTTTTCACAAGTTATGCGACCAGCGAAAGCATTAACGGATGCCTTTAGCAACATTCACAATGGCATTGCAGCTGGGGAACGAGTGCTTCAATTGATTGATGAAAAAAATGAAGTATCAGACAAGCCGGATTCAAAAATAATAACAAGCTTTCAAGACAAAATTAAATTTAATCAAGTCTGTTTCTCTTATGAAGATCAAGAGGTTTTACATAATATAAATTTAGATATACAGAAGGGGCAAACTGTTGCTTTGGTAGGACCCTCAGGAGGTGGAAAGTCAACTTTGGTCGATCTAATTCCTAGATTCATGGATGTGAATTCTGGCTCCTTGACCATTGATGATGTAGATATTCGGGATTTAAACCAAGAATCTTTACGCCAATTGATTGGCGTCGTGAATCAAGAGTCAATTTTATTTAATGATTCAATTTTTAATAATATTGCTTTTGCAAATTTATCAGCTACCCAGGAACAAGTAATTCACGCAGCTAAAATCGCAAATGCACACGAATTTATAATAGGAACTGAGAAAGGTTACCAGACAAATATTGGGGACCGAGGTTCTAAATTATCTGGGGGACAACGGCAAAGAATTTGTATAGCTAGGGCGGTACTTAAAAACCCACCGATTATGTTATTAGATGAGGCTACCTCCGCATTAGATACTGAATCAGAAAGATTGGTTCAAGATTCCCTTTATAAACTAATGGAAAATAGAACAACTGTCGTTATTGCCCATCGGTTATCAACTATTCAAAAAGCTGATTTGATTATTGTATTAGAAGCAGGGAAAATAGTTGAAACCGGATCCCATTTGCAGCTCATTGAGAAAAACGGATTATATAAAAGATTGATTGATATGCAACAATTTGTTGAAGTATAATGACTTAAATAAATAGCTTTTTAGGGCAGGTTTTCATACATTTGTAGGTAAGGAGTGCGCAATGGAATCAACACAAAAACTAAAGTTTTTATTAAATGATAAAAACTTATCAACAGAGCTAATACAAATTGCTGAGAAGGTTCAAAAACAAGAAAGAATAACCTTTGAAGAAGGTGTATTTCTTTACGAACATGCCGAACTAGGCTATCTAGGAGTTCTGGCAAATTATATTAGAGAACGAATTCATGGTGATTTAACCTATTTTAATCGAAACTTTCATATTGAACCCACGAACATTTGTGTTTACGATTGTAAATTCTGTTCTTATTCACGTATGATAAAAGAGCGAGAGGCCGGTTGGGAAATGGATGTAGATGCTATGCTTAATATCGTGAAAAAATATGACAACCAACCAGTTACCGAAGTTCATATTACGGGGGGGGTGGTTCCAAAACAGAATTTAGCATTTTATGCTGAGTTTTTTAAACGATGTAAGGAACATCGAGCTGACCTTCACATAAAAGGACTAACACCAGTAGAATATTACTATATTTTCAAGAAAGCAAATTTAAGTCACTACGAAGGCCTTAAATACCTCCAATCGTGCGGCCTGGATTCAATGCCTGGTGGTGGTGCAGAGATTTTTCATCCTGAGATTAGAGAGAAAATTGCGAATGATAAATGCAATGCCGAACAGTGGTTAGATATCCATGAACAGGCCCACCGTTTAGGGATGCACACAAATGCAACCATGTTATATGGTCACATTGAAGAATTCTGGCATCGGGTAGATCATATGGAACGTTTGAGGCAACTTCAAGACAAAACACATGGTTTTCAAACCTTTATACCACTCAAATTTAGGAATAAGGACAATCAAATGAATAATGTTCCTGAAGTTTCTGTGATAGAAGATTTAAGAAATTATGCAATCTCTAGAATTTATTTGGATAATTTCCCACACATTAAAGCATACTGGGCAATGATTTCTAGAAATACTGCTCAAATGTCTTTAAGTTTTGGTGTAAATGATATTGACGGTACATTAGACGATACAACAAAAATTTATAGTATGGCCGGTGCTGAGGAACAAAATCCAGCAATGAGTACACAAGAACTTGTGGAACTTATTAAACATGTTGGAAGGCACCCAATTGAGAGAGATACGTTATATAATGTAGTCACAGATTTCAAAGATGTTGATTTTGGCGAAGATTCCAAGAAAAAATACTATGCTTTGCCTGTTTTAAATGGATAAGAATTTATAATAAATTGAAGAAAACTTTTTATTTTATTAGGCATGGTCAAACAGACCTAAATCTTAAAGGAATAGTTCAGGGACGAGGGGTGAATAGTCCCTTAAATGAAATCGGAATAAAACAATCTCTTGCTTTTTATAATGAATATAGAGACGTTCCATTTGATAAAATATATACCTCCACTTTACTTAGAACCCATCAAACAGTAGATCCTTTTTTGAACGATGGTATTCCTATGGAGAAGCTAGAAGGTTTGGACGAAATAAGTTGGGGGATTTATGAAGGGAAGGAGCAAACCCCTGAGGTATTAAGTGGGTTTCAGAAGGTTGTCGAATTATGGAAGGGTAATAATTTGGACGTGGCCATTGAGGCCGGAGAATCACCCAATACTTTAGTTCAGAGACAGAAAGCAGCAATAGCCTACATGCTGAATCAATTTGAGGAAGAGACTGTACTTGTCTGTATGCATGGCCGCGCGCTACGAATTATGTTATGCCACCTTATCAATATTCCTGTATGCCGTATGGATGAATTCCCACATACGAATACCTCATTGTACAAATTAGAATATCAAGACAATTCATTTTCAATTGTTGATTATTATAATATTAAGCATTTAGAACACTTAATTGATGAATAAAATTAGAATATCGGCTGTTTCATATACCAATACATTACCTTTTTTGCAAGGAATAAGGAACTCTGAAATTATAGATGACATTGAATTAACTGTAGATTATCCAAGCGAATGTGCAAGAAAGGTCATCGAAAATGAGGCCGATATGGGGATAATTCCCGTTGCAGGCCTATCTGATTTAGAAGAATATTATATCATCGGAGATTATTGTATTGGCAGTAAGGATTATGTAGATTCTGTTTTTATATTTTCTAATAAGCCTATACAGGACATTGAAACCCTGCAATTGGATATGCAGTCTAAAACCTCGAATGGTTTAGCTCGAATTTTATTAAAGCACCTTTGGAAAAAAGAAGTAACTTTGGTTGAACAGGGGGCTGCAGATGCAATCGTTCTGATTGGAGATCGAACATTTGGGAGAAAAGAAGATTTCGAATTCAACTATGACTTAGGTCATTACTGGAAAGTCTTAACAGGTTTAGAATTTGCTTTTGCCGTATGGGTGTCTAATAAGCGATTACCCCTGGACTTTCAAACTAAATTCAATACTGCTCTAGCCGACGGAGTATCGAGACCAAATGATGTAATTCCTGGCCTCCCTGAATTTCCTAATTTTGACTACGCGAAATACTTAAATGAAAATTTGGATTATAATCTTACCTCTGAAAAAAGGGAATCAATTGAAAAATATTTAAAGTGGTATAAATTGCTGTAATATAGTTAATTGTAATTGACAACTCTATTAACAGTTAACTTTGTCTAATGGGATTTAAGCTTAGATAGCTTTATTTTACATTTTATTTTTTTACAGAAAAGAGACTAACATCAGAGTCCAACCGATAATCATAAATAGTCCTCCTAGAGGAGTAATAGGGCCTAAAAATTTAAGATTAGTCTTCCATAAATCTTTAAAGCTAAGTACATATATACTTCCAGAGAATAGAATTGTGCCCCAAAAAATTCCATGGAATGCCCATTGCTCATAACCATCTTCAAACCTGAAATTTAGTCCCATTAATAATAAAACTAAAGCTGAGTACATTTGGTATCTGACCCCAACTTCGAAGGAGCTTAAGCTTTCATAAGAAAGGATTTTTTTTAAAGCATGAGCTCCAAATGCACCTAAAATGATTGCTAAAATACCGAAAACGGCCCCTGAAATTAATGCAATTTGAATCAATTTATTAAGATTATGAAGTTTAACTTACTTTTGTACGTTCCTTATTTCTTTAAGAATTTCTAGTTCTGTAGCTAGACCGTTTTTAGTCCAGACTTCTTTACCATTATTAAATAATGAAAGTTTAGGTATCCCTCGGACGTTAAGAGCCTTTAGTAACTTTCTATTTTGATCAGCATCTATTCTAATTACTTTCACGTTTGCTGATTGCTCTTTTTCAATTTTGTCAATTATTGGTTTTAATTCCTGACATGGGAGGCACCAAACTGCTGAAAAATTAACTAATACTAGTTTGTTTGAATGGATTTTATTTTCAAAATCTTCGTGTGTTAATTCTTTAATATTTATTGCATTATCTGATTTAACCTCAGGTTTTTCTTTAGATCTCCACTCCAGCATTCCCCCTGAATAATCATAAACCGTAAAACCATTGTCTGCCAATAGTTTTGTGGCCAGTTTACTTCGACCACCACTCAAGCAATAAACATATACAGGTTCAAGTTTGTTCAACGTTTTCATTACCTCAATAAATGTTTCCTGATTTTTCCAGTCTACATTTAATGAGTTAGGTAAATGGCCTGCGCTGTATTCATTTTCAGTGCGTACATCCAACAGCTGAGTTTGAGGATTTACAATAACATTCTCCATTCGCTCAATATTTATTTTCTCTTGTGAAAATGCTGGAAACGATAATGCTATACTAAACATCTTTAAAAATAAATTTCTCAACTTCCGATTATTTAATAGTTTATACATTAGCCTTTTCTCAAATATTTTGTTAAAATAACGATCGTTTGCCCATCAATTTTCCCTTCGATCTGTTCTGTATTATCCCAAACGAGTCGAATGTTTTTGACTACCGTTCCTAATTTAGCCGATAAAGTTGATCCCTTAACATCCAAAGTTTTAATTAATACAACGGTATCTCCATCTAATAAACGCGTGCCATTTGAATCTTGATGGAAATTTACAGTAGCTTCAGATTCATGATCTCCTGTTTTTTTTGCCCAAGTTAACGTTTCCTCATCTAAGTATAAGATATCTAAGTTATCTGATGCCCATGCTTCATTTCGTAATCTGCTTAGCATTCTCCATGCGACAACTTGAACAGGTAAATAACTAGACCACATTGTTTCCCCAAGAACTTTCCAATGTTCAGAGTCGATTTGTTCAGTTTTTTCAATTTGTCCCTTACAAATAGAGCAAGTTAATATGCTTTGTTCTGAACCGGGGTTTGATGCCGGCGGAACTTCATATATTGACAGGTTTGCTGATGAATTACATAATTCGCATTTGTTTTCGCTTCTGCTTTTTAGAACTTCTAATAACATAAATTTGAGTAATAAGTATTGAAACAAAGATATGAATTTTAATTTAGGGGTAGCATGTAAACAAATTGTAGGTGTGGCAGAGAATTTGCAGTAATCGAAATAGATTCTAAATTTGTGAGATAAACTTATTCAATTATGAAATGGCAAGGAGGCCGAAGAGGCGGTAATATTGAAGATCGTAGAGGAATGTCTGGTGGACAGAAAATGACTCTAGGAGGAATTGGTGGCGTAATAGTTCTGATAATAGGCTTTTTGATGGGGGGTGATCCCGGAGAGTTGTTGAATCAAATGCAAAGTTCCACAGTAGGCCAACAATCAAATAATGAGCAGGGTGAATATCAATCTACTCCTGAGGAAGATAACCTGATGGACTTTGCGGATGTCATTATTGCAAGTACTGATGATGTCTGGGGGGCAATATTCCAACAGAATGGGAAATCTTATCCCAAACCCTCATTGGTGATTTATTCTGAAGGCACCGAGACTCAAGGTTGTGGATTTGGTCAGTCTCATTTCGGACCATTTTATTGTCCAGGAGATCAAAAAATATATTTGGATCTTAGTTTCAATCGTGAATTATCTCAAAAATACGGTGCAAAAGGAGAATTTGCATTGGCTTATGTAATTGCACATGAAGTTGGTCATCATATTCAAAATATTTTTGGGGTATTATCGCAAACTAATGCGATGAGGTCTCGGATGAGTGAACCTGAGTATAACAAAATTAGTGTGATGACTGAATTGCAAGCTGATTTTTATGCCGGTGTTTGGGCACATCATCTAAATAACACGACAGATGTCGAAATAACTTACGACGATATTGTTGAAGGAATGCGGGCAGCGGCAGCGGTCGGTGATGATCACATTCAGGAACAGGCCATGGGCCATTCTAATCCAGAATCATTTACGCATGGCACATCCGAGCAGAGGGTATATTGGTTTAAGAAAGGCTATGATTCCGGTGATATAAATGCAGGAAATACATTTGAAGATGGAAATTTACAATAACCATATTGGTTTATTCTCAGCAGAATTTGGGAGTATATAGTATGGAATCATTGAATTAAAAGATTGCATCCTCGAATATCAGAATTGTCAAATCTTCCAAGAATCTCAAATGATCCATTAGGCTGAATCTTTCCTAAATCCTGTGTTGCTATAAATGAACAGGAATTGTAATTGCATAAATCAATAACATTCACCGCTCCAGTTTTTGATTCATTAATTAATGATAGAGGATCGTTCGTATCTCTGATTAATATTTTCATCCAATTAGGGGTGTTAAATAGACCATTTCCAAAAGAATAGCCTTGAGATAGCAATTCAGTCATTCCATATTCTGAATGTATACTATCTACACCAAATCCTTGACAAAGAATGGTGTGGAGTTCCTCCCTAACCATTTCCTTCTTCTTTCCTTTCATACCCCCTGTTTCCATGACAATTAATTCAGGGAAATTAATATCATATGTTTCAACAAAGTCAAGCAACGCATAGGTCACTCCAAATAAAATTGTTTTTTTCCCTCTTTTTTTTAATGTATTTAATGTGTTAAAAAGGTCTTCTTGATTGTGAAGGAAAAAATTACTTTCGAGTTGATGAGATTCTTTAATAAAATCTTCAATCATATAAACTAAAGACGACCCTGATCGTTCCAAATAAGACGGGAGCAAGGCTAAAATGGCAAAATCTTTTATTTTTCCATAGAATTGTTGGAAAGTAAGTCTGAAACTTTTTTTATATAATTCAAAATCTGATACATAATGTTTACTTGTTACCATCCCAGTGGTACCAGAACTACTAAAAATAATTTCAGGTTTAAGCCCTTCAATAATTATTTTTTTCGTTTTAAAAAATTGAATAGGCATGAACGGGATTTCCGTATAATATTGTATTTCATTAGGTTCTATGCGTAATATTTGAAGGAATTCTTTATATATTTTGGTGTTTTTTGATTGATAATTAAACACCTCAATAGCGCATTGATTGAAATCCTCTTCTGAATTTATATTAAATATTTTTTTTGTAAAATTCATAATATAGGCTCTAATGTATTACCAGAAATAATGAAACTAGGTGTCAAGTTAACGTCTTTTTCTCATGAATTTCTTAATCTTGTGCTTAACGTCCTCCAATTTATGTCCAGAGAAATTGAAAAGAATATTATCTTAAATGGTCAATTTTGATTTAGAAAGTAGGTTTGTTTTTACCTACTTTCTAAATCAAAAGGAGTAAAAAACTATAACATTCCTCCACAAACTGGAAGGACTTGTCCGGTAACATATGCTGATAAATCAGAAGCAAAGAATAAACATGCATTAGCCACATCCTCTGGTAATCCAGCACGTTTTAATGGAATATTTGCTTCCCAACCTTCGACTACTTTTGCGTCTAAAACTTCCGTCATTTCAGTACGAATGAAGCCAGGCGCAATTACATTAGTTCGAATATTCCTTGATCCAAGTTCTTTTGCTAATGATTTTGAAAAACCAATAATTCCTGCCTTAGAGGCTGCATAATTTGCTTGACCCGCATTTCCTTGAATACCTACCACCGAACTCAAATTTATGATGCTTCCTTTACGATTCTTCATCATCACCTTAGATGCTGCTTTTGAGACATTGAATACAGATTTTAGATTAATATTGATCACATCATCCCAATTCTCTTCAGTCATTCGCATTAAAAGGCCATCTTTGGTAATTCCAGCGTTGTTTACCACAATATCAAGCGTGCCAAATTCATTTACAATATCATTGATTAATTTTTCTGCCTCATCAAATTTGGAAGCATCAGATCTATATCCTTTTACCTTGGTTCCAAATCCTTGAAGTTCCTGCTCTAATGCCTCTCCTTTTTCTATGGAAGAAAGATAGGTGAAAGCTACATTTGCACCATGTTGAACAAATACTTCAGCAATTTTACGACCTATTCCTTTTGATGCCCCTGTGATTAAGGCCGTTTTTCCGGATAACAATTTCATGCTATTTTAAATTTATGTACGTGAATTTAAAGTTCACAAAAGTGAAAAATAAACTCCATAATACAAAAAATGTCTCACAATAGTAGGCTTATAGAAATATATTTTGATTCAAACAGGTGGTTTTGTAGATAATATTTGTGTTTTTTTGATAAAATCACAAATATTTGAAACGTTTCTGACAAATTTATTCGCTTAAATATAATTCGAATATTAATTTTGTATTTCATTTTATAACCATGGGTAAGAAAACAAAGAAAACGGAAGTAGATGTTGTTTTAATTGGCGGAGGTATCATGAGCGCTACGCTGGGTACACTAATAAACGAATTGAGTCCCGATATTAATATTGAGATTGTAGAACGTTTAGATGTGGTTGCCGCTGAGAGTTCAGATGCCTGGAATAATGCCGGTACAGGACACTCTGCCTTGTGTGAGTTAAACTATACACCTCTACAAGCAGATGGTAGTGTGAAAATTGATAAAGCTATTCATATTGCTGAGCAATTTGAGGTGTCTAAGCAATTTTGGTCTTATCTGGTTGAAAAAAATATTATAAAAAATCCAAGTCATTTCATACGTAGAGTTTCTCATATGTCGGCAGTGTTTGGAGAAAAGGATGTAGAATTTTTAAAAACAAGACACCAAACCCTTATTAAGAACAATCTTTTTAAAGGAATGGAATACACTGAAGATAAAGCAACTCTTAAAGAATGGGTGCCTTTAATGATGGAAGGCAGATCTGAGAATGATCCAATGGCAGCGACAAAAATGGATATTGGAACGGATGTTAATTTTGGTGCGCTAACGGAAGATTTATTAACCCATTTGGATGGTAAAGATAATATTAAGTTGTCTTTAAATCAGGAAGTCAAAGACATCGACCGGGAGGATGATGGGAGATGGGAAGTAGAGGTAAGGGATTTGAAAACTGGAGAAAAGAGAGAAATCACAGCAAAATTTGTTTTCATCGGCGCAGGAGGCCATTCTCTGTTGCTACTAGAGAAATCTGGAATTCCAGAATCAAAAGGTTATGGAGGGTTTCCTGTAGGTGGGCAATGGTTAAGGTGCACCAATAAAGAAATTATTGAACAACACCATTCTAAAGTCTATGGAAAGGCCTCGGTTGGAGCTCCCCCGATGTCGGTTCCTCATTTGGATACTCGTTATATCGACGGACAACAGGCTTTGTTATTTGGTCCTTATGCAGGGTTTTCCACAAAGTTTTTGAAGAAAGGTTCTTACTTTGATTTGCCCGCTTCAATTAAGCTTTCTAACATTCGACCAATGTTGTCCGCAGGATTGGACAACTTACCCTTGACAAAATATTTAATTACCGAGGTGATGAAGAAACCTCAAGATAAACTAGATGCTTTAAAACAATTTGTTCCGACGGCGAAGATGGAAGACTGGGCTATAGAAAAAGCTGGTCAACGGGTTCAAGTTATTAAGAAGGATCCAGTTCATGGTGGCATTCTAGAATTTGGTACGGAAGTCGTTTCTAGTGCAGATGGATCTATTGCAGCCTTATTAGGAGCATCTCCTGGAGCTTCGACTTCAGTTGCGATAATGATTAATTTATTGAAAAGATGTTTTCCTGAACGTGCAACTTCTGAACCGTACCGTCAAAAATTAAGAGAGATGATTCCGACTTGGGGTAAAGAGCTGAATAAGAATGAAGAGCTTTGTCAATCAACACGGAAAAATACTTCTCAAATTTTGAAGTTAAACATGTAAGTAATTTAAGGGGTGCCATTATTCAGAATCATTTTCTGAAATTAGTGAGCTGAGAATAAACCCATTCCTATTGTTTTAAAAGGGAGCACCTGATCCAGATAATGCTGGCGTAGGGAAAAATGATGAAAGAAATTATATTCAACGTATTTTACACAATATCTCGTACTTTTTGGCTTGAGTGGATTTCAGTTATTTGTGGAATTATTCAAGTCCTTTTATCGAAAAAAAATAAGGTATCTAATTACTTTTTTGGAATCCTGGGGATTATCTCTGGAATGTTTGTCCTTTATACTTCTGGTTTGTATGGAGAAATTGTCCTGCAAGTTTACTATTTAGTCATGAGTGTGTATGGTTGGTGGTATTGGACATCAAATAAAGTAGCACATCATCAGTCGATAACAACTTGTTCAAAAACTGATTGGAGTATTGTAATTGCAATCGTCGTATTCGGATTTTTTTTCTTTTTCATTTGGTTAAGCTTTGCCACAGATTCTGAGGTTCCAATTTATGATGCTTGGGTAAGTTCGACAGCATGGGCAGGGATGTGGCTTTTAGCAAAAAGAAAACTTGAAAATTGGATATTACTGAATATCAGTAACGTTTTTGCCATCCCATTGTTAATCTATAAAGACCTTTATTTATTTGCTGGACTTACTATTTTTCTAACAATAGTTGCGGTGTTTGGATACTTGAATTGGAAAAAAATTTTGCTTAACACAATTAACAATGGTGAGAAAACAACAAATTGATAGTATTAAGGATTTACAAGTAAGTGCAATTGATAAAAAATCGCTTGTTCCAGAACAATTAGATTTGATATATAAGGCCAATTGGTTTAATATATGGGTGCCAAAAGAATTTGGCGGACTTGAGTATAATCTTCCTGCAGGATTGGAATTATTAGAAGAACTTGCTTATTGGGATGCAGGACTCGCATGGACCATAACCTTATGTTCAGGCGCCAATATGTTTGTAGGGTACATGGACAAAGAAATAACTAAAGAAATGTTTAAAAATCCCAAAATTTGTTTTGGTGGCAGTGGGGCAACAGGTGGAAAAGCATATTGGGATGGAGAAGATTATATGATTTCTGGTTATTGGAAATATGCAACTGGAGCTCCCCATCTTACGCATTTTACCTTAAATGCTGAAGTATTTGATGTTCAGAATAATCAAATATTGAATAATGGAGAACCCGTGATTTTATCTTTTGTAGTCCCGAGAGAAGAAGTTTTGATTCAATACGATTGGGATTCTTTTGGTTTAGAATGTACAGCAAGTCATAGTTTTACTTTAAGCAATGTAAGGGCGTCTAAAAATCAAAGTTTTTCTTTGAATCAGGATAATATTGTTCTCCACTCGCCAATTTTTAATATCCCGTTTTTACCTTTTGCTGAACTTACCTTATTGATGAATTACATTGGGATGTACCGCCGGTTTTTAGATTTGTTGGAAAAATACGTTTTCGAACAATCTAAAAACGCTAAAGGATCAATTACCTGGATTAATTCAAGTTTTAAAGAGATAGATCGATTAAAAAGTGAATTATCAGGAAAGAGTTTCTTTTTTAAAAAATTATCTGAAGAAATTTGGGAGAATAGCGAGAATAGGAAATTGGATAATAAGGAATTATTTGAATCGGTTACCAGAGAGTCTAAATTACTAGTTAAAGAAATCCGTGAGCATATCATGGATTTATATCCACTTGGCGGCATACATGCAGCTCAACGTGAAAATGAAATTAATATAGTTTTTAGAAATTTCTTTACAGCGACTCAGCATAGTTTATTGAATAGGCTGTGCTGAAAAATCTATTTTGTTTTTGAATAGCCCTTTTGAGCAAATTAAGATTCTCTGGGGTAGAGTTTTTTAGAATTTAGGATAAAAAACAATGGTGGATTTTAATCCTCATTCGTGTTAAAATCATCACCATCGTAGATGAACTCCGCTAAATAAGAGTTCCATTCTTGAATTAATACTTCATCTTTAATCATAACTAATTTATTTTTTAATATTCAAATATAAATAGTTCTTTTTATTTGAATATTACCTGAGTATTAAATCTATGTTAACTCGCTTTTTAATGCTATTCAATCTCTACTCTTGAGTTTAAAATATCAAATGCATTCGCAATTAATTCAAATGCATGAAGCCGTTTTAGGTCATCGTATATGTAGTTGCTAACCATTATTTCTTGTGCACCTATTTTTCTATTAAAAGTCTCTAATTGTTCGGCGATAGTAGCAGCGGTGCCTACGAAAGTACATTTTACCATAGATTCTACAGCAGCTTCAATTTCGGGTATCCCATGGTAGATTGTTTCTTCAGTAGGGGGAGATAATGGCATTCTCCGGTTGGTAACGATAGCAGCAAACATGTTATAAAGGCTAGTAGAAAGTAATTTTGCTTCTTCTAGACTATCTGCAGCGATAGCATTAATACAAACAAGCAGATAAGGTTTCTTCGAATATTTTGAGGGCTTAAAATTTGTTTTGTAAATTTCAGCGGCATTTTCTAACATGGCAGGCGCAAAATGAGCTGCAAAAGCATAGGGTAGGCCTAATTCAGCAGCCAAGTAAGCACTATCTGTACTTGAACCTAATATCCATATAGGTACTTCCAATCCTTCTGCAGGAAATGCGCGAACTTTAGAGGTTGCATTTTCAGAATTAAAATATTTTTGCAATTCCAATACATCATCTTTAAAATAGAAAGCAGTGTTTAAATTGTTACGCCTAAGAGCCATTGCTGTAAGTTGATCTGTTCCAGGCGCTCTTCCTAGACCCAAATCAATTCTGCCGGGATAAATTGCTTCTAAAGTTCCAAATTGTTCCGCAATTACTAAAGGCGAATGATTAGGAAGCATAATTCCACCGGAACCTACCCGGATATTTTTTGTGCTATTTGCTAAATGGCCAATTAATACAGAGGTCGCAGAACTGGCGATATATTCCATATTATGATGTTCTGCCAGCCATAATCTTGTGTATCCTTTATCGTCAATAAATTGTGCACCGATTCTCGCCCTTTCAATAGCATCAGTTGCAGTCTTATTCTTGCAAATACTAGCTAATTCTAAAACTGAATATTTGATTTTATCCATGGTGGTAAAGATACGTCAGTTTTGTAAGTAAAATTGTCTGAGGATTGTATGGATTACAATTTCCCTACAGAATTAATAGAATTTGACCTAATTCTGATGATTCTATTGGAAATCGATATTAACCTATTTTGTCAATTTATTAATATATATTATCAAAATTATTTTAGCAAACTATTTATTATGTGTTTTAAGACTGTGTTTTTATGATATTAAGTTTTAAATCCCTTTTATTCAATTGAAAAGCTATAAGTGAGCCTATTGGGTTTAAAGTGCTATTGACTATTTTATTGAAAATCATCTAAACTATTTTGCTAAAAAATAATTATAGATATAATTTAAATTATACCATTGATTTTCAATGCATTATCATTGTGTAAATTTGACAATATGCTAAATTTATTTTTATTTATGCTAAAATTATGTATAGATTTGCCACCAAAATAAAGCCTATATATGACAAACTTGATCAACAATCATTTTGAGAGCTTGGGTATCCACCCAGTTGGCCCAATTTATTTCCAACTACCGGTTCCAGAATTGGTAGAACATGCAATATTTAATGAAGAGGCATCACTTACAGAAAGTGGTGCTTTAAGTTTTAAAACTGGAAGATTTACAGGTCGATCTCCTGAGTCTCGTTTTTTAGTCATGGATGCCTCTAGCGCCGAAAACGTAGACTGGGGAAAAGTAAATAAGGCCATGTCTTCAGATTTATTTGATGCATTATTTTATAGGGCAAAAAAACATCTTTCACATATTCCGTTATATGTACGATCTGTACAGGCTTGTAATCATCCTGATTATGCTCAGGTGGTCCTTACGCTAACCGAAAGTCCTTGTCAAGATCTTTTTGTGAATAATATGTTTCTCCAGGTTGATGGTGAAGAACAATTAGCGATTGATTGGACGCTTTTAGTTGCATCGAGTTTGAAGATAGATGATTATGAAGAAATCGGATTACCAAATTCACATTGTGTTGCTATTGATTTAACCCGTGGGCGAATCCTTATTATAGGGACAGCATATACAGGTGAAATCAAAAAAAGTATTTTTAGTGCACTAAACTATATGCTACCAATAAGTAAAGACGTATTGACGATGCATTGCGCGGCGAATGTAGGAAAAAAAGGAGATACTGCATTGTTTTTTGGGTTATCCGGTACAGGTAAAACTACCTTATCGTCTGATAATGGACGATATTTAATAGGGGATGATGAGCATGGATGGGATCAGAATACTGTATTTAACTTTGAAGGAGGCTGTTACGCAAAAACAATTGGTTTAACCTTCGAGAATGAGCCTCAAATATACAACGCACTTCGCTTTGGTTCCCTGTTGGAAAATGTAAATTTTAAGTCGAACTCTAGAGAAGTCGATTTTGACAATTCCAGCATTACAGAAAATATGCGGGCTTCTTACCCTCTTGATTTCCTAGATAATGTAAACAAAGGGCAAGGTAACACGCCTGAGCATGTCTTTTTCTTGAGCGCTGATGCTTTTGGGGTTCTTCCTCCAATCTCTAGATTAAGTTCAGAGCAAGCTATGTATTATTTTATAAATGGGTACACGGCTAAAGTTGCTGGGACAGAAATCGGGGTTAAAACTCCTGTTGCCACATTCTCAGCTTGTTTTGGAGCTGCTTTTATGCCGTTACATCCAATGAAATATGCTGAAATGTTAAGACAAAAATTAGTGGAAAATCCAAAAATACAAGTATGGCTCGTAAACACTGGTTGGATTGCAGGACCTTATGGAATAGGTCGTAGAATTCAATTATCTTATACCCGCCAGGTTATTCAATCTGCCATGGTAAACACTTTAGGAGAACATGGATATGAAACTCACCCGATTTTTGGATTGCAAATGCCAAGAGAATGCCCAGGAGTCCCAAATAAAATCTTAAATCCTAAACTCATGTGGGAAAATCCCGAAGCCTATGATGAGCTTGCAAATAAATTAAAGTCTATGTTTGACGAAAATTATACTCAATTTATTCCCATTGACGCCGAAGAAAAAAAATAAGATAATTATTTGATTTATGAGTATACAAACTTTGGAACAATTCATTTCCGAACAACAAATGCAGTTCCCGCAAGCAAAAGGAGAATTGACTCGTCTTTTGCAAGCAATATCCCTGGCAGCCAAAATTGTTCATAGAGAAGTTAATAAAGCTGGTTTAGCTGATATCTTAGGAAAACAAGGGGAAAGTAACATTCAAGGGGAAGAACAACAGAAATTAGATGTTTTTTCTGATCATTATTTTATGGATGTATTGCAGAGGGTAGGTGAATGTTGCTATTTAGCTTCAGAAGAACATGAACATGGTATTGATTTAACGAACTCATCTAGGTATGGAATAGGTAAGTACATGGTATATTTTGATCCTCTGGATGGTTCATCGAATATCGACGCAAATGTTTCAGTTGGAACTATCTTTTCAATTTATAAAAGAATTAGTACAGGACTTCAATTAGAAGAGAAAGACTTTCATCAACAAGGAAACAAACAAGTAGCTGCAGGTTACATCATCTATGGATCATCAACGATGTTAGTATACACGACAGGAATGGGGGTGAATGGTTTTACTCTTGATCCTTCAATTGGGGAGTTTTGTCTCTCACATCCGGTATTGAGGATCCCTTCAAAAGGGCAAACGTATTCTGTAAATGAAAGTAATTACAATCAATTTCCAACAGGTATTAAAAAATACTTACAATATTGTAAAGAATTTGATCTCCTGACTGACCGGCCCTATACCTCTAGATACATTGGTTCTTTAGTGGCTGATTTTCATAGAAACCTGATTCAAGGAGGTATATTCCTGTATCCAGCGACATCTCAATATAAAAACGGGAAATTAAGACTGATGTATGAATGTAATCCATTGGCCTTCATTGTAGAACAGGCTGGAGGAAAAGCCTCAACAGGATCTGGACGCATTTTAGAGATTACACCAGATGATTTACACCAAAGAACTATGTTAATTATTGGTAGTAAAAAAATGGTGGATGAAGTAGAGAATTTTATTAAAGAGTATGCAACAGCAAATGTTGAGAATTAAATTTGATTTCTTTTAAGTTATTAAGTGTTCTAATTACTTTTTACAGAACGAGCTCGAGAAAATTCATTGGTATATATATAAGTTTTCTTGAGCGTCGTTTTGGCTCATCTGTACCCTAATTTGTAGAGATAAATAACTTAAAGTTTTCACGTGCAAATAAACCATTTTTTTAGAAAGGTTAACAAGTAAACACAATAAATAAATTATTGATTTGAGACTTTGACATTCTAAGGGTCAAATGTTGCAACAATTTACATAAAACTCTGAAGCTTTTCTTTAATCAAATTGTTCTCATATATTAATCCCAATATTTTGTTAGTATACTCAAGTTAAATTGGCAATTTGCTCCTTTGGATTCATTTTTTTCTTCCTCTTCTTCTTAAAAATCCGCTATCCAATGAAATGGTTTCTATATTTGTAGAGAACAATCTTTCTCAAAACAGATGAAGTCACATTTATTAAAAAAGCTTCAAGCCATTAACAATTGGAGAATGCAAAAGATCAGCAATAGGAATTTCTTAATTGTTTTGGCTTTTCTAGTAGGTATTGTTGGAGGTTTGGCAGCAGCGCTCTTAAAAGGTCTGACCCATTATATTGCCGCAGAATTGCAGGATGATGTGACTTGGTACTTTAAATATTCTCTTTATTTAATTTTCCCTTTAATCGGAATTTTTCTGAGTGTTTTTTATGTTCGGAAATTCTTAAAGGGTAAAAAATTGGAACATGGGATTACCCCAATTATATATTCAATTTCACGAAAGTCAAGTCGATTTGATTTTCATAACATTTATTCTCAAATTATTACGGCTGCAATAACCGTCGGATTTGGAGGATCTGCGGGTTTAGAAGCTCCTATCGCATCAAGCGGAGCTGCAATAGGTTCCAATATGGGTAGATTTTTTGGCTTAAGTTATAAGGAAATCACCATGTTGTTAGCTTGTGGCGCTGCTGCAGGTATTTCAGGAGCATTCAATAGCCCAATCGCAGGAATGATTTTTGCAATTGAGATTCTACTTCCTGAATTTTCTATTCCTGCATTTATTCCTTTATTAATTTCTTCAGCTTTAGCTGCAGTTATTTCAAGAATTATATACAGTGAGCCCTTGTTTCATACAATAGCGACAGATTGGGTCGTTGATGCTATATTTTTCTATATCATCTTAGCCGTCCTAATTGGAATTTATACAGTCTATTTTTCTAAAATAAGCCAACTGGTGAAAAAATGGTTCTCAAGAATTAAGAATCCGTATAATAAGGTTTGGTTTAGTGGTATAACTATCGGTGCCATGATTTTTATTTTTCCTGCGTTATATGGAGAGGGGTATATAACAATTCAGCAAATGTTAGATGGTAGATTCGATGCCATTGTAAAGAATTCATTGTTCTCAAATTATAAAGATATAGCTTGGGTTGTAGTTTGTTATACATTATTAACCTTATTTGCAAAATCATTTGCTTCTTTATTCACAATCAATGGAGGGGGGAATGGAGGGATATTCGGACCAAGTATGGTAATGGGAGGTCTTTTGGGATTTGCTTTCGCTTTTGGTGTAAATCAAATGGGTTTTATTCAACTTAATGTACCCAACTTTGTCATGGCTGGAATGGCTGGTTCGCTTTCTGGAATCATGCATGCCCCATTGACAGGTGTTTTTTTGATTGCCGAGATTACTGGAGGTTATACCTTAATGGTCCCGTTAATGTTAATTTCTTCAATATCCTATCTGATTAACCGAGCCGTGATGAAAAATTCTATTTATACGAAGGCATTGGCTGAAAAAGGCGATTTGATCTCTTACGAGGATAAAGATCGTACCGTTCTAAGCATGATGAAATTAAGATACTTGTTAGAAACCAATTTTGTCAAATTAAAACCTGATGAAACTCCTTTAATGCGTCAAAGTGATATCATCCATTCCAAAAGGAATATATTCCCAATTATTGATGACAAAGGGAAACTTCTTGGGATACTTTATAGTGAGCAATTATTCTCTGTTTTATTAGGTGAAATAGAAGGCAAAGATACGAGTTTCGAAAAATTGTCACACAAACCCAAAGATGTTATTATTGAGACTGAAAACATGGAGGTTGTGATGGCTAAAATGAATAAAGATGATGTTTGGATACTTCCAGTTGTAAATACCGAAGGACATTACCTTGGCTTTGTTTCTAAGTCATCTGTGTTCAATAAATATAGAGGATTGCTCATCAGACAGGGACAATATTTAGGTTAGAATTTTTAGTCCTGAAAATTTCCTTTAAAAAGGATGAAATTGAATTTTACATCTCGAGTTTAATCTTGGGCGATAAATGTATATTGTCCTTTTTTATCTATTAAGCCTAAATTTTTAACAAAATAATTTCATAATTTATTTCAACGCAGTTTGATTAAGACTTTAGTTTGAAAATCAGTTGGTTATCATGAAATCATATATTGTATTTTTTTTAATCAAAGAGATATTATATGTTAACAAATGTTAAACGGTGCAATAATTTTTCAATAATACGTTAATTAGTATGAATTGTAATGAGAATATTACGAATTGGTTGTATTAAATGTATTAATTATTGTGAAGAAATTAAAATCCTCAATTTTAACTGGAACTGTCTTTTTAACGAGTGCAATTTGTTTATTTTCAGGTTGTTCTGAGTCTAAATCAAAAGATAAAGAAAATAACAATAAAGCATTAGCGCTACCCGTTTACACCGTCACTAAATCTGATGCAGTGACTGTAAAAGACTACTTAGGGACAATTGAGGGGAAAGTCAATGTAGAGGTTCGTCCTCAAGTGGAAGGTCTTCTTAAAGAAATATATGTAGATGAGGGCTCTTTTGTTCAAAAAGGGCAGAAGCTTTTTAAAATAGATCCCTCTTTTTATCAAGAAGACTTGAACAATACAATTGCGAAACAAAATGTGGCGAAGGCTAAACTTAAAAATGCCAAACTAGAAGTAGACCGATTAAAACCATTGGTTGAGAATGAAGTAATTTCTGAGGTTCGATTAGCAGCTGCTGAATCTGATTATCAAGTTGCAAAAGCCAATTTGGATCAAACCGGAGCTGAAGTAAGATCGGCACAATTAAGTAAAGACTTTACAATAATTAAAGCACCAGTGAGTGGATATATAGGTCGAATCCCTAAACGAATTGGTAACTTAATTACAAAAGGAGATAAAGACCCTTTAACTTTTTTGTCTGACATACAAGAAGTTTACATTTATTTTGCAATGAATGAATCTGATTTTTTGTATTTTTCTAAAGCTCAGGCAAAAAAAGATAGTGTTGATGGAATCAAATACGATAAATTAAAAAGACTGACTTTTCCTGAAGTCACTTTGGTTTTATCGGATGGTGAGGAATATCATTCTAGAGGTGTAGTTGATGCTGTGAATGGCCAGGTGGACAGAACAACTGGAGCCATTTCCCTTCGTGCAACTTTTCCGAATCCGGAAAACATTCTTCGATCCGGAAGTTCGGGTACACTAAAAATCGCTGAGGTAAAACAAGGGGTTTTACAAATTCCTCAAATAGCAACCAATGAACTACAGGATAAAACATTTGTTTTCGTATTGGATAAAAATAATAAAGCAAAACGTAGGAATGTAAAATTGGCTGGTAGAAGCAAAGACAACTTCATCGTTTCACAAGGGTTAGAGATTGGTGATCGGGTAATCCTAAGTGGTTTTGATAAATTATCCGAAGGTGTGACCATTATGCCTATTGCTCAACAAAAATAAATTCAAAATAGATTTGATGTAAATAATTTCTTCTTCGAAATCGAAGAGGTAAGAATTCATTTTGCTCAAAACAATCCTTTTTATGCTTAAAACATTCATTAACCGTCCAGTGCTTGCTACTGTAGTTTCAATTCTATTAGTGATTTTAGGGTTCGTGGGTATGAAATTGCTTCCAGTCACGCGTTTTCCAGAAATTGCACCACCAAGTGTTGTTGTTTCTCTAAGTTATCCTGGTGCAACGGCTGAAACTGTTGCTTCAAGTGTATTGCTTCCCATAGAGGAGGCGATTAATGGTGTTGAGGACATGACCTACATTAAATCCACTGCGTCTAACTCAGGTTCTGGATCTGTTACCGTCTTTTTTAAAACGGGTACTAACCCGGATTTGGCATCTGTAAATGTACAAACACGAATATCTAAAGCAATTAGTGCTATTCCTGCAGAAGTTAATGAAGCAGGGATAACCACCATGCCTCGACAAAGTGGGGTGATCATGACGATTAATTTATTTTCAAATCACCAAGATAGTATTTACAATGAAACCTTTTTACAAGCTTATGCACAGATTAATTTAATGCGCCCTTTACTTCGTGTGGATGGAGTAGCACAAGTCTCAAGATTGGGAGCAAGAGATTATGCAATGCGGGTTTGGCTAAATCCAGAGAAATTGGCGCTTTATAATTTAGTGCCAAAAGATGTAAGTGAGGCTATTAAAGATCAAAATTTCGAAATTGCACCTGGTAAGTTTGGAGAAACCTCCGATGAGGTATTTGAAACTGTAATAAAACATAAAGGTAGATTTACACAGCCTGAAGAATTTCAAAATGTGGTCATTAAGACCAATAGAGATGGTTCGGTCCTTTATTTAAAAGATGTGGCTAGGGTTGAATTTGGGGCAACAAATTTGAATTCTGATAATAAGGTTAACGGCTATCCAGGTTTAACGCTCAATTTAACCCAAACCAGTGGTTCAAATGCACATGATATTGATGTTGAGGTTAGAAAGGTATTAGCAGAACAGGCTAAAACATTTCCTGATGGTATTGATTATGAAATTACTTATTCAGTACGAGATCAAATTGATGAATCTATCAATCAGGTAAAAAGTACATTGTTTGAGGCTTTTATACTTGTATTTCTTATAGTCTTTATCTTTTTGCAGGATTTTAGATCGACTCTGATACCTGCTATTGCTGTTCCCGTTTCTTTAATTGGTACTTTCTTTTTCTTGCAATTGTTTGGCTTTTCATTAAATATACTGACGATGTTTGCCTTGGTTTTGGCAATTGGAATTGTTGTTGATGATGCCATCGTTGTTGTAGAAGCGATTCATCAGAAAATGCATGCAACAGGTATGAAAGCCAAGGCGGCCACGCTTTCCACCATGTCTGAGATAACAGGAGCCATACTTTCAATAACAATGGTAATGGCAGCAGTTTTTCTTCCAGTAGGTTTTATGGAAGGTCCCGCTGGTATTTTCTATAGACAATTTGCCTATACATTGGCCACAGCTATTCTTATTTCAGCATTAAATGCTTTAACATTAAGTCCCGCATTATGTGCATTACTTTTAAAAACACCTAAAAGTGTAGCAGAGAATGATACAGGAAATAAAAATAAGTTTAATAAATATAAAGATCGTTTCTTTGAGGCATTCAATGTATCCTTCGATAAGTTAACCAATAAATATATTGCTGCCGTTGGATTATTAATTAAAAATAAAAAAATAGCTTGGAGTGGACTTATTATAATAACTGCTCTCGGCGTTTTTTCCATGATTAAAACTCCAAAATCATTTATTCCAACTGAAGATGATGGATTTGTAACATACAATTTATCTATGCCTCCAGGGGCTTCCTTAGCTCGTACAACAGAAATTCTTCATAAGGCGGACAGTATTCTAAAAAAACGTAAAGATGTTGAAGGAATGACAACTGTTTCTGGGTATAATGCCTTGAATGCTAGTTCTAGTCCCGCTTTTGCCGCAGGTTATATTACGTTAGTCCCTCACACGGAACGACAAAATTTTCACAATATAAATGAATTTATGGATTCAGTTCGAAGCGATTTGTCCGTCTTACATGAAGCAAATTTCACTGTTTTTTCAAGACCCACTGTACAAGGCTTTGGCGATTTTGCGGGGATGGAGTTGGTTCTCCAGGATCGGCTAGGAGGTGATATTCGAGACTTCAATGTAATTGCTGATTCCTTTATCAATGAAATTAATCAGTTACCGGAGATTGGTAATGCATATACAAGCTTTAAATCTAATTTCCCACAATATGAAGTGAATATTGATGTTGTTAAAGCAAAATCTTTAGGATTAGAAATTAATAGTTTAATGTCCACAATTCGTTCCTATTTTGCGCGTGTTCAAACAAGTGATTTTAATAGATTTGGTCGGCAGTACCGTGTATATGTTCAATCTGATTTTGATTTCAGAAAAGACCCCGAATCTTTTAATTCCATATTTGTTAGAAACAAAAGCGGTAATATGGTTCCAATTAATACCGTGTTAACCTTAGAAAAGATTGTTGGACCAGAAACCATTACGCGATATAATTTATATAATGCCATTATTGTAAATGCCGAACCAGCTACAGGTTATAGTACAGGTGATGCTATGGAAGCTATTGAGCGACATGCAGAAGAGAACTTGCCAGGTAATTATGGTTACGAGTGGACAGGAATGAGTTATGAAGAAAGTCAATCTGGATCCCAAACTCTACTTATTTTCGCGCTAAGCATTCTCTTCGTTTATTTCTTACTATCTGCTCAATATGAAAGTTATATTTTGCCATGGGCAGTATTGTTGTCTATCCCAGTCGGCCTAATAGGAGTGTATGCATCAATTGGATTGGTCGGCTTAGAAAACAATATTTATGTCCAAGTTGGATTAATAATGTTAATCGGGCTCCTTGCGAAAAATGCAATTTTAATTGTTGAATTTGCTGTTCAAGAACGAGAAAGAGGAATGAGTATAGTGGATGCAGCAATCAATGGAGCTAAACTACGCTTAAGACCGATTTTGATGACAAGTTTAGCATTTGTTGCAGGTCTAATTCCATTAATGTGGACCGTTGGGCCATCGGCTATTGGGAACCACTCCATAAGCTTCAGTGCAGCTGGAGGAATGTTAGTTGGAGTTGTGTTTGGCGTTTTTGTAATTCCAATGTTATTCGTTGTCTTCAAAACTCTTGACGAAAAAGTGAAAAATAGAATTAAAACGGATCAAGAATAAAAAAATTCATGAAAAATTTACGACTATCAAAAATATTTGTAACGTGTATCTGTGTAGCATTGTTACTTATTCAAGGATGTAAAATTGGTCAAAAATATATGCAACCTAGTTTAAATTTACCCGATCAATTCAGGGGTGATACGCTTACATATTTTGGAGATACAACCAGTATCAGTCAAATCTCATGGAAGGATTTCTTCCATGATCAGATTTTAAAAGACTTAATTGATACGGCTTTGGCAAATAATTATGATGTAAAAACCGCCCTTTTAAATATTCAAATTGCAAATAAACAACGTAACCAAAATAAGTTGAATTATCTTCCAGAGGTAGATGCAACAATTGCTAGCGCAAACAAACAATATCGATCTGAAAATTATGGATCTTCCCCCTCAAGTAGGTGGCATAGTGAAAAAGGCATTGAACCAGGATCTTCTATGTTTACCTATTTATCTCAATTTGGCTCTGAAATAGCTTTTAGTTGGGAAATTGATGTCTGGGGTAAAATTAGCAATGCAAAAGATCAACTTACAGCCGAATATTTAAACACAACAGAGGCAAGGAATGCAATCCAAACTAATTTAATTGCGAATGTTGCAAAGGGATATTTCAATTTGCTCATCTTAGATGCTAAGATAGAGGTGGCAAAACGAAATCTTCAGCTTAATGATAGCACCTTACAGATGATTAAACTGCAATACCAGGCAGGAGAAATTTCAGCTCTAGCTATTCAACAAACCGAATCACAACGTCTGATTGCCGCTTCTTTAGTCCCTGAACTTGAAATGGAGATTCTTCTTCAAGAAAATGCTTTGCGGGTTTTAACAGGGCAAATTCCAGGTAAGATCGAACGCGGAACTACTTATGAAGATCTAATAACTGAAAATAGCGATATATCTTTAGGCGCTCCTTTGGAAATTATTCGAAATAGACCAGATATTCGTCAAGCAGAGTTAGAACTAATTGCTGCTAATTCGAATGTCAATATCAAACAGACAATGCGTTATCCTTCCTTAACATTGGAAGGAGTTTTTGGAGTCAACTCGATGCTGCCAAGTAATTGGTTTTCAATACCAGGGTCTTTGTTAGGAGGAATTGGAGGCAGCTTAACTTCTCCGATATTTAAAAGGAAGAAATTAAAAATGCAGTGGGAAATTGCTAAAATAGAAAGAGATAAGTCAGAAATAGGTTTTCAACGAGCCGTTTCTGAAGCCGTCTCTGAAGTTTCGAATGCGGTAATCACTGTAGATAAACTGAGGGAGCAAATTGATTTTGCTGAACTTAGAGTTGAAAACTCTGAAAAGGCGGTAAAAAATGCAATCCTTTTATTTAAAAGTGATTATGCCACTTATTTAGAGGTTATAACTGCACACGGGAATGCTTTAGACAGTGATATCGCATTAGTCGAGCTTAACCAAGCGCATTTGGAATCGTATATTGATTTATATCGATCTTTGGGAGGCGGTTGGAAATAAGTCTTATTTGCTTATAATTATCTTTCAATTTTTCCGCTCAGAATGATCTTTCGAAAATTCGGCTTGTTAGATATTTGATCGTATTATTCGGTTTATGAAAATAAACAAGTTTTTTGTCAATAGTTTAACCAATTTAATCAAAAAATGACTCACCTCCAATTTGGTCTACTTGTAAAAATTGAAAATGACCATGGAATTGCGCTAAAGAATATAATAGCGATTACAACGTATCTTTTCCATAAATAGGTAAACCCTAAATTTCCAATTTTTTTATAGACTGATACTGTGAAGAAATTTATTAAAATAATTCCAATGCTCATCATAGTAATATGTTCAATTCCAAAAAAGCGAACGTCTCTTATTTTTAAGCCTTCGGGTATATTAAGCCAAAACGACTTCACAAGAGGGCTATTGAAATATAAAAGAAATCCTATTATGAATTGAATATCATATAGAAAAGTTAGGAATAGCATTATGAAATAATGTTCTGAAGAAAATGTTTTTTTCGAAAGATGACCTTGAAATATCCAAAGGGATTGAAAAATCAGCACAAAAATAATCACCCATCTGTAATATGAATGGAATAATAGCAAACTATAATACATATATTAATATTCTATGACGGTTTTAATTTAGAATTTCTAAATTAGCTTTTTCGAATTCTTGAATATAAATTGAACATGAAAAAACTGACTCAAATTCTAGTTATAATTATTATAAGTTCTGCGATTAATATTTCTTCTAGTATTGCACAAAATAAAGAAGTTAATCCAGAATTTGCCGAATTAATGAAACCATATCATCCTGATGCAAACGCGCAAGGAGATATTGATAGTTTAGTAAATATTTCAAAAAGAGACAAGAAGAACATCATCATTCAAGCCGGTGGTAATTGGTGTATATGGTGCTTACGTTTTAATAATTTTATTCAGAAAACATCTGATATTCAGGAACTTTTAGATCAAAATTTTCTATACTATCACTTAAATTATTCTCCTGAGAACAAGAATGAAAATGTATTTAATAGGTATGCCAAAGATAAAGGGAAAGAGTTTGGTTATCCCTTCTTTATTGTTTTGGATCATCAAGGTAAAGTTCTCACAACGCGAGCAAGTGGCGATCTTGAGGCAGGAAAAGGATATGACAAAGGAAAGGTAATTCATTTTTTTAATGAATGGCTACCAAAAAAATAGATTTAAATTGGCAAGATGTCTGTTCAGCAGTTATCTAGTTTTTTGACTTTTGATAGGATATTTTAAATTCAAACATTTCAGCCATTCGTTCTCCTTGCCACTTGGCCTTATCTGCTAGTTCACCTTGATATAATTCGTCAACCGTGCTTTTAAACAATAGCAGCCATTGATTAAAATGTTCCTTTGTAATTGGCAACTTTGCATGTGGAGGAAAAGGGCTACCAAAATAACTATGAACGTCTAATAATACTGTTTGCCAAAACCTATACATTTTTTCTAAATGTTCATCCCATCGATCTTGAATAACTACATTAAAAATTGGACCTAACAATTTATCTTGTCTAATTTTGCTATAAAAATTATTTACCAAAATTTTTACATCATCGAGGCAGCTTATATCGTTCATTTCTGTATTTATCGTCATGGATCTTTGTATTTTATTTATTTTAATGAGGTTGAATTCTAAAAGTTCAAAAGACTTTTTCACCTTCATGCTTTTTGAATTAGATTGAAAAGTGACGGCTTTCCATTTCATTTTTATGGATGACCATTATAAATTGTGCTATAATAAAAGGATTTATTGTATTTACTTTAATCTTCTATATGACACTAAGTTTGACTGTCTTTAAAATATTTAACAAGTTATTATTTACAAATATAGTGATATTCCGCTATTTAAGACAAAATTGTCTTAAATAGATGTGTTGGGTTTAATTATCAAAAAATTCCTTAGTATTGCCGTCATTGAGAATAATTTCTTCTAGTTGTGGAAAATTAAAAGGTGATTAATTTATGAAAAATATTTCTTAAGCTTGGTCATTAATAAAAATGCTGCGTAAACAGACTCATCGCCTAAGCGTGTGTGAGTAGTTTGCTTAATTCGGGAAGGATACAATAGAAGTATCTAAAACAAACCTATCAGATAAATGAAGGTTTAAATTAATTCAATACATAAAATTAGCGAAATGACTCTATATATGCTTGTGATAGGAGGGAAACCAGAAGGTAGATTTATTGAACAACATGATGTTTTTTTTGGGATTGGGAAACAACTCAAGGATTTAATTCCTGATTTAAATGATTTTTGGCCAGATTTAGTCGATAAGATGCATATAGATTCTTGGCGCTCTGTTACAAAGGTGGGAGGATATGGAATTAAAATTATTCCTAAGAATGATGTGAAGGACACGCAAGAATTTAAGTTGTTTTTTGTAAATCTTGGAGGATATAAACCGAACGATATGGAAGAATATCACTACAAGCAATTAGTTGTTGCTGCTAATTTAGGAGATGCGACACGAATTGCAAAAGAAACTGCCTTTTGGAAACATCATGAATCTTCCCACATTGATGATAAATATGGAATTGACGTAGATGATATCTATGAGGTTAAAGATTTATTACCTCCAACCTTCAAAGACCTTTATAGTTTACAAATTACAATACAGAATGATCTACTAGAAGATAATTTAGAAATAGGCTATCTTAAATTAAGCAAACTGAAGAACACATAAGTGAGGTGTAAGACTATTCATTTAAAAGTAACTATACTTTAAAAATGACTCTTAGATAAATTGAAGGAGAGAAGCAAGGCGTAGAATTTTGAATATTTCTGTCGCCTTGCTTGCAAATTAAATTATCTTATTTCTTTTTGTATTTAGCAAAAGAATCCAGAATATAGGCTGTTAAGTCTTCTTTGCTTGCACCCTTTATGAATGCATAGCTCGGTCTAAACCTTTCCTTAAATAGTGGTAGTTCATCGCTAGTCAGAGGTAATAAAGAAAGAATAAGGTCATTAGTAAATACTCGATCTACATTTCTTTGATCTCTTTCCAACTCTAAGATTTTTATGGCATTCCTAGCTTGTTTGGCAGATTTACCAAATAATCTAGAAGGTGAAATCCGTATTCCGCCTCGGTATTGACTAGTCTCAACAGCTTTACTATTGTTCTTTGCTCGTTCAATTTCACGAGTTATACGGCTATCTGTTATTTTAGATACAACCACCTCATCAATTAAAATCGTGCTATTATCTCTGATTAAATATATTCTAGATACTCCATCCTCATATATAAATGCTGTATCGCGATCATATCCTTTAGCCAATAAGGTTAAAAAATCATTTTTTTTACCTTCTATTGTGAAATTTCCATCTTGATCAGAGAACACTTGTTTGTTGGTTCTTAGATTTTTAATCTGAACATCTTTTATTCGTTGACTACTCTCTAGGTCGAAAACAATACCCTTGATTTCTTGCGCAAAGGTACATGTCAGATTGGTTAATAATATTCCTATTAATAATGCAATTAATTTATATTTTCTCATCTTTTATTTTGTAGTCCAAATGTTGTTTTCAGGATTGATATCAGGATAAACATTATCTGGGTCTATTTTTACACTTTTTAGTTTTTCCGTAGTATTAAGAATGAACTTCCAAGAAGTATTTCTTTCCCAAACTTCAACCGGAAGTTTGTGACGAACTTTTTTGCCACTTATAGTTGTTGCTTCTATAACAACTGGCATTGCCATTTGTTGTAGATTTGAAATTGTAATTTCCGAACCTTTAGCAGGGTCAAGGTTGACATAATTTATTTCTTCAATCGCCTGATCGAGTGACCAATTGTTTATAAACCAGCCGCGCCAGAACCAATTTAAGTTCTCTCCAGTTTCGTTTTCAATCACTCGGAAGAAATCTTCTGGTGTAGGGTGTTTATATGCCCAGTATTCAATATATTTTTTGAAAGCTGCATCAAAACGTTTATGACCAATGACCTCATCACGAAGAATACGTAAGGCATATCCAGGCTTATAATAGGCGAGGAGTCCAATATGTCTTTCCCGCATGGCTTGAGGGCTTGACATAATAGGTTCTAGATTGGGGTTCATGAGTACTTTACCCATGGCATTTCGATCTCCCATCCTTTTGTGGTATTCACCTTTATTAAACGCCTCAGTGGAAAGTTCATTGATAAATGTATTGAAACCTTCATCCATCCATGCGTATAACCGTTCATTAGATCCAACAATCATTGGAAACCAAATGTGACCAAATTCGTGATCTGTTACTCCCCACAAACTGCCCGCTTTTGCTCTATTTCCACAAAAAACAATTCCGGGATATTCCATCCCTCCAACATTCGAAGCAACATTTACGGCAATTGGATATGGATATTCCATCCATTTTTTTGAATAGTATTCAATGGATGCCTTAGTATATTCGGTAGAACGTTCCCATGCATTTCCACCATTACTTTCTGTTGGATAGGCTGATAACGCTAAGGATTTTTTACCACTTGGTAAATTAATTTGAGCAGCATCAATAATGAATGCCTTTGAACTTGCCCAAGCGACATCACGTGAATTAGCTAATTTATATTTCCAAGTCAAGGTGTTTTTCCTAGGCCTAGAATTTGAACTAACGACTTCCTCAGCAGACCTAATGACTACCGTCTGATCGCTGGATTTAGCTTTATTATAACGATCCAATTGTTCCTTTGTCCAAACCTCCTGAGGATTTAATAACTCTCCACCCATAACTACAATATGATCTGCGGGTGCCGTGATTTCAACATTAAAGTCTCCATATTCCAAATAAAATTCACCAGGCCCTGTATAAGGTAATGCATTCCATCCTTGAATATCATCATATACCGACACTTTTGGATACCATTGTGCTATAGCATAGATGTCTCCATTTTCCGTTCCTAAAATACCTGTCCTGTCTGCACCGTATTCAGGAATTGTATACGAAAAATCCATACTTATCTCAGTTTTTCCTCCTCCGGCAGCTAGTGGCTCCGGTAGCTCAATACGCATCCGGGTATCATTGATTGTATGGTCCAATTCTTTGGAATGATTACCCAAAACCTTTTCAATAGTGTACCCACCATTAAAATCAGATCCAGCCTTACCATATCTACTGTTAGACAAGGGAACTACTGACTGACCTATAGATTCTTTGTTGAATAAATTTTGCTCTAACTGTAGCCAGATAAATTCTAATTCATCAGGACTATTATTTGTATAAAAAATCTTAACAGTTCCACTAACTACATTTGTTTTATCATCCAAATTTACTTTGATATCATAACTGGCTTGGTTTTGCCAGTAAGCATGACCTGGTTTTCCTGAGGCTGACCGATATGGGGAGCCATTGTTATTATAAAATACAGGGCTAAAGGCCATCGTATAATCATATTTACTTTCTGCTTTTTGAGCGAATCCCTCTTGAATTAGAAAAGTATTGGCAAGGAAAAGTACCAGAATGAAATTTAAGTTTGTTCTTTTCATCGATAATATTATAATTTAGTTTTATATTCTTGTTCATCAAACCCCAAAAGAATCCCATTTTTAGATTCAATTAATGGCCTTTTTATCATACTGTTATTTTCCATCATTACACCATTCGCACTTTGAGAATCGACGATTGATGATTGCCTTTCGGACGTTAATTTCTTCCAAGTCGTTCCCTTCTTATTTATTAATTTTTCCCAGGAAATTTCCTTTTCCCATTCGTGAAGTTTTTCTAAGGAGACAGGATTTTTCTTGTAATCATGGAAAATAAAATCTTTATTATTTTCTTTTAGCCAATCAATTGCTTTTTTTACTGTGTTGCAATTTTTAATTCCGTAGACCTGTAACATATTAGTTTGTTGTTTGAATAGCTAAAGATATCAATTAAAATTAAAATCGTTTTTAAAATTTAATCTGGATAAAAGTTTTTGATAGTGTATTTTTTACACTATATTTTTTCAAGTAATAAAAAAACTATATCTTTATTCTAATTAAAGAATATTAGAAAGAATAAACTATGAGCCTAAAAGATTTCAAAGGTGTTTTAACCGGAGATCAAGTACAAGAAGTATTTGAGATTGCTAAGAAACATAAATTTGCATTGCCCGCGGTTAATGTAATTGGGACTAATTCAATTAATGCGGTAATGGAAACAGCAAAGGCTGTTAATTCCCCTGTAATTATTCAGTTGTCAAATGGAGGCGCTCAGTTCTATGCTGGTAAAACATTAAACAATGATGGATTGAAAGCTTGCATTTTAGGAGCAGTATCTGCTGCTAAACATGTCCACTTATTAGCAGAACATTATGGTGTTGCAGTTATCTTACATACGGATCATGCAGCCAAAAAATTATTGCCTTGGATCGATGGATTATTAGATGCAGGTGAAGAGTTCTTTAAGCAAAATGGCAAACCATTGTTTTCATCTCACATGTTGGACCTTTCTGAAGAGCCAATTGAAGAAAATATTGAAATTTCTAAAAAATACCTAGAACGTATGAAACCATTAGGTATGACTGTCGAAATTGAATTGGGAGTAACTGGTGGAGAAGAAGACGGTGTCGATAACTCTGATGTTGACAGCTCTAAATTATATACTCAACCTGAGGAAGTTGCCTATGCTTATGAAGAACTTTCAAAAGTTTCTGATAAATTCACCGTAGCCGCTGCTTTTGGTAATGTTCATGGAGTATACAAACCAGGGAATGTTAAGCTTCAACCAGTTATTTTAAATAACTCTCAGGAGTATATACGTGAAAAATATAAATTAACAGCAGAAAAGCCTGTGAATTTTGTATTCCACGGTGGTTCAGGATCATCTGCTGAAGAGATTAAGGAAGCGATTTCATATGGAGCAATTAAAATGAATATTGATACGGATATGCAATGGGCTTATTGGGATGGTGTTAGAGCCTATGAAGCGAAAAATCGTGAATATTTACAAGCACAAATTGGAAATCCAGAAGGATCTGACTCTCCTAATAAAAAGTATTATGACCCACGTGTTTGGTTGCGTAAAGGTGAAGAAGCCTTTGTTGATCGTTTAAAACAAGCTTTTGAAGAATTAAATGCAATTGGAGCAAACGATAAATTATAGTTTATTAATAACTAGGAAATTACATAAAAATGCGAAACCATAGGTTTTGCAAAACCCTCAAAAAAGTACAGCACTTTTGAGGGTTTTTTTATGAACAAGAAAGCTGAGCTTTTCATGCTACCATAATTCTGCTAAAGAAAAATACGAACTAATGCTAGATAACCGATTTACGAGGACACTTCTTTTCTTAAGAAAGTAAGCCTATATTAGGGAAAAGATTAATGAATAGGATTGCTATAATTTTGTTGAAATCCCGAATGTATATAGAATGATGGAGTAGACACGCCTTAATATATTGCTTGAATAAGACATGTTATGTCAAGCAAATGAGGATAGTTTTATAAAACAAAGAACCGGAAATGTTTAAGGACAAATTTATTAACTACTTAAAATTCGAAAAACGATATTCTGAACATACTGCCATAGCTTATAAAAAGGAAATTGATGATTTTTTGAATTTTCTTACTATTGAGAAATTGACATTCACCGAAATTGACTACAAGTTTTTAAGATTCTATTTTTCCGGTTTACGTGAAAAAGGCAAGCAAGCGAGTTCGGTTAACAGATCAATTTCTTGTTTAAAATCTTATTTCAAATATTTACAAAGAGAGGGTTATATTGATAAAAATCCGATTAATTTAGTGAAGGCTTTAAAAATTTCAAAAAAACTACCAGTTGTAATACAAAAAGAAAAAATGTCTCAACTACTAAATCATGTTGAAGAAACGGTTTCTGATTTTGAGGATTTAAGAAATTTTATTGTGTTGGAACTGCTGTTTGGAACAGGAATTAGACTATCAGAGTTATTAAAAATTAAGGAGTCAGATATTGATTTTTATAATAAAAAAATCCTTATATTGGGAAAAAGGAACAAAGAACGTTATGTACCAATACATCTGACTCTGAGCAAAGAATTACAGAAGTATTTGATGGAAAAAAAAGCTCAGAATTTTGAAAACATTTCATCTGATTTAATCGTTACCAAGTTAGGGAAACAGGCGTACCCAAAGTTAATTTATAGAATTGTATATAAATATTTGAGTATGATAACTTCTCACAAGAAGAAAAGCCCGCATGTACTGCGGCATTCGTTTGCAACGGCCCTATTGGATAATGGAGCTGATCTGAACGCAATAAAAGAATTATTAGGACATGCAGGGTTGTCAGCGACACAAATTTACACTCATAACTCTGCCGAGCGTTTAAAAACAATTTATAAACAGGCCCATCCAAAGGCTTAAAAAAGGAGGAAAAATGAACATTACAGTGCAATCTATTAAATTTAATGCTGACATTAAGCTAATTGAGTTCATTAAGAAGAGATCTGAAAAATTAAACCAGTTTTTGGATAATATTCTAGAAGGAGTATGTTATTTAAGATTAGAAAATGTAGAAGATGAAGCAAACAAAATAGTTGAACTAAAGTTTAATGTGCCAGGTAATCAATTGTTTGCAAAGGCCCAAGCGAAGACCTTTGAAGAGGCTACCGATATTGCTATTGAA
Source organism: Sphingobacterium sp. GQ94 (assembly GCF_059758715.1). Classification (NCBI taxonomy): domain Bacteria; kingdom Pseudomonadati; phylum Bacteroidota; class Sphingobacteriia; order Sphingobacteriales; family Sphingobacteriaceae; genus Sphingobacterium; species Sphingobacterium sp. GQ94. The sequence goes on from NZ_JCAXEC010000002.1 coordinate 87,048, forward strand.
TCCATTAGACGACAGATTAATAAATTGAAAACGAAAACCAGAGGAAATGTGAGTAATCACAAAGAGGTCTTGAACCAGGAAGAAGAATTTTGATTTAAATTTGTTTTAAAATATGATGAACCCCCTGAACATAGGGGGTTTTTTTATAATTGAAAGGTAGTTATGTAAACTACCCACGCACACTTTGTGATGGCATGGGCTTTTGACATCAATAATGCACAGTACAACTATAGATATTGCATCTTTCGGGCAGATTTACAACAGCCCCAAGCAAAGCAATGTTTTGAGCGGCATTAAAGTCCGCATCAATCACATTCACTTTGCAATTTTTATTTGTACACTTAAAAACCTTATTGGTTCTTTTACCAATATATCTGCAGCAATTACAGGTTTAGGAGGTGTACTGAGGTGCTACAACGATCAACTTAACACCATTCAAAAGAGATTTGTATTCCAGAAAGGAACGCAGCTGACCAAAAGACCAACGACCAAGTTTTGTTCTAAACTTTTTATTTCTAGGTTTCGAACTAAAACGGATGTTAGTCAGGTTTTCAATAGTAATCCCTTGTCTTTTATCCTTAGCGGATTTTACAATCGATTTGGAAAGGGTGTGGTTGATAATAGCAGATGTTGTTCGTTCTTTGCCACTAAGAAGCCGTTTGCTCAACCTTTTGGAGCTGCGTGTGCCTTTGCCTTGAATAGAACTACGAACCTGTTGTCTTTTTTCTCTGTATTGATTAATCCAATCAGCGGAGTGTTTATCGCCATCAGAAGCAACGGTTATATCTGTCAATCCAAAATCAACACCGATAAACCCTGTGATATCTTGTGCAGCTGGTTCCGGAATATCGACCGTTTGATAAAGAATAATTTACCTTTTTTATACACCAAATCAGCTTCATCTTTGAGGTAAGGAATATAATCGGGGTTGTGACAAATCAAGTGAGTGCTTTCCCTCCCACAAACGCTTAGGCGATGAGTCGGTTCCGCAGCGTTTTTATGAAATATTAATTTTTAGATTGTTTTATTTGGATTAATTCTTAATAATATTTAGATTTGTTCAAAATTAAAGATAAAGGCATGATTTGTCCATTTGCAAATTTTGAGGAAGTATATAAAACCAATGACGGCGCCGTATATCAGTGTAGCCGTAAAAACTGTTATTGGTTAGATTTTCAAGGTTTTACGACCTCCTTTAGTGTACGTGATTTTTTCCGGTTTAAGAAAAGGGTAGAAGAGATTGATATTGAGATGATGCTTTATAATTCAGACCGTACTTTTGATTTTGAAATTATTATGCCATTCCGCTCAGAAAGTATATTCATATTGACAGTACAAGAGGTGATTAAACTACGGGAGATCTTGTCGGGCGCCAAATTCATGATTGAGCTAAATAGTGAAATTAAGTACTGTCTTCAATCAAGAACTTTCCAAACCATTTAATTAATTTGTAATCATACTGATTCTAAATAGTTTAGTCTAAACAAATCTAATTTAGACTGAATTTGTATTACAGATTTTTAGAGATTTCTTTCTTATTAAGCATTACCTTTGTAAGGAGGGAAATCAGAATTCGATTCCCTAATTAAATTAACATTAAATTTAATGATATGAAAGATTTATTGAAATTAAAAACCTCTCTCTCTGAGGAGATTGAAAACATATTAAACGCACAGGTTAAAATTGAAGCTCATTCGTCTTCTTTATATTTAGCAATGTCTGCATGGTGTGGCGATCAGGGATTAGATAATTCAGCAGCTTTTTTTGCAAAACAATCTGATGAAGAGCGTACGCATATGTTGAAGCTTTTTAACTATATATTAGCTAGAGGCGGACGTGCAGTTTCTCCCGAGGTAACTAATGTCCCGGTTGATTTTGAATCGTTTAGAGGAGTATTTGAACAGACTTTGGAACAAGAAATGTTTGTTACTGAGCAATTTAATAAAATTGCAGATAAGTGTATGAAAGCCAAAGATTTTGTAACGTTCAATTTTCTCCAATGGTTCTTAGAAGAACAAGTAGAAGAAGAATTTGTTGCTCGTAGAATTTTAGAATTATTTGAAGTGATCGGAGAGGAAGGAACTGGGCGTTGGGAAATTGATCGTCATTTGCTTAAAGTAACTTTTTCTGGTGAATAGAATTTAGCATAAAATAAGAAAAACGGGTTAGAAGTAAATTTTAACCCGTTTTTTTTATACAATTATTTCAGTTTTTTGCGTTTTAATGTTAAATTTCATTTTATTGAAAAAGAATGAAATAAATTATACCAATTTAGTCTTAAAATTCTGTGCGGAAAATCTGTTATTTTGTATCTCTTATTTTTTCTTTAATCTTTTCAGGTTTTGGACAAGTTTATGCTCAAGAAACGCCAAAAAGTGTAGAAGGTCTAGTGATTGATACTTCAGGGATGGGACTAAAAGGGGTTTCTGTTAGGTTGATCAGCTCACAAGACACTTTATCAACAACAACTAATGTGAACGGATTCTATAAATTCTCAAAGGTTAAAGGTAAATATTTAAATATTTCCTATAGTATGCTCGGTTATCAAATCTTGAATAAAAGCATTACTTCAAGTTTATATATAAATAAAATTTTTATTCCAAGACTTATTCTTTCAACCCAAACAACTGTTATTCCTGAGGTACGAGTGGAAAGAGTAATCCCGATTATACATAGAGGTGATACGATTCAGTTTAATATGAGAGCTTATACTTTTCCGGATCGATCATTATTAGAAGAAGCCTTGAAACAACTTCCCGGTTTTCAGGTTATGCGGGATGGCACAACTTTCTATAATGGACAGCCCATAACTGGCGTTCAGGTTGACGGGAAAAAATTTTTTGGAGGTGATTTATTAGTCGCAACAAAAAATTTACCCTCTGAATTTGTAAAACAAATTGAAGTAATCAATCACTATGGTGATCAATCACAAGAAAAAGGAATTAAGAATATAGAACCTGAAAAGATTATTAATATTATTTTAGAGGATAATAAGAAAAAGATAACATTTGGCCAGGGAACTATTGGCGGAGGGACCAGAGATCGATATTTAGGTAGTCTTGGTGTTAATAAATTTAACGATGGTCAAGAATTATCAGTAGTTGCTTCTGTTAATAATACAAACACGAGTTTATTTGCTTTTGGTTCACCAAATGGGGCAGGTGGAAGAACTACAGGTTTAGGTGAGGTCGGCGATTATTCTGATCAGTCTGACGGACTTAATAAACTGTCTTCTGTAGGAATCACCTTTTCGGATAATATTGGGAAGAGAGTTGCGATATCTGGTGGATACAATTATCAAAGTAAACAAAATATTACCGAAGGAAGCTCATTGTTGACCTCATCCTATTCGGGGTATAGGATTCATCGATTGGAAGATTATCAAAACAAGTTGAATGATAATTTCCATAAATTATTTTTTGAAATAAACACGAAGTTTAAGAACCAAGACATTTTAAAAATTGTACCAAGTGTAACTTATAATAGATTTTACCACTACAATTATAAAACAACTGATTTAAGGAACTATAAAATACGGGATAGGGGTAATAGACAGGACACCTCCATCAATAATAACCCCACAGCTGAATTAACGATGGTTTTTTCTAAGTTTTTTAAAAAACCAGGACGAAAATTAATTGGCGATGCAAAATTCAATTTTCAATCTTTGGATAAAGATGAAAGTATAACCGAAAGTTATATCAGCTTTGATTCGACGGGTATGGAGCCATTAATTGATAGGTTCGATCAGAAGCAAATTGTTGATTCTAGAAATGATATGATGGCAATGAAAACTTCTTTATCCTTTGTTGAACCTTTTTTCGATCACAGTCTGTTGGAGATTACCCATGAAATGGATTTAACTAATATTGAAGCAAAACGTCGAGTGCAAAGCCCTGATGGTTATATTGATTCTCTAGGTGTAGAATATGGTTATCAATTTAAAAGCTTTAAGACAGGATTAAATTACCAGTATGAACCCAATGATCAATTTAGAGTTAATATGGGTTTTCTTGTACAGCCGGTTAATTTGCGAGGAAAAGTAAAGGGCTTGGAGGAGGTTTATGAATATAATAATGTGAATTTGGTTCCGACATCATCAATAAGATATAAATTTAGTAATGAATTGGATATGCAATTAGCTTATTTAGGGAAGAACATACAACCCAATTTCTTGCACATCTCACCAGTAAGAGATAATTCAAACTCTAGGAATATTATAGTAGGAAACCCAACTTTAAAGGCGGAATTTTACAATAGGATATCAACGACGCTTAGAAAATTTGTTACCAAGAAAGGGCAATATTTTGAAACAAATTTTGCCTACACTTTTATAGCTAATAAGATTGTGAGTTCAAAAACCTCACTTTCTAATGAAACTGTTCAAGAAACAACTTTCGAAAATACTGATGGATATTATGATGCGAAATGGTATTACCTTTTTAATACACCAGTTTTTAATGATGATTTTCAATTGGATATTTCAGGCAATGTAGATTATTACCATAATCTTTCCTATATCAACAAAACTAAAAGTTCAACTGAACAAGTGTTATTTAATCAAAATTTACAACTGAGATATAATTGGAATCAATATTTTGAATCAGTATTTAATACAAATTATTTTTTAAATAAGGCGGTCTATAAAATGCCATATAGGAACAAAATAGCGGCACACTCTTTCTTATTGAGTTTGGGAGGAAAGGGATATATAAGCGACCGTTTGATATTGGGTGCAGAGATGTCTCAAAAATTTTATAATGGCTATGTAAGTGAATTAAGTGATGTAAATCCAACTATTATAAATACCTATTTAGAATATAGTTTTATGAAAAATAAACTTGCTTTATTACGCTTGCAATGTTATGATCTTATGGATCAGAATAAAAATGTAGGTGTATTAACAGAATATTTAGGGAATGATGTATTTGAATCTAGAAACAATAGATTGGGTAGATATTTTATGTTAACCTTAAATATTCGATTGCAAAGTTATCCAAATGATAAATGATGAAAGCTGCAATCATATCAAGATATGGTGGCCCTGAAGTTTTTCAAATTCAAGAGCGAGCCATTCCTAGGCCCAATCAAGATGAAGTATTGATTGAAGTAAAGGCTGCGGGTATTAACAGGCCAGATGTTTTTCAACGAAAGGGAAACTACCCAGCTCCAAATGATACAGTTAAAGATATACCGGGTTTGGAGGTTTCTGGGATTGTGAGAGAAATCGGTGAAAACGTAAAAAGGCTTAAAATAGGAGACCATGTAATGGCATTATTGAGTGGTGGTGGATATGCGAGCTACGTTTGTGCAGATTCTGGTAGTTGCATTCTTAAACCCCGAATGTTGAGTTTTCAACATGCTGCCAGTCTACCGGAAACAGTCTTTACGGTTTGGCATAATTTATTTGAACGAGGAGGATTGAAATATGGAGATAAAGTATTAATTCAAGGAGGTGCTGGTGGGATAGGTAGTGTCGCTATTCAATTAGCAAGCCTCTTCGGAGCAGAGGTAATTACGACCGTAGGTGATGATTTTAAAAAGAAACATGTAGAAGATTTAGGGGCAAATTTGGTTCTTAATTATAAGAAAGAAGATTTTGAGCAAGTGCTAAAAAATTATGGTATTAATTTAGTTTTGGATAGTATAGGGGGAGATTATTTTCCTAAGCATATTAATATCTTGAAGGAGGATGGTCGATTGGTTCAAATTAATGCTATCAAAGGTAAAATGGCTGAATTGGATATACTAAAAATAATGCAAAAGAGAATCACAATAACTGGCTCAACATTACGCTCACGGGATGTTTCGTTTAAATCTTCTCTCCGCGCTCAGGTTGAAACTCATGTTATACCATTATTATTAAGTGGAAAATTTAAACCAATTGTAACCAAAACTTTTCCTCTAATTGATGTTTCAAAAGCACATGAATATTTTGATAGTAATAAGTTTTACGGAAAAATTATCTTGTTAATGTGATGCTAAAAGTATTTAGCATTTGGTACTGAAGTATTTTTACATATATTTATATATTGATAAAACCTATTTCATAAAATGAATTTAAAATTAATCACTTCAGCACTTTTATTGGGTGTGGGTATTTATTCATCATATGGCCAAAAGATCAGCAAGGTTGATAAACCGGTTGATCTTGTTAGCACCTTGGTGGGGACTCAATCTACCCATTCACTATCAAATGGGAATACTTACCCTGCAATTGCCTTACCTTGGGGTATGAATTTCTGGAGCCCCCAAACCGGTAAAATGGGGGACGGGTGGATGTATACATATACTGCAGAGAAAATTCGAGGGATAAAACAAACCCATCAACCATCACCATGGATGAATGATTATGGTCAATTCTCGATAATGGCAATGGTCGGTAATAAAACATTTGATCAAGATAAACGTGCTAGTTATTTTTCGCATAAGGCTGAAATAGCTAAACCACACTATTATTCAGTTTATTTGGCTGATTATGATACTAAAGTAGAGTTAACACCTACAGAAAGAGCATCCTATTTTCGGATTTCATTCCCAAAAACAGACTCAGCATTTGTCCTAATCGATGCTTTTGACAAAGGTTCTTTTGTTGAAGTACTTCCAAAAGAACAAAAAATCATTGGATACAGTACAAAGAATAGTGGAGGTGTTCCTGACAACTTTAAGAATTACTTTGTTATAGAATTCAACAAACCATTTGCAAATGTTTCCACATTTGCAGACTCAGTTTTAACAGATGGACGCTATGTAGTTAAAGCTGATCATGTAGGGGCTATTGTGGGATTTAAAAGTGTGAAGGCCGGCGACCAAGTCTTAATGAAAGTTGCCTCTTCCTTTATTAGTGAAAAGCAAGCAAAGTTAAACCTTAAAGAATTAGATGGTGTTACTTTCGATCAACAGGTCAAAAAAGGTGAGGATATTTGGAATACTCAGCTTAGCAAGATAGAAATTGAAGGAGGTACCATTGATCAAATGCGAATTTTCTATTCTAGTCTATATCGTTCTTTGCTATTTCCAAGAATGTTTTATGAAATTGATGAACTTGGTAACATCATGCATTACTCACCATACAACGGCAAAGTATTACCAGGATATATGTTTACCGATACTGGATTTTGGGATACCTTCCGAAGTCTATTTCCTTTCCTTAATTTAATGTATCCTGAGGTAAGTGTAAAAATGCAGGATGGGTTAGCAAATGCATATCGTGAAGGAGGATGGCTACCTGAATGGGCAAGTCCGGGTTATCGAAATGTTATGGTTGGAAATAATTCAGCGTCCGTTGTATCTGATGCTTGGATAAAAGGTGTTAAAACAAAAGATATAGAAATACTCTATGAAGCCGTAAAAAAGGGTGCGAATAATGCGGGGCCATTGACTGCCGTGGGTAGAGCGGGGGCAGAATATTATAATGATCTTGGATATGTTCCTTATGATGTTAAAATTAACGAAAATGCCGCTCGAACTTTGGAATATGCCTATGATGACTTCTCAATTTATCAGTTGGCTAAATCTTTAGGTAAAGACAAAAAGGACGAAGAGTTTTATAAAGAGAGATCCTATAATTACAAAAAACTTTTTGACTCATCAACTGGTTTAATGCGAGGAAAAAATAAGGATGGATCATGGTCTACACCATTCAACCCATTTAAATGGGGGGATGCCTTTACTGAGGGAAATAGTTGGCATTATAGCTGGTCCGTATTTCAAGATATAGACGGGTTAGCGAATTTATTAGGGGGACATAAAGCAATGGAAATTAAATTAGATTCTGTATTTTCTTTGCCACCAATATTCGATGAGAGCTACTATGGGTTTCCAATACATGAGATTAGGGAAATGCAAATTGCTAATATGGGGCAATATGCCCATGGGAATCAGCCGATTCAACATATGATTTATTTATATAATCATGTTGCGGCACCTTGGAAAACTCAATACTGGGTTAGGGAGACTATGAACCGAATGTATTCACCGAATCCTGATGGATATTGTGGAGATGAGGACAACGGACAAACCTCTGCTTGGTATGTATTCTCTGCTATCGGATTTTATCCTGTCACACCAGCAACTGATGAATATGTGATTGGATCTCCGATTTTTGATAAAGTAACTCTTCACCTTGATAATGGAAATAAGGTGAATATTCAGACAAATAACAATTCAGATAAAAACCGCTATATTCAAAATCTGAAATGGAATGGAAAAAATTACTCGAAAAATTATATCAATCATAGCCTTTTAATTAAAGGAGCTAACTTGATGTTTGAGATGGGATCTGAACCTAACAAAACTAGGGGAGTAAAAAAAGAAGACCTACCGTTTTCTTTGAGTATAGACAATAGATAACAAAAATAACAGAATTATTGAATTAATAAAATTCATATCCCCAATAAAAAAAGCTAAGGTAATATTAAAATTACCTTAGCTTTTTTTATTATCCCAGAATTCTAATTTTATTCTAACCAAATAGAAGAATAGTGATTTTGGGATAATAATTCCAATAGCTTTTAAGTGATAATAAAATGCCAGAATTAAAATTCGTCATCATTATCATCCAGATCATCGTATTCTCCAATAGAATCGATATCATCCAAATCGAAATTGTCGTCTTCAAAGATATCATCAGAATCATCCTCAGGACCATTGAAGTTGAATACTAATTCGTCAACCATTTCTTCTGTTTCAATTGCTTGTGTTGTAGCCATTTTTTTAATATGATATTTCCTTTAGTAAAGTAAAATTATATAAGAAATTCCAATTGATAAACTTTTTTTTAAAAAAAAAATAATCTTCACGATAGGAATAAGTTAAATGTGTACTTATTCTATGATTTCGCCTATTGAATTCTCTCTTGTTACAATATCTTTTAATTGAGGTAAATCCTTCGCACTAGAGAGACCGAAATGATTCATGAATTCGCTACTAGTTGCGTATAATAATGGTTTGCCAGCTGTTGTGGCCTTTCCGATAATCTTAATTAATCCCTTCTCTAACAGTCTCTGAATGGAGTAATCACAGTTTACCCCCCTTATTTGTTCAACTTCTATTTTTGTAATAGGTTGTTTGTAGGCAATGATGGCTAGTGTTTCTAACGCGACCTGACTAAGTTTTTTCTTATCTCTCTGAATTTGGAGTTGATGAATAGCCAAGTGAAACTCAGGTTTAGTCAGGAACTGAAGATGCTCGTTTATGGATTCTAGCGATAAAGCATACGCATCATCTGCATATTTAAATTTAAGTTTTTTAATTATTTCAGACAGCTCCTCTTTAGAAATCTGGATAGATAATGTATTTTGTAATACTTCTCTTAGCTCCTTTTGATTTATTCCTTCAATGGAAGCAAAAATAATAGCCTCAATATTTAAAAATATATCTTTCAAAATTGGATTTTAATAATTTATAACCTGTTGTTCCATATTCTCAGGTATATCCCTGAATTGATAAGTTTGAGTTCTTAATTGAGGAACAAACCCTGCTTCTGAAATAGCGTCTTGAATAGATTTAGAGGTAAATCTATGTGGTGCTCCTGCCGCTGAAACAACATTTTCTTCAATCATTATTGATCCAAAATCATTTGCGCCTGAATGAAGACAAATTTGTGCAGTTTGTTTACCAACCGTCAGCCAGGAAGCCTGGATATTTTTAATGTTTGGTAACATAATTCTGCTAAGGGCAATCATTCTTATGTATTCAGATTCTGTAACATCATTTGTGATGCCACGTAAACGTTTTAATAATGTACCATCGTCTTGGAAAGGCCATGGTATAAAGGCTACAAAACCGTAAGCACCTTCAGGCTTTTCATCTTGAACTTCTCGAATCCACACCAGATGTTCAAATCGTTCCTCAATCGTTTCTATATGCCCGAACATCATCGTTGCTGAGGTAGGAATATGGATTTTATGGGCTGCTCTCATAACGTCTAACCATTCTTTACCTCCACATTTACCCTTTGATATTAATCTTCTAACCCTGTCGTTAAGGATTTCAGCACCTGCACCAGGGAGAGAGTCCAAACCGGCTTCTTTCATAGCAGTTAGTACTTCTATATGGCTTAAACCTTCTAATTTGGCAACATGTGCAATTTCTGGGGGTCCTAAAGAATGTAGTTTTAAAGTAGGATATAGCTCCTTCAATTGTTTGAAAAGAGTTGTATAAAAATTTAATCCCAAATCTGGATGGTGTCCTCCTTGTAACAAAAGTTGATCTCCACCAAATTTAAAGGTTTCTTCAATTTTCTGCTTATAGGTCTCGATGTCGGTGATGTAACTGTCTTCGTGCCCGGGACGTCTGAAAAAATTGCAAAATTTGCAATTGGCGATACACACATTCGTTGTATTGACATTTCTGTCAATTTGCCAGGTTACTTTGCCATGTGGAACTTGTATTTTTCTAAGTTCATTAGCGATGTATACCAAATCCGCCGTAGGAGCTTGATGGTATAGAAAAACACCTTCTTCTTTGGTTAAGAAATCAAAATTTAAGGCGCGCTCTAATAAATTATTTACATTCATTTGAGAACAAAGATACATAGCTTTTTATGAAATTCGAAGTCATGGAAAGCAGAAGAAGTAAACTTTCGGCTATTTATGTATTCAATATTCTAAAAATATCTTATTTGGTAATTACAAGTTGGTAATCTGTTAGGTTTTATGCAAATGCCTCATAGCGAAATGCAAACTTCAATAGATAAATTAATGTAAATCTCTTATGATTTATACCCCTGATGAATGAAATTTAAAATCGGTCAAACTAAACTCCCTTCAAAAACGAATAATATTTGCAAACAAAATTCATTCTCAATAGTTGATAATATACTGATGGTGAATCGAAAAATAATTTCAAATTCTATGGTCAATAATCAATTAATGGTATTATACTTTTTTGTCAATGGACTTAAAGTCAAATGAACCTTTTTTTTTAATTAAAAATGGAATAATTAATTCCTATCCTTCATTAAAATCCGACAAGACCTGTGATGTTTTGATCGTTGGAGGAGGTATTACAGGTGTATTGGCTGCTCATCAATGTATGCGAGATGGATATGAGACTATTATTATAGATAAAAGAGAAATATTAAATGGTAGTTCCTCGGCGACGACCTCCATGCTTCAATATGAAATTGATACACCATTGTGTAAATTAATTGAAATGATCGGAATTAAAGGAGCCGTTTTAAGCTACAAATCATGTTTGGATGCTATTGGTCGACTTTCCCGGATTGCTTCTGAAATACATTCAAGAGCTGGGTTTAAAAAAAAGTCTTCGCTTTATTACGCCAGCCGTAAGAAGGATGTCATTTGGTTAAAAAAGGAATATGAGACGAGGAAACAGGCCGGATTTAAGGTTCGCTGGCTAAACGAGAAAGATATATTGGAAAAATTTGAAATACATAATGCCTATGCTGGTATCTTATCCAAGCATGGTGCAAGCGTAGATTCTTTTAAATTAAGTCATGAGATTCTTCGTTTTAATCAGGAGAATGGGTTGGATATTTACGATAAAACTGAACTTACAGACGTGATTGAAAAGCGAGGTTATAATCTTTGTTCTCTTGATACAGGTTTTCAAATTAAGGCAAAAAGAATAATTTACTGTACAGGTTATGAAACCACCAACATTATAAAAGAGAGGTTTGTTAATCTTTATAGCACATATGCAATGGTTTCAGAGATTGAGAAAACGATTTGTGATAAATATCGAAACATGTTAATCTGGAATACAGCGAGTCCTTATCAATATATGCGTACTACTGACGACGGCCGATTCTTAATAGGAGGGGAAGATGAGAATTTTATAAATTCCCAAAAAAGAGACGAATTAATATACCATAAATCATTAAAACTCATTAAAGCATATCAAAAGATTTTTAAGAAAGATAATTTTGTGATTGATTTTTCTTGGGCAGGAACATTTGGGCAAACCGATGACGGCTTACCCTACATTGGAAGCCACCGGGATTTTAAAAACTCATATTTTATATTAGGCTTCGGTGGAAATGGAATTACTTTCTCAGTTATTGGTATGAGCATGTTATCTAACTGGTTAAGCGGAAAAAAACATCCCTTAGAGACCTATTTTTCTTTTGGAAGATAATCATATTTAATGCAATATAAATCTATAAACAATGAAAAAGAGCAAATTTAAAGTTTCAAACCAAGTTGATAAAAATTTGGTAGATAATGCTGGAAAAGTCATGACAACTAATGATGGTGTTCCTATCCATGATAATAATAATACTTTAAAGGTTGGCAATCGTGGTCCTTCTTTGCAACAAGATCATATATTTTTTGATAAATTAATGCATTTTGATAGAGAGAGGATTCCTGAGCGAGTGGTACATGCCCGAGGTTCAGGCGCCCATGGGGTTTTTGAGGCAACTGCTGATATGTCTAGTTTTACATGTGCTGATTTTTTAAAAATTGGAACGCAAACACCTGTATTTGTACGTTTTTCTACTGTCGCAGGTTTCAAAGGCTCTTCAGACTTGGCTAGAGATGTTCGTGGTTTCTCTGTGAAATTTTATACTCGGCAAGGTAATTACGATCTCGTTGGAAACAATATTCCGGTTTTTTTTATTCAGGATGCCATGAACTTTCCAGATGTTGTTCATGCAGTTAAACCGGAACCCAATAATGAAATGCCCCAAGCTGCCTCAGCACATGATACATTCTGGGATTTTATTTCCTTAATGCCCGAGGCTGCACATATGTCTTTATGGGTAATGTCGGACAGAGCAATTCCGAGAAGTTTGCGAATGATGGAAGGATTTTCAGTACATACTTTTAAATTTTTGAATGAAAATGGAAAATCAACTTTTGTTAAATTCCATTGGAAGCCTCGTCTCGGTGTTCATTCAGTTGCCTGGAATGAAGCCCAGAAAATATCTGGTTTCGATGCAGATTTTCATCGAAGAGATTTATGGGAAGCAATAGAAAATAATGATTTTCCTCAATGGGATTTAGGAGTTCAGCTGATTTCGGAAGAAGATGAAATGAAATTTAGCTTCGATATTTTAGATCCGACTAAAATAATTCCCGAGGAGTTGGTACCTGTGAAGATTATTGGAACGATGACATTAAACAGAAATCCGGAAAACTTCTTCTCTGAAACAGAACAGGCTGCCTTTGATCCAGGAAGATTAGTACCGGGTATAGATTTCTCGGACGATCCACTATTGCAAGGTAGAATCTTTTCCTATATGGACACTCAAAATTATAGACTTGGGGGGCCTAATTTTCATGAATTGCCAATCAACAGTCCAATAAATGGTAAATTTAATAATCAAAAGGATGGGTTTGCAAGGCAGGACATTTTGAAAGGAAATGTTAGTTATTTTCCTAATAGTAAGGCGGATGGTTGTCCTTATCATGCTATGCTTAAGGGTGAGAAAGGATTTCAAACAGGTGAACAATATTTAGAAGGCAAGAAGGTTAGAGAACGATCATCGTCTTTTGCTGACCACTTTACGCAAGCGAGATTATTTTTTAATTCGCAAAGTCCTGAAGAGCAAAGTCACATCATAAATGCATTTAGTTTTGAGCTCTCTAAAGTTAATGATGAAAGTATCAGAAAACGTGAATTAGCAATTTTATACCAAGTTGACAAAAAATTAGCAAATATGGTTGGGGCAAACTTGGGGCTTACACCAGCAGAAGAGCTTGATCCATTAACATTACAATTTGCAAGGCAAAACCACCCAAATTATCCTATCAAACCGAATAAACCTGAAATTGTCAAATCTTCAGCATTAAGTATGAAGGTTGAACCCACTGAAGGAACAATTAAAAGCAGGAAAATTGCTTTCTTAATTGATGATGGTGTAAGCATGATTTCGGTAGATAAAGTTCAAAAAGAATTGGAAAAACTGGGAGCTCATGTAACTTTTATTTCTTCACATGTAGGAACCGTAAAATTCCAAGAAGGAGGTGAGATGGTAATTCAGCATTCCTATTTGACTGAAGCTTCTGTATGTTACGATGCATTTTATACTCCCGAAGGAGAATCAGTTGCAAAACTTTTAAATAATCCGGATTATTTTCAATTTATAAACGAGGGATATAGACATTGTAAAGCTTTAGCCTTTGCAAAAGGCGCAGAGAGCTTAGCTGCTAAATCCTTAGTCGATAAGGATAAGGCTGTCATTTACGAATCCGATGGAAGTTTAGTGGATGAGTTTATTAAATCGATAAAAATGCATAGAATCTGGGAGAGAGAAACCATAAGAAAGGTTCCCTCTTAAATCGAAATAGGTTGATTGTTTTTACACAATCAACCTATTCCTTTTAAAAGTTATTCTATTTAACTTCTTATAACTCTCGTTATAATAATTTTAAAATAACCTTTTCTTACTATAAAAACGACCGAAGATCAGTTATATTGTGCTATTATTGTTTTTATTTAAAAAATATTTTCGGATACCTCTAGCACATTTTATAAAGTTTGATTTTGATAAAATTAAACCGTTATTATAATTCAATGTCTTAATAATTCAACGATAAAGATTAAAATGAAAAAAAGCTATCATAGGAAGGCTATTACATTATTTAATGTATTTAAAAATAGGAGTTTAACAAATGATGAAGTCCTTTTAGCAGAAAGCAAATCTCGCAATTTAGGAAATAAAACAAATGATTTTAATCTAGTACTTTCTATGATGAAAGATACCTTAGCGGGTAAATACAAAATCAATAGATGGAATCTGTCAATCATTGTTGGTACAATAATTTACATCATTTCGCCCTTAGATGCTATTCCCGATTTAGTTCCAGTATTGGGTTGGCTGGACGATGCCTCAATTGTAGGTTTTGCAATTTCAAAATTAGCAGATGAAATTGACCGCTACAGAAAGTTTAAAGATCTCAAAGACTCAGATTTACAAATTGTTGAATAATTGAACTTTTCAAGTAGGGGTTAGAAAATAACCCCTTTTTAGTTTAACCAAAATTTCTTAGCATTGGGAATGTATAAATTTCAATGTTTGTTTATAATAGGGTTAATAGTATGCTCTATGTCTTCTTTCAGTCAAACCTTATCTTCAAAGCTAGATAGCATTGTGTTTCAATATTATCCAAATCCTGAAGTGCCCGGTATTATGTTACATATTGTTGGAGCTAATCGGGAAGTAATCTACTCTAAAGGCAATGGCGTTGAAGAATTAACATCATCAAGGCCCATTGATTCAAAAAGTAATTTCAGAATGGCTTCAGTGAGTAAACAATTTACAGCATTGGCTATTGCATCATTATTCATGGATAAGAAATTGCGGTTTGAGCAAAAAATCAGTGATTTCTTCCCAAATTTGAAAGGTGAAGTTCGTAACATAACCATATTAAATCTCCTAAATCATACATCAGGAATAATTGATTATGAAGTTTTGATTCCAAATCGTCAAATTAAACAACTTGATGATTTGGATGTACTGAATTTTGTGACCCCTATTGATACATTATATTTTCCTTCCGGTTCTAAATTCAGGTATAGTAACTCAGGTTATTGTCTTCTATCTTTAATTGTAGAGAAGATCTCTGGAAGCAAGTTTGAAATCTTTGTTAGAGAAAACGTATTTAAACATCTGGAAATGTCAAACTCCCAAATTTTTAATCAGACTGTACAAATCAAAAATCGGGTTTATGGTTATCATTTCCGAAAAGATAAATTCATATTAGCGGATCAAAGTATAACTAGTGCAACCAAAGGAGATGGAGGTGTCTATACTTCCGCGGACGATTTTTGTCGATCCAACGTTTATATAACCTCTATCGTGAATCAATTATTGGCTAATGGGCGTAACAAAGAATTATTCTATGAGGTCAATCCCGAGGTTCGGTACGGCCAGGGACTTTTTCTAGCTGAAGATACCAATGGGAACGTGGTCTATTTCCATTCAGGAGAAAGCACTGGATTTCATAATATTATGTTAATGATTCCCGAGCGCGATATTTATATTTCTCTTTTTAGTAATCGAGATGATCTCATTATTGCTCCCTTCTTTGAAGAAATTTTAGAAGCAATGGATATACAAATAAACACTTTAGAAGACAAGCTGTTATTTAATTGGTTAAGTGATGTTTATGCTAATGAAATTGATGGAAAATAAACTCCGGAATGATTTGGATGACATATACCTTAAGTCGAAAAAAATAGCGAATTTTAATCTAATGATTTTTCGAGACTACGCCAGTTCGTCTAGACTATTGATTAAATCAAGTTTTAAAATTATATTTCATCAATTAAGTCCAATAGTTTCTTCATGGTATTCAAGTTCCGTGTTGTAGCACGTACTTTAAGCTTCTTCTCAAAAAAAGAGTTCGTTAATTTTGTTTTAGAGGCGCCTTTAGGCAAATAAATATAGATTATATCCCCTATGATTTCAAATCTGTCCGATTCTGAATTGAAATTTTTTATTTGATTAACTAAATCTAATTCGGGTTCATGTGATAGGAAACAAAAATACAATTGATTACCGGGTAATTCAGCATTAAATGGGTTCCTATTCAGAGTTTCAATTAATTTCATTTTAGAAACAATAAAATTGGAAACATTTATTTTAAAAGAATCTTGTATTATTCTACTGATATTTTGGCTTAATTTTGAATAATCTACACCTGTACTTAATACGATATTTCCACTTTGTATATAGGTTTTAACGTTAATAAAGTTATTGTGATGGAATACAATTTTTAATTCTTCCATTTTAATTATATTCTTACCCGAAACGTTTATCGCTCTTAGTAGTATAACATATTTATCCATTAAATCCAATCAATGAGTGAAATAATATCTATAATTTATAGATTATCAGAATATTATGCATTAGCCAAATCTTCAATAATAAGTTTTTTCATTTTTAACATTGCAGAAAATGCTTTAGGGTTTTCGATAATGAGTTTATTCATTTCTTCAGGAATAATTTGCCAACTGACACCAAATTGATCCTTGCACCAACCACATTGACTTTCTTCGCCCAATTCAGTTATTTTATTCCAAAAAAAATCTATTTCGTTTTGATCCTTACAAAATATACTAAAAGAAACTCCTTCGTTAAACGTAAAGTTTTGTGGCACCCCACTGTCCATTGCAGCTATTGTTAAACCTCCAGCCATAAATTGAGCATGCATTATTTGATTTTTCATTTCATCTTGTGGGTATTCTAAGATTCCTTGAAGTTTGAAATCCGGAAATAAACTGCCATAGAAATCTAATGCTTCTTTACATCTTCCTTGTTGCTTTTGGGCGAACATAATAGTCGGAACCACTGGTTGATTATTTACATCCGAACGTTTACCTAGGTACAATTGCCAGCTAAACCCATATTTATCTTCCAGCCATCCATAGTGGTCACTAAAAGGGTATTTTTCTAAAGGCATCAGAACCTTTCCTCCTGAAATTAGCTGTTTCCATGCAGAATCAATTTCATTTTTGGATTCATAAACCAGCATAAATGAAATTGATGGGTTTGGTTTGAACTGCGGACCTCCATTTATTCCCATTATTTCTACCCCTAGAACCTTTGCCTGTACCAGAACTCCACTGTCCTTTGTAATGTTCGTATCTGATAGAATAGTTGAATAGAGGTTGAAAGCTTCCTTTGCATTGTTGTCAAACATGAGACAAGGTATAATTCTATTTTTCATGGTTTTGTTTTTTAGAACCTTATGGAATTGAGCCATTAGAATAATTTCGTGGACAACGGACATGGTTATTTATTTTATTGGCCTTATTAACTTCGGTGACTAAGGCTTTTATAGTGATAATTCTTATAGTTAGATACAGACGAGTTATTTTTGATCCTAAACTCTAGACACCTAAATGATAGAAATGCAATTCAATAAGTAGGTTTTTAAGAAACAACAATTCTGTTGTTTCTTAAAAACTCTAGTATAAATGATAAAGATTTATTATCCCATCTTTTTATTTCCTTCGAAATGAATCATCCAATAAATTCCAAATTGATCTTGGAAGGATGAAAATGATTCAGCAAAAAAAGTTTCACCTAATTCCATTTCTATTTTTTTTGCTCCTTTAGTTAATGAATCAAATAAATCTTTTGCTTCAGTTTTGGATTGTGCATCTAACATAATGTAAGTAGAATTTCCAAAGGTGAGTGGGGTAGGGTTCATTTCTGTTCCATCTTCGTTAAAAAAGCCCTTAACAACATCTGAACCCATTAGCATTGAATCCTGATTAATATAAATTGCCGTATGCATGATTTTTCCTTTTGCCTCCTCAGGTAATGGAGGTTGATTTGGTTCTGCGGGCATATCATCAAAATAATAAGTGCCTAAATCTTCGGTTTTAAATGCTTTTTGATAAAATGCGAATGCCTCCTTACAGTTTCCTTCAAAATTTAAATAAGCGTGAATTTTTGCCATGATGTATTGTTTTTTAGTTTATATCTTTTGTTCGATAAAATTATCACTCTCTATTGACAACCTATTGTCAACATCTAGCGGTAATATAAATTTTTTCTAAGTTAAGTTCGTTATGAAGATTATAACGAAGTCATCATTACAATTGACATAAAAGTTTACTTAGTTTCATCTTTTAAATAAAAGAACGGAATCCACTAAATAAAAATCTCAAATTTTTAAATATTGCTCATACTTAATGGATTTACAATTCTTTATATAAGATATTCTCTTCTGTATAACTTCAACTAAGGTACTTTAGTTTTATTTTAGTTTTCTTGTCATAGGATAAGAAACAAAAATTATTTTGAGCATTTATTTAATCCGTGTCTAGCTATATTAACTCAAGTGGAGAATCATAAAATTATATACATTTTAAATATTGAGTACTCGCCTTAAAAAAAACAGTAATAAGCGTTTTTTTGTTAGTACTGATTCATAAAAATGCTGCGGAAACCCACTCATTGCCTAAGCGTGTGTGGGAGAGAAGGCAGCGACCCCCTAATTTTAAGACAACATCTGCTATTATCAACCACACCCTTTCCAAATCGATTGTAAAATCCGCTAAGGATAAAAGACAAGGGATTGCTATTTAAAACCTGACTAACATCCGTTTTAGTTCGAAACCTAGAAATAAAAAGTTTAGAACAAAACTTGGTCGTTGGTCTTTTGGTCAGCTGCGTTCCTTTCTGGAATACAAATCTCTTTTGAATGGTGTTAAGTTGATCGTTGTAGCACCTCAGTACACCTCCCAAACCTGTAATTGCTGCAGATATATTGGTAAAAAAACCAATAAGGTTTTTAAGTGTACAAATAAAAATTGCAAAGTGGATGTGATTGATGCCTGTAATGCCGCTCAAAACATTGCTTTGCTTGGGGCTGTTGTAAATCTGCCCGAAAGATGCAATATCTATAGTTGTACTGTGCATTATTGATGTCTAAAGCCCATGCCATCACAAAGTGTGTGTGGGTAGTTTACTATTGCTTATTCTCAAAATGAGAAATCATTCCACTCTGTGCGTTGATAATTTGATCCCAATCATCTTCATGAAGTTCATGTCCTGTACCTTCTAAAATTAAAAAATTTTGTGCTTTAAGTTTTTGAACTAGTATTGGTGCAAAATTAAAATGACAAATAATATCATCTGTTCCGTGTATGACTAAAGATGGAGATTTTATATTTTCAATTTTATTATAGAAATCCATTCCACCTTCTAAGGACGCGTGATTGAACTGACTCTGAAAATTTGCAGCCCTTTGATACGATTTTTTTAAATAGTTAATGGCCTTTTCATCATTAAATGGTTTTCTGCCATTCATTAATTTGGAACCTTGTAACATATATTCAATTACTTTTTGTTCATCATTCCAGTCTATATTTTCTGCCTTTGCCTGATATTTTAACACTCTCACGTCCATATCTGGGATATTCGAATCTACGAGACACCAGGGCATTGTGCTCATTAATGTCAATGTTCTTACTTTTTCTGGATATTTAATGGCGAGAATTTGAGCTATCATGCCGCCTAATGAAATACCTAACAAATGAACAGAATCTAATTCGTAGGCTTTTAGAATTTGTGCTATGTCTTCCACAAGATCGTCAATACTATAATTTGAGCTCCCTGGTTGATAACTTGTTGACTGACCCGTATCTCTAAAATCAAATCGTATTACATGATGACCTTTATTAGCTAATTTTTCACAGAACTCTTCGTCCCAAAATAACATCGAAACAGTAGCTCCAGCAATTAACATGATCGTTGGATTATCTATGTTACCAAAGGATTGAGTATATAGATTAATATTATTCGTACTTACTATTTTTTCTTTCATCTCTATTTAATTAGATTTTAGTAAATTTAAATATGATATTTTTGAATACCAGCTTTTATGAGGTAGTAAAAAATAACAGTTAAACTTAAACAAAATTTCTTTAAAATTAACATATTGAGTAAATCAAAAAACGTTAGCATTAAAGAATTATTAACTTGCAATTTATGGACAATTTTTTAACAGCAAAAGCTTCAATTCAGATTCAAAAATCAATACACGACGTATTTGAAGCTATAGTCTCGCCAGATAAAATGAGTGGTTATTTTATTGAAAAATCTACAGGAAGATTGGAGAATGGTGTAACAGTCTATTGGAAGTTTCCTGAATTCAAAGAGACTTTCCCGGTTACTGGCCGGGTTATTAAACCATATGAATATATCTCCTTTGATTGGACTGGAAAGGAGGGAATGCTTGTCGAAATATTCTTAGAAGGTGTTTCTGGACATGAAACGATTGTGAAAGTGAAAGAAAGCAGAATGAAAAAAAATGAAGAAGGTATTCTTCAAGCTATAGGGCAAACTGAGGGATGGGCAAATTTTCTTTCTTGTTTGAAAGCAAATCTGGAGTACGGTATTAATTTAAGAAGAGGCGCATTTGACTTCATGAAAAGCACGAAGTCTGATTGATAGAATCCGCCTCCAGCATTATCGTTTTTGACTATAAAGCAATCAGGATGATTCCAGGCAATGAATTAATTGTCTATTTCTGTTTAATGTTCCAATAATCCCTATTTCGTATTTAAATACATTATTATTGAACTGCAAGTTTTAAAATAACAATGTGTTACTTTCAAATATAATTATAACTCATAACTAGAAAATTACTTTTTGAATCATGTACTAACTTAAATATGAATGCTTTAAAACTTTTTTTTCCTAAAAATGTTATATATAACTAGTAAGGGAGTAAAAACAAATACATGATGAACTCTTTAATTAAATCGACAGCATACCTTATAACCTGTATAATAATGGGATCAAATTCTTCAATTGGTCAGGAGTTAAATCCTATTGTCTACTTTGATGGTGATCAAAAATTGAATGGGTTAGTTTCCACAAATCTAGGAGACAAAACTCAAGCTGTTTTAATTTTGCCTGCTTGGAAAGGAATAGATGAAGAAGCAAAAGACGCCGCTAAAAATCTTCAAAAGGAGGGATATATTACTTTTATAGCTGATATTTATGGGGAGGGAAAATACCCAACCGATAATTCAACTGCATCGAAAATATCTTCTATATTTAAATCAGATTACAGATTTTATCAAAAACGAATACAGCTTGCTATTGATGAGCTGGAAAAGCTAGGTGCTACAAAGATTGCTGTTATTGGGTATTGCTTTGGTGGAACTGGAGCTTTGGAAACTGCTCGAGGGGGGTTAAATGTAAAGGGGATTGTATGTATACACGGCGGACTAGCTAAATCTTCTGACCGACCAAATAATCCTATAAAGACTAAGATTTTAATAGAACACCCTGCAGATGATAAGAGTGTGAAGAAGGAAGATTATGAAAATCTAATTAAAGAACTGAACGATGGACATGCCGATTGGCAAATTATCACGTATGCTAATTCAAAACATACTTTTACAAATCCTGAGTCTGCTGATTATAATGAGATTATGGCAAAACGTGCTTGGAAACATACTAAGATATTTTTACAAGAGGTTTTAAAATAGAAAAGTATTGGATTAATTTTTTAATTCAATTAATACAACCAAAGGGGGGATCAGAATCGCTAATCTGATCCCTTTTTAGTATGTAGGAAGAATCTGCTTTATTTCTTTAGACGGAAATGGCATTCTTAATTATTCGAATTGTAAAAGCTTGGTTTATTTAAAAAACGAGGTATTGACACCAAACTCGAAAATAGTTCCCACTTAAAGGTCTGATATTAGCTCACATTGAGTGTTTTTATCGTCTTGAGATTGACTTCCTTTTTTTTGTTGATAAATGTAAGATTGACGTGCAAAGTAAGGGGATAAATAAAGTCATTTCTACAGAAAGCTTAATTACATTTTTTGAAAATACAAGTGTTAATATTAATGCGATAAGGAAAAATATAATTAGTGTAATTAATTTTTTCATTTCTAAGATGGTTAAATGCTAGTTGGTTACATCCAAGTTAATTAATTTATTTTAATTCATTTGATTTTTTTTTAACAATCTCATATTTTATAGTAAAATATGAGATTGTTAAAAAAGGATTAGATCAGACCAACTTATAATTAGGATCAAATGTTACAAATAGCCTCAAATAAAATGGATGCAATTAAAGATTTAATAAATCGCTGGTAATCAGATTTAAGGTTTATTGAACAACGTATATAATCCAGTTTTTAAATAAGTAATTTGCTTCATCGGGTGACATCTTATCTACCAAAAATTTGCGCAAACTATTGTTTTTTTTATCTTCGAAAATACTAAACGTAAATCTTAAACAACTAACATCTTAAATCTATGGTTATACGCCGCCTTCTTTTCAATGGAAAGAATGGAATCAAATTGATGCGGTTTAGTGGAGTCTGTATGCTCTGTACACTCGCTACCCCATCTGTTTTTGCCCATTCTCCATCGCTCGGTACAGATTATTCATCGTACTGGCAAAATGAAATTATTGTTCAGGGTACAGTCAAAAATAATTCCACAGGGGAACCCATACCCGGTGTGACCGTCACCGTGAAAGGTAGTAATAAAGCTACGACAACAGACAGTCAAGGAAAATATCGATTAGAGGGTGTCCCAAGTACAGCGACATTAGTTTTTACTTCTATTGGTATGGAAAAGCGTGAAGTCGCTGTGTCAAATCAAACCACAATCGATATTGAATTAACAACTACTCTGGCTGATATTGATGAGGTTGTTGTTGTAGGATATGGAACTCAGAAAAAGGCTACTGTTACAGGTGCAGTTTCTGCTGTGAAAGGGGATGAATTAAAAAAGTCTCCAGCAATTAATCTTTCAAATGCGATTGCGGGCCGTGTGGCCGGGGTAGTAGCAACAAATCGTAGCGGTGAACCAGGAGGAGATGGTTCGGGAATAAGAATTCGAGGCACAAATACGCTAGGTGAAAGTGGTCCCCTCATTGTTATTGATGGTATACCTGCAAGGGCAGGTGGTATAGAACGGTTAAATCCTGCTGATATTGAGAATATTTCAGTTCTAAAGGATGCATCTGCCGCGATTTACGGTGCACGTGCAGCAAACGGAGTTATACTTGTTACCACCAAAAGAGGGAAAACAGGAAAACCGGAACTCTCTTACACGTTTAATCAAGGTTTTTCCCAAGCTACTGTAATACCAGATTTGGCAGACGCTGTTCAATACTCAGAAATGCGTAATGAACTTGAAATATTTAAATTACCAGTCGAGGAATGGAAAGCTGCACTTGATGCTTTTAATTCGACAGGAACTTATAAAAAACCGAATGGTGACCTTCTTTCTGCTCCATTTAATCCAGAAGACCGTAAGCTCTTTGCTGATGGTTCTGACCCATGGGGGCATCCTAATACCGATTGGTATGATGATGGTTTGAAAAACTGGTCCCCTCAATCCAAACACAACCTTCAATTAACGGGAGGTTCCGAGGATTTCAAATATCTGATGTCTTTAGGTTATCTTAATCAAGATGGTTATTATAAGAATTCTGCCAATGGATATAAACAATATGATATTAGGGTAAATTTGGATGCCAATATTAACAAATACGTTAAAACTCAATTTGGAATTCTAGGAAGACAGGAGAACCGCGAATATCCGACAAAAAGTGCTGGTACAATATTTCGAATGTTGATGCGGGGAAATCCAACTCAACCAGCTTTTTGGCCGAATGGTGCTCCAGGACCAGATATTGAAAATGGCGAAAACCCAGTTGTTATTGCGACTGATGCAACAGGATATGATCGGAATAAACGTTATTACTTCCAAACTAATGGTCAAATTGAAGTCTTGATTCCTGGCATTGATGGACTGAAAGTGACTGGAACTGCTGCAATCGATAAATATGTGCGAGGATCTAAAAAATGGGAGACACCTTGGTTCTTAAATACATGGCAAGGAGATTATGAGGCTGATGGAGTTACTCCTTTATTAGTTGCAGGGAAAAGAGGACCTTCCGAACCTAGATTGACGCAAAGTACTGAAGATCAAATGAATGTTCTTCTAGGGTTGGTTGCAAGTTATGATAAAACGTTTGGTGATCATACTTTAAATGTTTTAGCCGGGGTGAATCGCGAGACTATTCGTAATGATAATTTTTCTGCATTTAGAAGGTTCTTTATTTCCAATAATATTGATTATCTGTTTGCCGGAGGTGATGGTGAAAAAAATAATGATGGAGGCGCATGGGAACGTGCTCGCCAAAATTATTTTGGTAGATTGAATTACAATTATAAGGGAAAATACATCGCTGAATTGCTTTGGAGATATGATGGATCGTATATGTTTCCTGAACCTTCACGCTACGGTTTTTTTCCAGGAGCAATGTTAGGATGGGTAGTTTCAGAAGAAAACTTCTGGAAAGAGAATGTACCTTTTGTGAATTATTTTAAGATAAGAGCTTCTTACGGTCAAATGGGGAATGATAATATTTATTATGACGATTTATTGCAAGAATATCAATATTTCTTAACCTATGGATTTGGAACCTATATTATAGATAATCAAGCTGTTAAATCTCTTGAGGAGAGCCGTGTCCCTAATATGTTTATTACTTGGGAGGTGGCAAATAATTACAATTTAGGTTTTGATTTCCAATTTTTGGGTGGAAAAATGAATGCTGAATTTGATTTATTTAAAAACAGTCGTGAAAGTATCCTTTGGAGAAGAAATGCCTCTATTCCGCAAAGCACAGGGATGTCCTTACCTGCGGAAAATATAGGAAAAGTTGATAACTCTGGATTTGATTTTAATGTTGGATACCGAGATCAGATTAATGAATTAGGATTCAATGTCTCTGTTAATGGGGGATATGCAAAAAATAAGATTATTTTTTGGGATGAGGCACCTGGCGCCCCTGAATGGCAAAGAAGTACCGGACGTGCTATAAACGCAGAATTGTATTATAATTATGACGGAGTGTTTAAAGATCAGGCTGAAATTGATGCTAATACAATTGATTATAGCGACATCACGAGTAATTTACGCCCAGGTGATATGAAATATCAAGATTATGATGGAGACGGAAAAATTACGCCCGATGATCGCATCCGCCGAGATAAGAATAATACACCAACTTTCCAAGGAGGTTTGAACTTAGGTTTTAATTATAAAAATTTCGACTTATCTATTTTATTTCAAGGAGCAACCGGTGGTGAGTTAAGAGTTGGAACAGATGAATCAGGGGCGATCGGTAACTATCTGTTGGATTTTTATGAAAACAGATGGACTATTGATAATCCAAGTAGTGTTTATCCTCGAATTACAGATCGTAGTGACCAATATTATTCATATAATAATACGTATTGGTTAAGAAGTACAAATTATTTGAGACTGAAAAATGTAGAATTGGGATACAATCTACCAACAGAATGGTTGAAGAAAGCAGGGATTAGTAATGCTAGAATCTTCCTAAGTGGACAAAACTTGTTGACTTGGAGCAAAATCAAAGTATATGACCCTGAATCCAATAATGCTTTGGGACAATATTATCCTCAAGCTCGACTAATTAACACAGGGATTATGGTTTCCTTTTAATGATTGATATTATGAATTTAAAGTTTAAAATACAATATATTCCTTTAGCCCTTATGGGTTTTATGGCATCTTGTAATGACGATTTTGTCAGTACAAAGCCGCTAGGTGAGGTACCTGCGGAAATCGTGTGGACTGATGCGGCACTCGCTCAAGCGTTTGTATATGAAATATATAACGGTTTTGGAGTAGGCGGCTTCTACGAACAACAAATGGCATCGATGACTGATGAAGCCTTATTTACACATCCTGGTCGAGGAATAAATACTGTTACTGAGAGCCGATCAAATTCGGCAGATCAAGGTTATGTAATGGATACTTATAGTTTTGGTAACATGTATAAGCGGATACGAGCTGCTAATATTGCAATTAAAAATTTGAAAGAGCCACAAATCGGTGATGACGTTAAAGCAGCTGAATTACTAGGTGAAGCTTATTTTTTACGGGCTTATTATTACCAACAACTTCTTAGATTTTATGGCGCGGTTCCTATTGTTACCAAAGTATATGAACTTGGAGAAGAAGATTACATGGAAGAACGATCTACTTATGAGGAATGTGTCAATTTAATCGTTAATGATTGTGATTCGGCCATAACATTGATGAAAGATGTTGTTAAGGTAGATGGAAGGGCAAACAGCGTTGCCGCTATGGCTTTAAAAGCAAGAGTACTTACTTATGCTGCAAGTGACTTGCATGACATCCCCACAGCTAAAGGAAAATCGTCTGTAATAAGTGCGTACGCCACACCTGAGTTTTTAGGCTACATTTCAGGGGATCGAAGAGAGAGATGGCAAAAAGCCAAAGCTGCAGCGAAATTGGTTTTAGATCAAGGGGATTATGCTTATAAATTAGATTTAACAGACTCTGCCAGTCTAGAAGAAGGGACTGCTAATTATTTGAGTATTGCAATGGGGGGCGGAAGTAAAGTTGCTGATGTTAAAGGGAAAATGGATTTGATCTTAGGTCGCTTCTTTATTGATGAAAAGGACGAAAGAGGGGGCTGGGTAGGGCGTGATAATGGTCCTAATGGATACCATAATTGGTCAGGAAATTCCCCAGTTCAACTATTAGTTGATGATTATGAATTGAGAACAGGAGAAAAATTTAATTGGAATAATCCTGAACATAAGGCAAGTCCATATACCAATCGCGATCCTAGGTTTTATGCAACGATACTTTATGATGGAGCCAATTGGAAGCCACGTACTGATGATGTGAAAAATCGTGATGAAGTAAATCAAATTCAAACTGGTCGCTATGAAATTGGAACAGGTGGAGGAAGCAGATCAGTGAGTCCCGGATTAGATACCCGAAATAGTCCAATTGAAGATTGGAATGGATCTTATACAGGTTATTACTACAGAAAATTTGTTGATCCAGATCCCGCTATTGTTGATCAAAATACACGCCAACAAATTCCTTGGCCAATTCTAAGGTATACCGAAGCTGTGTTGAACTATGTAGAGGCCTGTATTGAACTTGGAGAGGAAGCTGAAGCTAAAATTTGGTTGAATAGAATCAGATTCCGTGCAGGAATGCCAGCAATTGACGATTCAGGTGCAGCGCTGAAACAACGTTACCGTAACGAAAGACGAATCGAATTGGCATATGAAGAGCATCGATTCTTTGATGCCCGCAGATGGATGATTGCACCAACCACATTGGGTAGAAAAGTAACAACTATTGGAATTTTTGGAGCCTTGAAGCCTAATAAGACAGTGACAAAATATAGCTATGATTTAAGTAGTTATACGTATACCTACACTGTAAATACTCTAAATCCGGGTATAGAGAACAGAAGCTGGAATGATAAGATGTATTTCAGTTCATTTCATCGAGATGAAATTAATAGAAACACAAAATTAGTTCAAAATCCTGGGTATGAATAGGTAATAATTAATTTTGAACAAAAAAAGGGGAACAAAATAATAGAATAGTAAAAATCCCGATCCAACTTTAAAAACGATCAAGTAAAATAGTGTTTACTTGATCGTTTTTTTATATTCCATTTTTTAACAAAAAGTCTCCTTTTCTCTAATCTCTTTTGAAGGAGACTTTTGAGTTCCTCCTTATAAATCTTCTTTTTTAAATAAAATGAAAAATATTTCGATAACTAACATTTTTCCACTATTTGTGTTTAATTAAAACAGAACAAAGATTCTGAAAGATAATTTGGTCCCAAAGTAAGTTGGAGGAATAAAATGCTGGGTAAATGTCCAAATTGGACGTTAGAAATGGGAAATTTTCGTTGTATAATTTCACTATTATTATAACATCCTCCCAGGATAAATGTAATTGTGTTTTGGCGATAAAATGATGGGGTAAAATATCTTTCATTGAACAATTGAAATCCCTTTAACATGAATACATTTAATGAAAATAAAATTAAAGATTCTTTTAGGCTATCCATCAATGAGGTGATAGCTGAATTTAATGTAGATCCAAAAATAGGTTTAAGCACAAAAGAAGCCAATAGTAGATCTGCGGACTCTGGTCCTAATCGATTAATGGAAGTAAAAAAGAAATCTTTTTTGAGGATATTTCTTTCTCAATTAAATGATGCACTCATCTATGTGCTTTTTGTTGCGGTATTGATCACTTTTATAATGGGTGAATACACCGATGGAGTAATAATTTTAATGGTCATTCTTATCAACGCATTTCTGGGATTATTTCAGGAAATTCGCGCCAATAATGCTATTGATGCATTAAGAAGTTTGTCACAACCAAATGCAATCGTTCTTCGGGAGGGAAAGAATCAAGAACTTGATGCAGAGACTTTAGTTCCAGGTGATATAGTATTTTTAGATGCTGGTCGATACGTCCCTGCTGATTTAAGGCTAATTGAATCGGCAGATTTAAAAATTGATGAATCGGCTCTGACGGGTGAATCTGTCGCTACGCAAAAAGATGCAAGCGCTATACTTAAAGATGAATCATTACCTATCGGGGATAGGAAAAACTTGGCGTTTATGTCAACCTTAGTAACTTTCGGAAGGGCAACAGGCGTTGTTATTGGTACAGGCGATAAAACTGAAGTGGGAAAAATTGCCGGATTTTTAGGAGAAGAACAGCAAGATAAAACACCTTTAGAAGTCAGATTAAATCACTTGGGGAAAACAATAGGTAAGATAGCTGTGATTATTTGTCTGATAATCTTTGTGATATCTTATTTTCAAGGTCGTGATTTGTCTGAACTGTTCTTGACCTCTGTATCATTAGCTGTTGCGTCTATACCCGAAGGTTTAGCCGCAATAGTTGCTATTGTGCTCTCCATTGGAGTAACAAAAATGGCAAAGAAAAATGCAATAATTAAAAAATTACCAGCTGTTGAAACCCTAGGGTCAGTAAATATTATTTGCTCGGATAAAACAGGAACTTTAACTCAAAACAAAATGACAGTACAGGAATTATTCACCTTTACTGATAATTTATCGACTGTTAATGGGCCAAAAGAGGCATCCGATGAGGAAAAATTTCTTGCTAAAGCTATGACTTTAGCATCGGATGCAACCTTAGAAGCTAATAAACAAACAGGTGATCCAACAGAGGTAGCTTTATTGGTTTTAGCGGACTCTTTTCAGATTAATAGAGCAATGCTTCAGACAGAACAACCTAGAATAGATGAACGAGCTTTTGATTCAGATCGCAAATTAATGTCAACTCTTCATGAATCCGATGGTAATTTTGTGGTTTACGCAAAAGGAGCGGTTGATAATCTAATTCTTAAGTGTGATTCGGTTCTTGAGCACTCAGAAATTATTCCCCTCACCGATACGCATAGAACACAATTGGACGAAATGGCTTCGCAAATGGCAAACAATGCATTAAGAACTTTGGCTGTTGCATATAAATCAAGTAAAACAAAAATTTCGCGTGAGCAATTCGAAGATAATTTGATATTTATAGGTATGGTTGGTATGATTGATCCTCCTCGGAAAGAGGTTAAAGGTTCTATCGAAACAGCACATGGAGCCGGAATTATTACGGTTATGATTACTGGAGACCATCGAAACACCGCATTGGCTATTGCGAAAGAACTGGGAATTGCAAATAAGGATTCCCAAACAATAACTGGAAAAGAAATCAGCAACATGTCTGTCGAAAAACTTCAAACCTTAATAATGGATTATAAAGTATTTGCTAGGGTTTCTCCAGAAAATAAAGTCAATATTGTTAAGGCTTTTAAAGCAAATGGAAATATAGTTTCAATGACAGGGGACGGTGTGAATGATGCCCCATCGTTGAAGATTGCTGATATCGGTGTCGCCATGGGAATTACGGGAACTGATGTTGCTAAAAACGCGTCTGATATGATTCTTGCAGATGATAATTATGCAACTATTATTAGTGCAATTGAAGAAGGTAAAAATATTTATAATAATATTAAAAAGGCTGTAATATTCTTACTTTCTTCTAATTTGGGTGAGGTAGTTGCAATGTTCGTTGCAATAGTTTCTGGTCTGCCAGTTCCACTATTGGCAACCCAATTACTTTGGATTAACCTAATAACAGATACCTTGCCAGCGGTTGCACTTGGTTTAGAACCAAGCAATCCGGAAGTTATGAAGGAGAAGCCAAGACCCTTAAAAGAAAACTTTTTTTCTCATGGAGGTATTAAACGTATTATTATTGCGGGAATTTCAATTGGATTTTTGACAATCATCGCGTTCCTTTATGGATACCAAACACAAGGGTACAATCCTTTTTCAGATAATGTCCCAGAGGAAATCAATCGATATGCTAGAACCATGGCTTTTTTGACCATTATTTCTTCTCAATTGTTGTATTCTCTTAGTTTCAAGAATGAAATTAAATCGATTTTTTCAACTGATCTATTTGCGAATAAATATTTGATTTCCGCTATTATATTTGGCTTTGGTCTTCAAGTACTGGTCCTTAATATCTCATTTTTGAAAGATTCATTTAAACTTCAAAGTCTTGGATTGAACGATTGGTTAATCTCCCTTAGCCTTGGAATAGTTCCATTGATAATAAGTGAGATATTCAAAATCTTTAAGCGATTAAAAAAATCATAAAAACCTTCAATGTTAAAAATTGTTAATCTCAGAGCTTGTACAAACTAAAGTTATTGAATTTGCGTTTTAAAAGCAAAGAAGAGTAATAAGAGTATATAATTTCATAATTTAGGTTAATAATTGGTTTGGTATAATCCTGAAGCTCCCCGCTTCAGGATTTCCTTATTTTAGGATGGTTCGTCTGAATTTTTAAAAAACATACTAGAAAAAATTATAAACCTTTAGGAGTTAACTTAACAAATGATTAATTTCAGAAAATATAGCCGTTTTTTTTAGTTCATGTCCGCGTTATAGTTCAATAATAATCACAAAAAACAAAATAAAGTAATGAGTAGTCATGTAAAATCATTTGGTACTCAAGCTGCAAATGCGGCTTTAGATCAACTAATAATTAAAAGGAGAGGAGTCACTCCTCAAGATGTAGAAATTGATATTTTATTCTGTGGAGTGTGTCACTCTGATCTGCATACGGCAAGAAATGAATGGCATGCTACAGTTTATCCTTGTGTTCCTGGTCATGAGATAATTGGTAAAGTTTTATCGATAGGCGAACAAGTAACAAAATTTCAAGTTGGGGATTTGGTTGGTGTAGGATGTATGGTAGATAGTTGCCGCAGTTGTTCGTCTTGTAAAGAAGGACTAGAACAATATTGTGAGAATGGGAATATCCAAACCTACAATGGTGCCGATTCTCATCTAGGAAATCATACGTATGGTGGGTATTCAGAAAAAATAGTTGTGGATGAAAAGTTTGTTCTACATATTCCAGAAAATTTGGATCCCGCTGCTGCCGCTCCATTATTATGTGCTGGTATTACGACGTATTCTCCTCTTAGACATTGGAATGTTGGACCAGGGAAAAAAATTGGTGTTATCGGTATTGGTGGCCTGGGGCACATGGGCGTGAAAATTGCCAATGCCATGGGAGCAGAGGTTATTGTTTATACGACATCTGAATCAAAAAAAGATGATGCAAAACGTTTAGGAGCACATGATGTGGTTGTATCAACTGATGCTCAACAAATGAAAAAGTATTTAAATAAATTGGATTTTGTTCTTGATTGTGTCTCCGCTTCACATGATATAAATATTTATTTATCACAACTAAAGAGAGATGGATCCTTAGCGCTGGTTGGTGCTCCTGAACACGCTATACCTGTCGCGGCTTTTAGCTTGATACCTGGGCGTAAAAGTTTTTCGGGTTCAACTATAGGTAGTATCGCTGAAACACAAGAAATGCTAAACTTTTGTAGTGAACATCAGATTACTTCCGATATTGAGATGCTTAATATTCAAGATATTAATAAGGCATATGATAGATTGCTGAAAGGGGATATCAAGTATAGATTTGTTATTGATATGGCAAGTTTGAAAAGACAAAACTAAAAAAAAACCTGGGTCAAATATAAGCCCAGGTCTTTTTATATTCAGTCGTTAATTAAATTTAGTGAATAAATAGTAGTTCACGTAATTTAGGTAAAGGCCATTTTGAATCATCTACAATTTTTTCTAACTTATTAACGTTATAACGGATTTCATCAAAGAATGGTTTTACAATTTCATCATAAGCAATCGCTTTTTCACGAAGGTCTTCTATATTATTCGCACTTTTCCTCGCTTGACGCATCTCTTCCGTTTTTTCTAGAATGATGTTCACGTGTTTTGAAATCCGTTCAAGGTAGTTAAGTTGTGAACTGTAAGACTCTTTACTTAATCCTAAATCTTTTAATCCCTTTACATTTTCAATAAGTTCGTTTTGATAAATAATACAAGCAGGAGCTATTTGACTAGTGACAACATCACCAATAACACGTGCTTCAATTTGTAATTTCTTATAGAAATTTTCTAATAATATTTCGTGACGAGCCTCAGATTCACGTTTTGTATAAATACCTAAATTTTCAAAAAACTCTAACGATTCAGGAGTTACATAAACATCTAGGGCTTTAGGTGTAGATTTAATGTTGGATAATCCACGTAGTGATGCTTCTTTTTCCCATTCTTCGCTATATCCATTTCCTTCAAAACGAATTGCTTTTGAATCCTTAATATATTTACGAACAACATTTAAGATTGCTAAATCTTTTTTAGTTCCTTTTTTTATCTGTTTATCAACTTCAATTTTAAACTCATTCAATTGATTTGCGACAATTGCATTTAAAATAATCATTGGTAATGCAGAATTTGCAGAGGATCCAACCGCACGGAATTCAAATTTATTCCCCGTAAATGCAAAAGGCGAGGTACGGTTTCGGTCCGTATTATCCAATTTTAAATCTGGAATTTTAGGGATACCATGCCATAAATTACTATCCGCTTTTACTTTTTTGGCGACGCGAGCGGATTCAACCTCTTCTAATATTTCATCTAACTGAGATCCTAAGAATATCGAAATAATGGCTGGGGGTGCTTCATTGGCTCCTAAACGATGATCGTTTGAATGGCTGGCTATAGAGGCACGTAATAAATCGGCATGTTCAAAAACGGCTTTGATGGTATTTACAAAGAAAGTTAAGAACATTAAGTTGTTTTTTGGTGTTTTACCTGGCGCTAGCAAATTTACACCAGTATTTGTAATAAGCGACCAATTGTTATGTTTCCCTGATCCATTTACCCCACTATAAGGCTTCTCATGTAATAAAATCTTAAAATTATGGCGAATCGCTACTTGTTCCATCAGATTCATCAACAACTGATTATGATCAATTGCCAAATTAATTTCTTCGAACATTGGAGCACACTCAAATTGAGAAGGAGCTACCTCGTTATGACGGGTTTTTAAAGGAATTCCTAGTTTTAGGGCTTCATTTTCAAGGTCAACCATATAGGCTAATACTCTTTCAGGAATAGCTCCAAAATAATGATCTTCCAATTGTTGACCTTTAGCAGACATATGTCCGAATAAAGTTCTGCCTGTCAGTTGTAAATCAGGTCTAGCATTATACAACGCAAGATCTACTAAGAAGTATTCCTGTTCAATACCTAATGAACCATTTACTTTGGTAACAGACTTATCAAAATATTGAGAAACTTCTGTTGCTGCTTTATCGATTGCGGAAATTGCTTTTAATAAAGGAGCTTTATAATCTAAAGATTCTCCTGTATAGGAAACAAATACAGTCGGAATGCAAAGTGTTTTACCTGCTCCCGTTTCGAAAATAAATGCTGGAGATGATGGGTCCCATGCTGTATATCCTCTGGCTTCAAAGGTGTTTCGGATTCCACCATTGGGAAATGATGATGCATCCGGTTCTTGTTGAACTAAAGCGTCTGCTGTAAATTTTTCAATCGCTGATCCATCACTATCTGGTTCAAAAAAAGCATCATGTTTTTCTGCGGTGGAACCTGTTAATGGTTGAAACCAATGTGTATAATGAGTAACTCCATTTTCTATTGCCCAAATTTTCATCGCTTGGGCAATGAATTCTGCCATTTCTCTGCTTATCTTTCTACCTTCATGAATGGAAGAGGATATTTCTTTGAAAGTTGCTTTTGGTAAAAAATCACGCATTTTAGCGATTGTGAAGACGTTTTTACCATAAATATTAATTGCACGTTCAGAGGTTACCTCAGTTTTAGCATTGAATTGATGCTTAGAGGCAGTTTCAACTGCCTTCATTCTAGAGTTTGACATGTTTTATTTATTGATTAATATATAATTTCAACTTGATTTCGTTAGTATATCTTCTTTGATAATCCAAAAGTAGAGTAAATTTAGCATTTGTTGTAGTTTTTTTTAAAAAAAATCAAATTTTTATCAGTTTTATAATATTACCTTGGTAAAAAGGAGGTGTTTTGACAAAAATAAAGCATAATTACTAATATATTATTGATTTAATTGCTGTCAAGGCCCCAGTCTATCCCTTTTTCAGTCGCCTTTACACCTTTCTTAATCCAATTTGCAGCAGGTTTTCCTTTTAAGAAGTGGTCGAAGAATTGTGCTTGGCGAATTTGAATGTCTTTTTTGTTTTGCCTCAATGTTAAATTATGTTCATCGCCATTGTAATTTAATAACCAGACAGGTTTGTTTAATCTTCTCAACGCGGAGAAGAATTCAATACCTTGGTACCATGGCACAGCGCCATCATGATCATTATGCATAATGGCCACTGGAGTATTAACCTGGTTCATAAAGAATAAGGGTGAATTTTCGATATACAAATCCAATGCTTCCCATAGTGGTTTCCCTATTCTACTTTGCGTTTGCTCATACTGGAACTGTCGAGACATCCCTGTGCTCCAACGAATTCCACCATAAGCTGAGGTCATATTGACGACTGGGGCGCCAGACCAAGCAGCTGCATACATATTTGTTCTGGTAATTAAATGGGCAACTTGATATCCTCCCCATGATTGCCCCTGAATTCCCATTCTTGTCGAATCTACCCAACTATAATTCGTTGAAAGAAATCGCATTCCAGAATTAACAAATTCTTCTGCTGATTTCCCTGGATAACCAATTTCATATTGAATATCTGGCGCAAATATTAAATATTCATTACTTACAAAGTATGGGATATTTAAACGCGATGGAGTAGGGCCTGGAGCATGATAAGTATACAATCCATCACTTAACTTCTCATAAAAATAAGCAATAATTGGATATTTTTTATTAGGATCAAAATTTTCAGGTTTATATAATAACCCTTCTGCCTTAAATCCTTTGGGCGTTATCCATTGCACCAATTCAGCAGTACCCCAATTATAATTTGATTGTTGAGGATTGATATTGGTAAGCCTAGTTTCTTTATTTAATTCGGTCAATAAATATAAATCTGGTGTATTTTGATAATCTTCTTTTGTATAAATGATTTTATCATAATTAAGATTTGCCATATAATATTTGAAGGTGTGCGGTTTTGACCATAATTGTTTAAACGTTTTATTTTCAATTTTATACAACCCGCTATATTTAGTCTTTTCATTAAAACCGTTTAAGTAAATGGTCTCACGTTCATCAATAAAATTAAATCTAATTCTCGGATCTTCTTCCTTTCGCAAATTTTGTATTCGATATATAATTTTTTCCTTTCTACCATTACCGGATGTTATGATCGATTTTTTATGTCCATCCAAATTGAATTTCCATACATCATATCGGTCATAAATATAAACATGATCTCCTTCCTTTGACCAACCAGCAATTCCGTATGGCCTAGGTTCTAAGGGAGTATCATTCTGTTCGTCTACGAAACCAGATTGAATATTGGAATTTAATTCAAAGGTTTTTTCATGTTCGATTTCGAAAGTACACCAATTGGAATTTTTTTGGTTAAAATATAAAACATATTTTCCATCAGGGGATAGATAGGCTTGTCCTTTAATATCCTTAGCAACAAGTTTGGTTTTAGAATTTATCATGGAAATTACATAAATATCAGATTTTCCTCCCCCTTGCCATTGAGATTCTATTCTATAGTTTTGATCTGATGTTGCAAGAGCCCATTCGTTGTCAGCATCTGGGGTAAACGTAATTTTGTTGTAGAAGATATCTGATAAAGGTTTTATACTATTCTTAATATGGTCTAAATCCATCATTGCAACGTAACTTCGGGTTTGATCTATTTTTAGATTCACAAGTTGCATGGATTGAAGATAATCATCTTTCCAATGCCAGATGTCTAGTTTTGCACGGTCAAAATCCACTAAAGTGGTATCTTTAAGTTTAGGAATAGGAGCCAACCCAAAAAATATACGCTCGGCTGATTTATTGAAACTTAATGAGCCATCGGCTGAAACTTGCCAATTTTCAGGTATTCCATTACTATTATTTTGAACAAGTATTTTTGCTGTATCTTGGTCTGTTGTGTAATAATATAATTTAAAATTCTTCAACTGTGAATTTTCAGGAGACTTATCCGCCAAAAATATTAATTTATCGCCTTGATCACTAAACGTAAACTGTTTATATATGCCCTTTCCATTACTGATTTTTTTTGTTTGTTCAGAATTAATATTGAATGAAAATAATCCTGAATTATCTAAAGAATCTTTATAAGTGTCCTTCCTAGTGAATAATAAATATCGTTCATCCTCACTTAAACTATAAGTTTCAACATCCAAAAAATTAGTTGTATCTCCTGTTTTAAGATTTAAAAGATGCAAAGTTCCGTTTTTTTCCACTTCATTATTGCTAGAGGTAGACCTATGCTTATCATTGCTATTTGATGAATCTACCTTGACTAATTTGTTCGGCTTTACCGTTTGAAAAGCAATGAAGTTTTTAATTTTCCGAGAGGTCTGAAGGGATTTGAGCTGTCCAAAAGTTTGGCTAACTTTGGACTGTATGTTCAAGACAAATAAGGAATCATTTGGCATTTGATCTGCACGTGCTTTTTTAATTTTTGCCGATCTAATTTGTTGGAACATAGGCTTGACAGTCGCAATTAAAAACTTTTCATCCTCACTTAGTTTTATATTTTTTCCCCGCGGTATCTCAATTATAAGATCATTATTTGATTTTTTAAGAATTGCTAATCCATCATTTTCTTGTGGTTCGATGTTGTAGTAGATATACTCTCCTGTTTTACTAATTTTTGGATCTGCTACAGATTTCCAATTATCATATAGAGAATGATCAATTGGTTTTTTTTGAGAATAAGCAGAGGAAATAAATATTACTGACAAAAACAGAATACTATACTTTTGTTTTGTTATATAATAATTAAAGTTGAGATTCATAATTAATAAAAAAAGACTAACTTGGTTTCAAGTTAAATATAACAATTTTCGTGTAAACGAGATCGCTATTCGAAATAGTATTAAAAACAGTATTTGTTTTACGAATAATTTCAGCGAGCACTTAGTCATTCAGCCGTTAAACGAAGTATGGTTTAAAGGTTTATCTCATTTTTAACACGATAATTAGTTATTCTCAGAAATAAAGAAGTATTTTTTAACCAAAGAAGGAATAGTGACTCAGTTCCTCTCATAAAAAGATGTAAATGGGTTTCTTTAAGTCAATTTTATGAAAAATTCAGGAATAGTTATAAGTTTAGTTGCCGGTGTATCTTTTGTGATTTTCGCTTGTATTTTTGCCAATGCATATAAGTATAAATATAAAAACGCGAATACTATTGAAGTTACTGGAAATGCCAAAACGGATTTTGAATCCGATATTGTGAAATGGTCAGCTTCTTACAGTCGTAAATCCATGAATTTAAGTGAAGCATCTGAACAGCTCAGAACGGACCGAAACCTAGTAAAGGAATTTTTATTAGGCCAAGGAATTAAAGAGAGTGAAATTTTGTTTGACGCGGTTAATATAAATCGGGATTTCTCTTACCACACTGACGGCAACGGCAATTCTTATAATACGTTCACAGGATATAGCCTTTCTCAAAAAGTAAGTGTTGAATCGAAGGATTTAAATAAAATTGATAATGCTTCAAGGGAAATTTCTACCTTAATCTCAAAGGGAATTGAATTAAGTTCGGCAGCCCCTAATTATTATTATTCTGCTTTAGAAGATCTAAAATTAAAGTTAATTTCTCAGGCTTCTAAAAATGCGCGTTTAAGGGCTGAAAATATTTCTTCAGAGGCGGGCTCTACTTTGGGTCCATTAATAAAAGCTGATTTGGGTATTTTTCAAATTACAGGTCAAAATGATAACGAAGAATTTTCTTATGGTGGTGCATTTAATACTACCTCAAGAAGTAAATCAGCCAATATTACAGTGAAAGCTAGTTATCTGAGTAGATAAGCAATTAATAAATAAATTTTACCCCTAAGTAATAATTCCTTGGTGAGGAGGCATTGAAAAATCTATTGCCCATTGCATTTATGTCATTCCCTAGACTGTATTTTTCATTTAAAATATTATCAGCGCCTATAAATAGCTTTAATTTGTGCCTTTTTGTGAATGGTGTTAGCCAAGATATTTTAGCTTGCAATAAATGGTATTTATCTGAATAAAAGGTATTTGCATCGTTTAAAGGGATGTTTGAGGTGAAGTTATGTGAAATATTTAAATCAAGGCCATTTGACAATTCAAACCAGAGTGTATTAACCCATATCCATTTTGGGATTGAAGTTACCCTGTTATTGCTAAAATCTTGATCGTCGATTTTATACTTTTTAAATTTATAATCCTGATAAGTCAAATTACTAGACAAGATTAAATTTTGTACAAGATTTCCAGTATTATTTGAAATTAATTGCGATAATAGACTGCCTTCAATCCCTTTTTGACTAATTATTCCTGCATTTACAAAAAATTCATTCCCAGCTTCATTCAATTGTCTTACAATTCCATCCTTTAAGTTATAGCGATATGTGGAAAGATCTGCAATAAATGCTCTATTTTTACTCTCCATGCGAATTCCCAATTCATAGTTTGTCCCTGTTTCTGGTTTTAAACCTTCGTTTATTTGATTGTCTGAAGAACGTATTTCAGAAATTGTTGGTGTTGAATAACCTTTTGAAACGGATCCCCTAATAGCTAAATTTTGGTCAATGAGATACGAGATACCAAACCTAGGCATCCAAGTACTATTCAAAGATATTTTTCCATTTGCGAAATTTTCAGTGGGTTGTTTTCTTTCGTATTGAAATTCATTGAAGTTTAAGCCGATTGACCCCTCAGCATTTAATCTTTCAAATAATCGAATTTTTGTTCTATAAAAATAAAAATGTTGTCCATTTTTCAACTTGTCATCATCAGTTAAATCTCCGATCAGTCCAAAATTATTTTCATGATTTTTAACATGATACCAACCTTTTTGACCTTCAGCTCCCAACTGAATTTCCCACGTTAGATCGGTGTTTTTTAAGTTCTCATACGAAAGATACGTTCTAAAACCGAGATTATTTTCCTTTCTGGTCTCATAATTTGTCACAAACGGATTTTCAAAATCTGTATTGGAGCCAAAAATGGAGATTACATGTTTTAAATACGTGTTGATTTGGTATTCGTTTATTAATCCTCCAAGAAATGTTTTGTTGTAGATTGCCGCTTGTTGATCTTGAGCACTTGGAAATGGCCCCCCAGCTGGCCTTGCTTGTTCTGGATCTTGATCATATTGCGCCTGAGTCAAACCACCTGGGGTCTGATATCCTAAATCAGAATATAAGGCAATTATCTTTAAATGGCCTTTATGGTTATACTTCCATTGATGGGAGGTCTGAAAAAATTTTTTATCAAGCGCGGAATTTTGACGGTATCCGTCTGATCTTAGATAAGCTTGGTTAAATGAGAAGGAATACTTTTGATTAACAGTGTGCTCGAAATTTAATTGTTCATGAAAAAGTCCATATGAACCAGCAGATATCATCAAGGATTTATTGGAAATAGAGTTGCTGGCTCCACTTGGATTGATCCTGATGATACCACCAGAATTTGGACCAAATAACGAACCGTCAGGCCCTTTAATAATTTGAATGTTATTAATTCCTACAGGGTCAAGTAAATTTAAATAGGTATTTCCACTGGCATCGGTTAGAGGAATTTCATCGATATAAATTTTCGTATTTCTTATTCCAAATGGAGATCGGATCATACTGCCTCTTAAGGCTATTCTATAGCTTCCTGGAGATCTCTCTTCCATTCGCACTCCAGGACTAGTGTTAATAGCTGAAACCAGACTACTAGGACTTTGGGCCTCTAATGTTTTCTTTGTTATTATTCTAGCAGAGCTAGTAAAATCCAATAGTTTTTGTGAATTAAAATGCGCTCTTATTTCTACGGGTTCTATTTCGGTTTGGGTGGTGTCATCGGTTAAATTCTGTGCGGCAGATTGACTACTAATGAAACTCAAGATGATGAAAACTAGATGGCAAGGTTTTTTGAACATACTTGTGAGCTATATGCTGTTTGTGTTTATTTATAACTATTTAAAAGGCTTCGTTTAGACCAAGGAATAAACCATGTTGGTTAAATCTACCGAATGCGTAATCTATGCATAAATTTGTACGTGTTGCTTTATTAAATAGAACTCGTAATCCCGCACCTGCAGCTGGTTGCCAGGTTTGAAATAATTTGGTGCCCATTTGATCGTTTGCTGTTTGGATATTTGCAAAAACGACACCGCTTAAAAATTGGTTTCTTAGTATGGGATACCGATACTCTATTTCTGAATAAAAATAAGATTTTCCTTTAAAATATCCCATCGTATACCCCCTTCCACTTCTTGCATAAGGATCTTTTCCTGTTCCAGGAAGATCGATATATGGTAAATTTCCATTTAAATTGATGGAGGTGAAATTCCAAAATGCAAATACATGATTTGGTCTATTTTCTGATAATTGCCAATATTTTCGTAAATCTGTTTGTAGTTGATAAGCATTTTGATCACTACCCAACCAAGATTGATTCATGCGCAAAACTAGATCAAAATACATTCCCTTATATGCACTATTGGGATTATCTCTGTTCATGTATTGCATATTAATCATTAATCCATTATTATTGACTTTGGTTGATTTGAAATTATTCCATCGGCTGTAAATTTCATTTGGGGACATATTCTCTTCACTTCCAATGGTACTTAAGTCTCTTTTTAACTCGAAAAATGCACCTACTCCGATAAATGCACCAGGAAATAATTGTTTATAAATCCTTTCACTAAAACTATAAGCCATGAATTTATTGACAAATCTTTTTCGGCTTGGGTTTCCTATTATTTCTTCTTCTTGAGTTGGATCCTCTAGACTTCCCCCGATTCCCAATCCGTAATCTAATCCAACCGCTTTTGCGACCATTGCAGTTCCTTTAACATTCCAACTATTTCCTGGAGTATAAATGTCATGGAATATATAGCCAACAATAATCCCTCGAGTGGTTGCACTCAAGGCTGCAGCTCCAACGGACATTGCTGTATTTGGTTTATTTCCCAAAACTAATCCACCGACGGCCTTTATTCCCATTTGTGCCCCAATTGATGGATTGTAATTTAAATTTGGAAGATAGGTGATGGGGGATCGCTTTTTGGTTGATTTTTTAGCATTCTTACGTTTAAATGGGTTAATATCTTTGAATGCATCAACAATATCATATAATTGAGTAGGTGATTTTGTAGTATCCAATTGATCCTTCGTGCTGATTGTGTCTTGAAGTTGCAGTTGGGCATTACTTCTTGTTGTCAAAAACAATACGAAAGTAATTAATATAAAATAGCGAAACATATTCTGTAAATATAAAGAATAGATTGAAATAAAATATGTAGCATACAGTGTTTGATCTGTTAAAATCTATTATTTTAAATAACCCAAAAGACCTGTTAAACCTCCTGAATGAATAATTAGAATTTTACTCCCTTTTTTGAAATAATCTTTTTTTAGAAGGTCAAATACCCCATAGAAGAGTTTTCCGGTATAAGTAGGCTCAATCATAATCCCTGTATGACTAACAAATT
Organism: Sphingobacterium sp. GQ94; assembly: GCF_059758715.1. Lineage (NCBI taxonomy): Bacteria > Pseudomonadati > Bacteroidota > Sphingobacteriia > Sphingobacteriales > Sphingobacteriaceae > Sphingobacterium > Sphingobacterium sp. GQ94. The sequence goes on from NZ_JCAXEC010000002.1 coordinate 129,380, forward strand.
CTTGAATAAATTCATTGAGTTCAGGTTTAGTTTTAGCATATCCTCCAAAATGGTACGATGTATGAACTGTGATCTTATTTTCAGAAATATCCCATTTTTTAAAATCTTCTGATAGAAAATCCCCGCCCTTAAGTACAGGAATACTGTGAACTTGGGTGGCTAAGTCGTGTTTTTCTATTCCTTTTTGAATTCCAGCTACCGTGGTTCCTGTACCCGAGGCACAAAATATGTAATCGTATTGCTGATTAAGCTCATCTATGATTTCAGAACAACCAAGAATACCCAATTCAGAACGACCACCTTCATCAATAAATAAAGCTTCTGTATTACTGAAATTTTTATCAAAAATTTCCTGTTTATTCCGATAGGACTGCCTATCTATGAAACTTAACTGCATTCCAAACAATTTGCACATGCTTAATACAGGATTGGAAATTTCTTCTCCACGGACATATCCAAATGAATTAAACCCAAATGTAGCCGCTGCGGCAGCAGTAGCTAGCAAATGATTTGACCAAGATCCGCCAAAAGTTACCAGGTTTTTAATGCCATTCTCTTTTGCCCATTGCATTGGATTTTTAAGCTTTCTCCATTTATTACCTGAAATAAAAGGATGAATTTTATCATCTCTTTTTACAAATATCTGTACTTTTTTAGAGGCTAAATTTGAGTCTTTAATTTCTTCCTCTGGGCTGAAAAATGAAAACGAAAGTGACATCGTGTAAAGATATACTTTTTAGTATTTAAATGCTACTTTTGTAAAATGGTAGATTACGTGGATAACCAGCAGGACGATGAAGATGAGCAAGAAATGTTCGAACACTTGCGTATTGTTACGGATAAAGGACAGGCCTTACTTCGTATAGATAAATTCTTGATGAATCGAGTTGAAAACACTTCAAGAAATCGAATTCAAAATGCAATAGATGCTGGAAATGTTAAAGTTAATGATAAAGAAATCAAGGCTAGTTATAAAATAAAGCCATTTGATATAATTACAGTTGTTTTTCCTGATCCCCCACGAGATACCGAAGTCTATCCGGAGGATATTCCCTTGAACATACATTATGAAGATGATGACGTTTTATTAGTTAATAAGGAAGCAGGAATGGTGGTGCACCCCGGATTCAATAATTACACTGGAACCTTAGTAAATGCCTTAACTTTTCATTTTAACCAATTACCTATTTTACCAGGAAATACGGGTCGTCCTGGTTTAGTACATCGAATAGATAAGGATACCACTGGGCTACTTGTTATTGCAAAAAATGAATGGGCAATGACAGCATTGGCTAAACAATTCTTTGAACATAGTATACGAAGAAAGTATGTTGCTTTGGTTTGGGGTGACATACTGGAAGATGGAACGGTGTCAGGTTATATTGGAAGAAACCCTCGTGATAGACGAATAATGGATATGTTTGAAGATCCTGAACGAGGAAAGTGGTCTGTTACGCATTATAAAGTGATAGAAAGATTAGGTTATGTTACCTTGATAGAATGTGAATTGGAAACAGGACGTACCCATCAAATCCGTGCTCATATGAAATCCATTGGCCATCCGTTATTCAACGATGAATCTTATGGGGGAAATAAGATATTAAAGGGGACTTCTTTTACAAAATATAAACAATTTGTAATGAACGCTTTTTCGATTTTGCCAAGACAAGCTTTACACGCTAAAGTTTTAGGCTTTATTCATCCAAAAACTAAAGAATATTTGAACTTTGAGGTACCATTGCCTGAAGATTTCCGTTTAGCATTGGAGAAATGGAGAAATTATAGTACAAATATTCAACAATAGATTATAAAGATATATATGCCAACTCATTATATTAATTTTAATGGTACTGTTGTACCCGAAGATCTGGACATTCTGACTGCTGATAATCGAGCATTTAGATATGGTGATGGAATTTTTGAAACTATGTTGTGGAAAGACGGAGATATCCGCTTTTTAGATCTTCATATCAAGCGTTTACAAGAAAGTCTTTTAATGCTTCATTTTGATGATATAGAATTTTTTGATTCCTATTTTGTTAGAAACAAGGTAGAGGAATTATTACGCAAAAACAACATGTTAGGTCAAGTATCTAAAGTGCGGTTGATTGTTTATCGTTCTGGATCTGGCCTTTATAGTCCCGTATCTAATAAACCAGTATTTATTATCCAGGTAGATAGGAAACAGGAAAGTTTAAGAAACAAAAAGACAGGTTTAATTATTGATGTGTATTCAGAATATAAAAAACCTTATAGCGAGCTTTCTAAATTAAAGTCTAACAATGCTTTAATTTACGTAATGGCAGGATTATATCAAAAGAAAAACGCATTCGACGAAGTCTTGATACTAAATCAAGCGGGGAATTTATGCGAGGCTTTGACATCTAATATCTTCATACTGTATGAAAAAATATTATATACACCTGCTATAACGGAGGGTTGCATTTCTGGAGTTATGCGACAAGTTGTAATGGATATAGCAAAAGAAGAAGGTATTGAAGTCGTTGAAGCAGAAATTAAACCAGAAATTCTAAAAGTTGCAGATGAGATATTTTGCACGAATGCTATTGAAGGTATTCAGTGGGTTATGGGATATAAACACAAACGGTATTTTAATAAGATTTCACGAATTTTCCAAGAAAGGTTATCAAATTTTAGTTATCTATCTGAGGAATCCTAACTGTTTGTTCTGCAAGAGTAAAATTGAAATTAAAACATAAAAGGACCTTATCAATTTTTAATTTGATAAGGTCCTTTTATTTATAAAATCTTTAAAAAAAATATTGTTATAATTTCACAACCTCAACATTAACGACAATCTTAATATCAGGGGCGACCGCAGGAACTCCAGTTGGTAAATTATCATTGTATTTTATATTATAATCGAACCTGTTGATGGATGTACTGGCAGTAAAACCTGCACGTGTTTTTCCCCACGGATCTATGATTATCCCATTATTTTGCACTACTTTGAAGGTAACTGATTTCGTAACATCTCTAATGGTTAAATCCCCTATAAGTATAAATTTACCTTTTCCAGATTTTTTCAGCGTTGCATTTTTCAGCGTCATTTTTGGAAATTTTTCGGCATTGAAAAAATCATCGCTTTTTAGATGATTATCTCTAGCTTCAACTCTTGTATCAATGCTATTTACATCTATTTCGAATTTTATATTTGCCTTATCAAAGCTTGTTGAATCTTTTGTTTCAATTTCCCCTGATAATTTAGTGAATTGGCCGTCTACAAAAGCAATTCCTAAATGTTGAACTTCAAATCTAGCATTACTATGGGCTGGATCTGCAGACCATTTAATTTGTGCAAATGACATGTTACATATCAATAACATGGATGCGATGATTCCTAAAATTTTTTTCATGATGAATTTATTTACTTTTATCTAATTAACTGATGCAAAATTGATTTTAATATTGGTATTATTCCTTGATGTATGTTAATTAATACGGAAAATTCATATTTTGTTTTTCTTTGAAAATAATATTAAGAATAAATATGAATGATCTTCGTATTTATAAGTAAAACAAATAGATCTTTATTAATATTAACTTTACTTCTAAAGGGAGTTATATGAGTCTCTCTTTTATGGTGAGGTGATAGTAGATTGAGTTTTGTTTTGTAATGATATAATTTCAGATACAATATGGCACACGTAAGCGGTTTTCAAAAAATTAAAAGAGTAGGACAGATCCTTAAAACATTGTCAAAATATGGATTTGATGAAATTATTTCACGTTCTAATTTGGACCGTATTCTACCTGATAGTTTTCTGCTTTGGAATAATCATGCACGTAAAATCTTTGAAGATGACTTCAATGTTCGCATCCGATTAGCTCTAGAAGAGCTTGGTCCAACGTTTATAAAGCTCGGTCAATTACTTAGTAACCGTCCTGATATCATTCCAAAAGATTTACAAGAGGAACTTGTTAAACTTCAGGATGACGTTTTGGTAGAACATATTGATATTAAAAAAAGGATAGAAACCGAGTTCGACTTTATTCTGGAAGATCACTTCATATCTCTAGACAAGCATCCATTAGCATCAGCCTCTATTGCCCAAGTTTACAAGGCAAAGTTGAAAAATGGTGAGGATGTTATTTTAAAGGTAAAGAGATTGGATCTTGATGAAGTAATAAGAGCAGATTTAGATTTTATAAAAGATTTAATAAAATTATTACAACGGAAATATGAAGTTATTTCTAAAATGAATCTCTACCAAATTGCTTTATCTTTTGAGAGTTCATTGTTGGGCGAACTTTCCTTTACTAATGAAATAAATAATATTGAACGCTTTAGAAGAAATTTTGAGAACAATAACACAGTCTATGTTCCTAAGGTTTATAGAAAATATTGTTCTGATTCCGTTATATGTATGCAGTACATTGATGGAATTAAGGTAAATAATTTGGAAGGTTTTAAACTTCTTGGATTATATCCAAAATCGGTTTTACAAAACGTATTGGACCTGTATTTGGAGCAAGTATTAATGCATGGTTTCTTCCATGCTGATCCGCATCCCGGAAATGTTTTTGTCAATAAACGCGGTCAAATTGTTTTTATTGATTTTGGCTCCATGGGTTTTATGATCCCTCAAGATAGAAAAATTATTGAATCTATGGTAGTGGATTTCCTAGCTAATGATGCAAAGGGATTAATTAAGTGCATCAAAAAATTATCTATAGTCCATCATATTGAAGATGAGAGAAGATTGGAACGGGATGTGTATGAGATATTTGAACTTATTAAATTGAACGCTCTCGATGATATTGATATATCGGTTATGTTACAAAAGCTGAACATTATCCTTCAAGGGAATCATATATTACTTCCTGATTTTGTATATATATTATTAAGAGGGGTGTCTATTTTGGAGGGGACCGGAAGACAATTAGACGCCGAATTAAATATTCCAGAAAGTATTAGCCCATTTGCACATCGGATTGCTAAGGACAAATTTTCCGCTGATTATATTTTTGGACAAATAATGGAGAAAGCTAAAGTTGCAAAAGATGTCCTTACGGATCTTCCAGACGACTTGTTGGATATACTGGAAAAAGTAAAAAATGATAAAGTCGTGTTGAATCATAAGATGCATGATTTTGATAATTTGCAACTTATCTTGCATCGAATGGGAAATAAATTTTTACTTTCTATTTTGGCAATGACTTTTGGTGTAGGAGCAAGTATACTCGCTCATGGAAGGGTGGGATATTTAATTTTAGGAATACCAATATTGTCTTGGTTTGGCTTTATTATGAGCTTTTTCTTATGTTTTGCTTTATTGAACCATCTTTACAAGAGTAAATGAAGATTATTTGTCTGTTCGTAAAAATAAAAAAGCGAAAGATTAATTTATCTTTCGCTTTTTAGAAATATAGAAGTAAACACTATTTAGAATTTATAAGTCAAACCTGCACCCAAGACTTGTCGAACTTGCAAACCAGGGCTGCTTCTACCATCGCTCTTTGGAACATTAATATTGTCATCATAAATTAATTGTGCTGAAGCATTTACGGTGATAAATTTATTGACTTGCATAGCTAAGTTTGCAGTGTAATCAGCATCTATATTTTGAGGATCTTCTAGATAGTTTGAATAAAGTTTTAATATGTTTTCGAGCGCGATATTTTCCATTATACCTAGTTTGTAATAAGCATCTAATGAAGCTCCAAATTCATTTCTAGAGAATTTATCAATATCAACAGAATACCTACTTCTTAAGCTCTCAGCGCCTACCATAATAAATCGAGCAGCGGCAGGAGAGAAATTAATTTTAAAATTGTCAGATTCTTTATAAGCAATACCAGGACCAAAGCTTAAATATGCAGGGGCGAATGGAGCAGATATCTTAGTTTTAGCGTCAGTTGAAGAATCATATTCATAGCCATTTGCGAACTGTGTATTAAAGTTTAGAAAAAAGGTGTATAACCACTTCTCTGAAGCTTGATATCCTAATAAACTACTAATCGCAAATCTATCATCATTTTTTCTCCAATCGGTTTCTTTTTGAAAGGTTTGGCCGTATGCCGCAATTACCTTGTTGTCCCAAATCCATTTATCTTTTTTATAATTAAAATCATAATTAAAAATTAAGTTACCGGCCATTGAATTGACTCCTCCTGCTGACCAGTTTGAAAAAGAACTTTGATTAATTAAAAAGGTGTTTTCTCCGGATATTTTCCAATTTTTAGTAGTATCGGAAATTGGATTTTCTGTCTCTGGATTGCCTTGAGCATTTGCCTGTAAGCACAATAAGAACATACCTGTGTAAAATACTAATTTTAATACCTTCATTGCTTAAATAATGTGAGTTTAAATAAATATAGTTTTAAGTTGATCTTGCTAAAATATAAATTCTTTAATTAATCATTAAACAAACTCAGCTCATCTTAGTTTTGTTCTGAATCGATAAAATAATCATTCGGATTAAAAACAAGCTTCAAACTTGTTTAATGTTGATTGTTAAATTTTAGTATTAATTTAATTGTTTTAAGACGGTAATTGCTTTTGTAACTTTTCAGCTTGCAGTTTGGTTTAATTTGAGGTTAATTTGACATAAATTGTTATTTTTACCGAAAAATCAATCCAACGTTGTTTTTTAAAAATACTTTAGATTTTCAATACATGAATATTAAAAGACTTTTGTTAATTCAATCAGTGGTGTTTCTGTGTATGATAACATCCTGTCAAGAGGGTGAAAAGGTCTCATCAACCCCTGGGACTGTCGATTCAGTATTTCAAATTCCTGTTGCCCCTTCACATCTTACCTCGAAATCAGATAAAATAAACTATGTTTTTGAGCATTATTGGGATCAATTTGAATTTAACGATACAAGTAAAGTATTCAATCCAAATTACGGTGAACAAGCCATCGTTGATTATATTGGGTATTTTCCAGTAGTCCCATTAGATATGGTAGATAAAGGGGTAAAAACGTTATTTGATCGGGTGAGCAAAGAGCCAAACATTTTTTTATATTTTAAGAATGTTTTTGATAATTATTTGTCAAATCCAAATTCTCCAAGTCGTAGCGATTTATTTTACGAACCCATAGTTGAATACATGATTAGCTCTAGATTGGTAGATGAAAATGAAAAAACAAAATTCGAAACATTACTTCCAATCATTAAGAAAAATAAACCAGGAACTCTCGCTGCTGATTTTAATTTTTTAAATTCCAATGGAAAAACTATGAACCTTCATTCTATTCAAGCACCATTTATGCTTTTGATGTTTTATGAGCCTGGTTGCAAGAACTGTGAGGAAACAATATCTATTTTAAAAAATAATGCAGGTTTCAATGATGTGATCGAAAAGGGTGGCTTAGCTGTTTTAGCAGTTTATCCCGATGGAAATCAACAAATTTGGGAGGACTATTCTCCGAATATACCGAGTAATTGGATTAATGGTATTGATCCTGATCAGCGTATTATTTTAAAAGGTATTTATCAAATTAAAGCTACCCCGACAATTTACTTACTCGACAAACAGAAAAAAGTAGTACTTAAAGATACTGACATTAATCAAATAGGTCAATTCTTTCAAAACCTTTAATTAATAGTTTTCAAAACCTCTGTCTATTTTACAAAGATTTTTGACAGATGTTTTCTTCGGATTTAATTGACCTTATAAGTCATCATAATTTGCTATTCCATCAGTAAATGTTAAAAAAAACTTTAATATACGATCAAACGAAGACAGCCTATCCAATACTTTTGGCAATTTGTCTTGCCCATTTATCGAATGACTTAATTCAAGCCATTATTCCTGCATCATATCCTTTGCTGAAGGAGAATTTTGATTTGAACTTTACACAAATTGGCGTTATTACACTTTGTTTTCAACTTGCATCCTCTTTATTGCAACCGGTAATTGGAGCATTTACCGATAAGTATCCACAACCATATTCTCAGTTAATTGGAATGTCCTTTAGTTTTTTAGGAATCATTGCTTTAGCACTGGCAAGTAATTATTTTTCTGTGCTATTTTCAGTTACAATGGTCGGTATAGGTTCATCAATATTTCATCCCGAAAGCTCAAGGGTTGCATTTTTATCTTCTGGGGGAAGACGAAGCTTGGCGCAATCTATTTTTCAAATTGGCGGTAACTTGGGAACAGCATTAAGTCCTCTTTTATTTGCTTGGTTTGTTTTGCCCCGAAGTCAGAAATACATTTTATGGTTTTTATTAGTTGTTGTAATTGCTCAGTTTATTCTGGCTTATATTGCAGTTTGGTACAAACAGGTTTTAGAGTCTATCAAGAAACAAAAGTTGAAAGAAATTAAAATACCTGATTTAACGAATAATCAATTAATTATTTCAGTAGGAATTCTTTTGTTACTTATTTTTTCTAAGTATGTATATATAGCGAGTATTACGAGCTATTTACAATTTTACATGATTCAAAAATTTAACATTTCTGAACTTGGTGCTCAACTCTATTTATTTTATTTTTTAATTACTATTGCTCTAGGTACACTATTTGGAGGTTTATTAGGAGATATTGTAGGAAGGAAACTCATAATTTGGTTTTCAGTATTAGGATGTGCGCCCTTTACCATTTTACTTCCCTATGCAGATCCTTTTTGGTCTGCTATTTTAATTTCAATAATTGGATTAATTATGGCCTCCGCATTTCCATCTATCTTAGTGTATGCTCAAGAACTTTTACCAAAAAAAATCGGAATGGTTTCTGGTCTGTTTTATGGCTTCGCATTTGGAATGGGAGGGGTAGGAGCTGCCTTATTAGGTTGGTGGGCTGATCATAGCTCATTAAATAATATTTATATTTTTTGTTCCTATTTGCCTCTAATTGGTATTATAACTTATTTCTTACCCAACTTACAAAAGGTCAAATATAAAACCAAGTGATAAATATTTTAATAGTGTTTATTTGATTAATCTGAAAAACACTTTATATCCTGTTAAATTACTTAGCTTATTATTCGTTTGTTGCATTTTTTTTGATTCATTATTGACTCTTCAATAATGAACTGAAATTATATTTAAAGGAAATAAACATACAATAAATTTGTTTAAGTTTGGCAGGATAGTTCATAACCAAATGCAAAATGGAAATCAATTTAATTCTTTCATCTTTGATCAGTGGTGGGTTGGTGCTTTTATCATTTCTCAAAATAAGTCAAGTTTCTGATGTTAATAGAAAAGGCAATTTATATTTTGGAATATTTGCGTTCTTGTGGTCTACATTTTGGTTGGATGAACTAGTTATTGCTGATAAACACTCTATAGATGGATTTTATTATATTGGTTTAAAATTTATACAATTTTTAACGCCATTGATTTTTTTTATCAGCACATTATTCTATACAAATCCTGAATTTAGAATAAAATTATCAGATGTTCGCTATCTGGTTATTCCTATACTATTTTTAAATCTGTTATTCTTAAAACCTTTTCTTGAATCGAATGCCTTCCTAATAATTTATTTAATATTTTTCTTGGGTCATGCGGTATTGTATACCATACTTGCCTATATTAGGGTAATTAGACATCAAAAAGATATTGAGCTTTTTTCATCGGAAAAAGAATCCATTGACTTAAACTGGATTAAATATATAATTTATTCATTTTTTGGTTCTTCATTATTATTGATTTTATTGAATTTATTTGGTCCTATTAAATCGTTAAATGTCTATTTAAATCTATTTTTTCTAATTGTGGTTTATTTTGTTTCCTACTATTCCATAAAACAGAAGGAGATTTATCCAAAGGGATTGGATATTGAAGATACCTTGAGAAAGAATACTAAGGAGATTACCAACATTTCGCCAAGCAAAGTTAAATTGATGAATGAAGATGAAATGAGAGGAATAATGGAGTTGTTATTAAATCTGATGGAGACTGAAGAACCCTATTTGGATGCGGAACTTAATTTAGTTAAGCTTTCAGACAGATTGGAAATTTCAAGCCACCAATTATCTTATGTTTTAAATAATGGATTTAATGAAAATTTTTTCAATTTCATAAACAGATATCGAGTAAATAAAGCGAAAAATTTGCTAGTTAATCCTAAATATGAATATTTTACCATTGTGGCGATTGGTTTTGAAGCAGGTTTTAACTCAAAGACAGCCTTTAACACAACTTTTAAAAAGATGACGTCATTTACTCCTTCTGAATATAAAAGCAATTGGTCGCAATCAGCTTCGTAAATGCCCTTATGATTTCATGCTTACTTCATATTTTATATGTTCTACTTTATGAATGAGAACTTCTAACATGCTGTATATTAGATTGTTTTTGCTTTTTTAATATACATGTTCGTAACTATAAACCTGAGCACTTTTTATTTTCGACTAAACTAATTTTACGGCTTGACTAAAGTAATAGAGTATGTTGTATCATTTGAAAAGTCCTAAGGAGGGAATTTGTTTAAAGAATTCGATTAACGGTTCGTTGAATGAACTATGGAAAATGCTGACCGAATATTCCCATATTAAATCTTGGGAAACGGATTTAGAAATGTTTAAGGAAGTTTACGTTATCAAGGAGTATTATCAAGTTGTCCATTGGGATTTGATTAACGATATTGATATTAGATACACTTTAAGACAACATGTAAATCAAATTATTTGCGAGGTTGATGTAATAAGTCATTCGATATTACCAAATTTTAAAACTCTACAACATTATATTATGGTGACTCAACATAGAATTAAACATCTAATTGAGAGGATGGAACGGGTTTAAATAGATTTCAATTAAAACAAAACCATCTAAACTTTTAGTTTAGATGGTTTTAAAAAATTACTAATTATGATTTAGTAAGAAAAACTATTTTACTAAATTTTTATCAAATAGTTTTTGATGAATCTCTTTTAATTCATTAGCTGGTATTTTAATTACTTTTCTATCATAAGTCATTAACCCGTTTGTTTCAATTTCAACGTCAGTGGTTTGGGTATATACTGCACCGGAAAGTCCTAATGGTATTAATTTGCTTAAATCTGAGACAACTTCCTGATATCTTTTCTTTAAATCTTGCGCATTTTTAAACGACTGGTACCCCCAGTTGTCTTTTTGTTGCCAGGTGTGTCCTTCTACTGGTAATCCTAAACCACCATATTCTCCCAGGACTAAAATATATTTATCTCCGAATAATTCAGCTCTTGGCATTGATGCATCAGGATAATTGTGTATATCAAATATATGACCAGGCTCAATGAAATTTCCTCCTGAAGCTCCATTAACTAACCTTGATGGATCATTTTGAATTGTCCAATTAACAATTTCTTTGGTTTTAAATTGACCCCAAGCTTCATTGAAAGGCACCCATACAACAATACTAGGAAAATTGTGCAGAGTTGACATAATGTTTTTCCATTCTTTTCTATAGATAGCCTCTGATTCTGCGGAACGAACTTTATCTTGATTCTGTGATCTCATTTTTCCAGGGTTCATTTCCCAAGAGTTTCCTCCTAAATCGCCGCTAGGCATATCTTGCCAAACTAACATACCTAAGCTATCACAGTGTCTGTACCAACGAGCTGGCTCAACTTTAATATGTTTTCTAATCATATTAAAACCCATTTCTTTGGTTTTAATGATGTCAAACATCAAGGCCTCATCAGAGGGAGCTGTATGTAAACCATCTGGCCACCATCCTTGATCCAAGGGTCCATAATGGAATACGAACTCATCATTTAAGTACATTCTTTGAATTCCTTGGCTGTCTTTCTTCATACTAATTTTCCGCATAGCAAAATATGATCTTGCTTCATCAATGACCTTACCCTTACGCAGAAGTTTTACTTTTAAGTCGTAAAGTTTTGGACTATCTGGACTCCATAATTGAGGGTTTTGAAGTTTTAGATTACCTTGTTCACCAGCAGAAACACTAATTTCAGCAATTTTTTGCTCTCCGTCATAAGCCTCAGCTACAAAAATGTCGCCCTCTTTGATTCCTTCAATATTCGCTGATATTTTCAAACTTGAGTTGTCAACATCGGGCGTTTGTTTTGTGCTCTGAATAAAAGTTTGCGGTACGCTCTCCAACCAAACCGTTTGCCAAATACCGGAGACAGGCGTATACCAAATACCATGAGGATTATTGATCTGCTTTCCCCTAGGCTGAGGTCCATCACTGGTAGGATCCCATACACGTATTGCTATATCTTGTTTGCTGCCCTTTTTTAACGCAGCGCTGATATCAAAATGAAAGGGATCAAATCCTCCTTGGTGTTTTCCTACGTGTTTACCGTTGACATAAACATCACATTCCCAATCAACAGCACCAAAATGTAAAAGTACTTTTCCTTTATTAACGTTTTTGTCAATGCTAATCTGATTTTGATACCATAATGCATCATCCTTAGTCAATGGTTTTCCAACTCCAGACAAAGCAGATTCTATTGCAAATGGGACTAATATATCACCATCCCAGTTACTCGGGATTTCTGCTTGACCCTTTTGGGTAACCTTATATTTCCATAGCCCATTTAAATTTTGCCAATTGTTATTTCTTACTAATTGTGGTCTAGGATATTCGCGATGCGCATTTTCTGGAGTAACTTCCTCTGCCCATGACGTCTTAATTTTATCACCAACAGGTTTCCAGGTTTGGGCATTCCCAACGGAAAAAGATGCAGCGAGAATACATGTAATCGCAATTGTTTTTTTCATCATATTTTCTATTATTATTTAGTTTTGGTTTAGAATGTTTGTCTAAATTAACCGATTTAAAAAAACATTTCATAATTATTTTAAAATTGTAATAAGGTTTAAGTTTTATAATGCCTTAAATTTACAATAAGAATTTAAATCAACTTACATTTTTAGGGTATATATCTATTATTTTACCTGAAATGGATTTGGATCATATACGGCCTCCGTTATTCCTACTATTTTTACGGCAACTCTGGCAAAAATTGTATTATTATTTTCTAGTTCAGGGCCAATATCCATACTAATAGTTGTAAGACCATCTTGTATTTCTGTGCTTTTACTTTGTTTAATATGATACCCTTGATCAACAAATTTTGTATTATTGATCAATAGACCAATCTCTTGAATTTCTTTACTTTGGTCAATTTGATCAACTTGTATTGTTGCCGTTAGGGTTGATCCATTGATTTGATAGTTTACGGATTTCATTTCATAATACACATCAACAGGGAAATCAATGGCTGTATTCCCCTTTACATGTATAGCTAAGGTGTCCGTTTTATGCATCCATGGTCCATTTCCAGGGACAGTAATTAGTTTATAGTCTCCATCAAATAGTTTTGAAGAGAAGGAACCATCTTGACTTACGAATACATCAATCGGAGTCTTAAGAGGGTAGTTACTTTGCCATAGTTGCAACCGAACAGAATTATTTGAACCTCTTACACCAACAGGATTGCCATTGTAGGTGATTTTCCCTTTAAGGGTGGAGGAAGGGGCATCGTAATTATCCTTCCCACATGAAAGAATCAGTGTAGTCATGATAACGATAAAATAGGATGCAATTGATAGTTTTTTCATAAAAATGGCTCTTTGAAGCCCACAGTTGATCAAACTGCGGGAGGAATTGAGCTAATTCCCTCTTTGGTTAATACTTTAATATTATTCATTCCTTTAAATAAACAAATCATAAATTGTTTTATACACTGAATTCATTTATTGGTAAGGGTTACGAACCAATTTCGGATTTTTATCTAGCCATGCTTGATCCATAAAATTATAATAATTTTGAAATCTAAAATATCTTGGAAACATGGTATGGCTTGCTTTTCGTTTTTCAAATACCCATTTGCCATGATTTTCACTTCCTGGAGCATGAATTTTATAAGGAAATAGTACATAATGCGTAGAATTTGGGTCATTTTGCTGTCCATTCCACACTAAATGTGCAATTCTCCATCGTTTTAAATCCCAATATCTATGGTCTTCAAAAGCTAATTCAACTCTTCTCTCTTGAATGATATCTTCCAAACTTATTGTTGTTAAATTTTGAATTCCAGCACGTTCCCTTAATTGATTTACGAAACCAGCAACTTCAATTTGAGATTTGTTAAGTTCCAATGAAGACTCAGCTGCTATTAAAATTATTTCTGCCAATCTAAAACGAACAAACCACATATCACTTCCTCTACCTCTAGTTGAGGCATCTCTATTTTCTTCGACAAATTTCCTGAGATTAAATCCAGTTTTGTTTACAAATTGATCATTTGATGTTGTTGGTCCATCCATACTTGTAATCAATCCGTAGGGAGATTCTGAATTTCCCGGTTCTGAAGTTTTTATTTTCCAATTACCACCTTCAAGATAACGAACACCTGCTTGATAAGTAATTGTTGTACCTAAAAAGTCTGCTCCTGAGTAAATAACCGTTCCATAAAGCCTTGGATCTTTATTTAAAAATAAGTCTTCAGGTTTATCATAATAAATAAAATCGCCATTTGCATTTTTTAACTTTAATGCCCCATTCCTGTTGTTTATGTATTCAAAATCTTCAACCAAGTTTAAAACCGGGGTCATAATATTAGCATCAATATCGCCACGAACAGATGATGCAATTACATTGTTTGTAAACATATGGGTTTGGCCAGGATATTTATAATCTCTTGCCCATATCACTTCTGTACTGGACTTATTACTGACGGCTTCATAAAAATTTCTTCCTTTGTCAGCATTCTTATTATAAAGCGAATATGGACTATTGTTTAAAATTTCTTTTGAAGTTTCGTAAGCAATGGTATAATAATTTTGAGCTTGATCTGCTGGTATTCCGACTTCTCCTCCCGGAGTTTTTACTTCAGGGGTTTTATAATTGTATTTTGCAATGGAGCCGGCATACAACGCAGCTCTGGCTTTTAATGACAATGCGGTCCATTTATTAGCTCGTGCTGAATTAATAGTTTTATCTGGATTTAATTTTTCACTGATTTCCGTACATTCTTGTATGATATAATCATAGGTTTCTTTTTCAGTTGATCTAGGAAATTGCAAATTATTTGCATCCTGACCGGCATTGAATTCAAATACCTCATCATTAATGATAGGAACACCTCCTAAGCCGCGAGCCATGTTAAAATAGGTCCACGCTCTTAAAAATCGTGCCTCACCTTCAAAATTGTCTTTAGTCTCCTGATCCAGTTTAGATCCTTTTATACCTTGTAAGAATAGATTGAGGTCTCTGATTAAATTATAATCATACACTCTCCAAAGGTCATCATTATAATTTTGCATATTATTTGGTCCGCCAGAGGAATAACCAGCTTCATCTAATAGCGTAAATGATCCGGTGTTGCCAATGTGTTGTCCCCAGCTAACACGCCCATAATAATTGGCCAATACCGAAATAATCATTTTCTCATCTGAATAAACTTGATCATCGATTAAGATTGATTCAGATTCACGATCAAGAAACTTGGAACATGAAACGCTTGATAATATCATCAACGCTGATAGTATAATTAATTTAAATTTTTTCATGATTAAAATGTAATATTTAAACCCAGGTTTATAACTCTGTTTGTAGGATATTGTATTCCTGATTCTGCATCAAGCTCTGGATCAACTTGCATTTCGCCTAAGTTATCAATGCTGAAAACGTTCTGCATCATAGAGTATATTCTTATATTTTTCATACCCCAACGTTCCATCAAAGTGGAAGGCAGTGTATAACCTAGTTGTAAATTGCGAAGCTTTACATAAGTTACATTCATGACCCAAAAATCACTGTGCCAATAATTACTATGGTTTTGGTTGCCTCTTATTAAAGTGGGAAACTTGCCCGGAATTAATTCGCTATCCGGATTGGTGATATCACTTAACATCCATTGATTTTCCATATAATATGCGGCATTGTTTCCTCCATCGTGAAATGGAAGCATACCTTCATAATTTGCACGATAAGACGCAAAAGAAGCTCCAGTAAAATCTGCTGCAATGTCAAATCCTTTATATCCGACCCCGAGATTTAATGCAAAATTTACATAAGGTAGACCCCCTTGTCTGTAACCAATTGGTCGTTGGTCAAGGTCATTAATAACTTTGTCACCATTGATGTCATTGTATTTGATGTCTCCTGGACGAAGTGAAGTATTACCCTGTCTATCATTATCTACGTCGTAATTCTGAATCTCTTGCCATGATTGGAACTGTCCAATTGATTCATATCCCCAGTTTAAGAATGCAAATCTATTCTGGATCGAATTTCTATATTCGTTGTATGAATTTCCAAATCTGGGTTTATACTGTTGACCATCAATTTGTCTTGCATAAGTGAAATTACCTCCAATATTATACTTAAAATCTGAAATGGAACTGCTCCACATCACATGACCATCCACCCCTCGATTTATATCTGAATTCAAGTTTTCAAATGGCAATTCAAAACCAACTTCTTGAGGAATTAAAATGTCATATCTAGATGCAGGTAGTCCTGTTCTTTTTCTATTAAAATAATCCAGAGATCCGGTTAGTTGACCATTTAAAGTAGCAAAGTCTAAACCTAAATTAAAGCTGTTGGCTCTTATCCAGGATAAATCTTTAACGGGTAATCCTCTAGGTTGGGCACCAACAACATAATCGCCATTAATTGCAGACCCACCATTTTTATATGTATAGCCAGGCATAAAACCGAAGGCATAGTATCTCCAGTCATCCAAATTGTCGTCTCCCAATACCCCGTATGATCCTCTAATTTTTAAATCCTGGAAGATATTTTTTAAAGATGAATTCGTCCAAAAGCCTTCTTTTGAAACTCTCCAACCAGCCGATATAGATGGGAAAAATCCCCATCTATTATTTTCTGGAAATTTCCAGGAACCGTCATATCGTGCAGCTACTTCAAGTAAATATTTCTCTCCATAATCATAATTTATGCGTCCTGCAAATCCTGCTCTGGCTTGAGTTTCATTACCGAAATCATCAAATTGATCCATAGTCTGAAAGTACATTAAACGTAAAGCATTAGATGCTGGCCTATCGTGTGCCCAAAATCTTGGTTGATCTCTTTGAATAGCTTCCGCAGCGAATACTGCATTAAAATTATGATCATTGAAACTCCTAATATAGTTTAACGTACCTTGATAACTTAATTCCTCAACTTGGCGGATGTCTCGCTCTCTCCAAGGGTTATCCATACTAAATATCACTGGATAAGTATCAGTTGGCTCATCATAATCATACAGCTTATAGGTATATTCCTGATTATCCATCCATCGATTTGCCAAGTAATATCCCACTAAACCAGTTAGTTTTAAATGCTCAGTGATTTTATATTCAGCATTAAAATTTAACTGCATTACTCGCCAGGCATCCTTGAATTCTCCTGAAAGTTCATAATTTAACATTCCAAAGTTTACCTCAGTATTAGCGGCTGTTCTAGCAGGGTATAAGGGGTTGTCATTTGCAAAAGGTCTAGCTGTTGGAAGATTTCTGTAAATTGCAAATAAGGCTTGCCAGGTATCATCTGCTCCAGGAACGCCGGGTTGTCTACGTTTTTCAATTCGACCGTTTAAATTACCACCAATCTTTAAGCGTTTAGATACATTTGCTTCTAGATTCATTTGGACGTTGGTTCTGTTAAAACCTCCATAATTCCGAATGATTGATTGTTGGTCCAAGTGGCCAGCACTCAAATAGTAGTTAATTTTCTCTGAACCACCTGAAACGCTTCCAGAGACATATTTTTGTGGGCTTGTCTGTAAGATATAATCATACCAGTCAAATGGTCTATACGCTTTTTCAGTTCCAACTTCCCATTTTTCTAAATCTTCTAACGTATATTGTGGTTCTGGGGTTCCCAATATGGCGTCAGATTGAATATAACTTTTAATGTAAGTGCCAACACTAGCAGGTTCAGGAAATCTAAACATACTTTGCCAACCATAGTAAGAATTGATGTTAAATTCATTGTTATCCCCCCGTTTTCCTTTTTTAGTTGTAACCACGATTACACCATTAGCTGCCCGAACTCCATATATAGCAGCTGAAGCATCTTTAAGAACCGATATGTTTTCTATGTCATTGAAATCCAAATTATTGAATTGGCCTTCGTCTTTTTGGACGCCATCAATAACATAAAGGGGAGTACCCATATTCCGGATGTTGATCCTGGTTGAAGCACCAGGTCTTCCATCTGGCATACGACTATTAACACCAGCAATTTTACCCACAATTGCACCTGATGTGGTCGCGGCGACCGATCTTGCAAGATCTTTTGATCCTACACTTGAAATTGCTCCAGTAACCGATTCTTTTTTTTGAGTACCATATCCTACTACGACGATTTCTTCTAGGTTATCATCTGTGGGATTAAGTATAATATTCATGATTTCTTGTTGAACTGGTAACTCCTTTGATTCATACCCAAATGACCTTATTATTAATATTTCATTTGCGGATTGAACCATAATACTAAAATTACCTAGGTCATCTGTGGTGGTACCAACAGATGAGTCTGATTTAGTTTGAATCGTTACCCCAACCAGAGGTTCACCACGTTCACTTTTTACGGTTCCTTTTATTTCTAGTTGAGTTTGGAGGTTCGTATTGTAAATGGGAAAGTCAGCAAATCCTGTGATTGGAATTAGCGCTGAAGAAATGCTAAATAGCAATAAATAGCGAATGTGCATGGAGTTTAAGAGTCTTTTTTTCATATGTATTGTGTTAAAAAAACCTCCTTTTCATAATTAGGGGGCAGAATCTGATTAGATTCCTTCTGGTTTATAAATAAATCTTTGAATAACGTACTGGTTGATTTTAATGGTATTTTATGATTAAAATAAAATGTTTTTGTTAAAGAATAGAGTTTAGTTAAACCTTTTAGTTTCTTAAAAATATAAGTACATATATTAAATAAGGTTTTCAATTTCATAATGAAAGATAGTTGCCCAATCATATAGGCATGGAATTGTTGCGAGTTTTTCGGTTAGTTTATAATTATTGTCAAAATTACATAGGAAGTCAAAAATAAAATTGTCTTATTATCTCATTTTGTTGCGTATTTGTATCAGTTAAATCTTAAAAAGAACTATCGGACAGCAGTATGGTTTAACGAGTTGTCCATATCTATGAACTAGAGTTGATGATTCCTTCCATCGGTAGAGAAAAATATTTAAATTGTCCTTATGATACCAAAACCTTATCAATTCATAATATCGCTGATTCTTCTTTTCTGTTTTTTTTGTATTGTAAAACAGGCTGAAGGTCAATCCATTAATTTTGATCATTTAAACAATGCTGACGGTCTATCTAACAATGCGGTAATATGTAGTGCACAAGATAAAAACGGGTTTTTATGGTTTGGAACCAAGGATGGTCTAAATAGGTTTGATGGTTATAGATTTAAAAAATATTACAGTGATAACGAGAGTAATAATGGCTTAATAAGCAATTATATAATTTCGTTGTTTGTTGATCAAGATAATCAGCTTTGGATCGGTTCTGATCGTGGGTTGTATAAATATAACCCGAGGGTTGATAATTTTGAAATTATTCATGGAACTGAAAATGACGAAATAATTGAAATTGAAGAGGATAAAAATGGAAATATCTGGTTTATTTCGAATTTTAAACTCATGCAATTCATTAAAGAATCTAACAAAGTTCAACCTTATTATGATTCGAATAAACGAGCTGCAAAATCCATTACCGTTGATGTTAATCAAGAGATTTGGGTGGCCACTTTTTCTGAAATTTTTAAAGTTAATTCAAATATTACTCATCCCTTACCTAAACCTAATATTGGAACCATAAATGTAGAGTCTTTGAGGTTCTGTGCTAATGGAAAACTTTGGATAGGAACTCAACAACATGGACTTTATTGTATCGGAGTTGATGATGGAAAATACACGCACGTTTTACCCTTTATTGATCAGGAAGTAAATCTATTTGTTCGGGACATCCAAATGGTTCATCCTTATTTTCTTTGGATAGCTACCGAAACTGGGTTAGTCGTACTAGATATTAGAGATAATTCTTACCGACAATTTAATTATGAACTAGATAATCCATGGAGTATTTCAGATAATGCACTCTATACAATAACATTAGACCACCAGGGAGGCATTTGGATTGGTTCCTATTTTGCTGGTATTAATTATTACCATCTGAAACATAATCTATTTCAAAAAATTATTCCTAGAAATTCTACGAACTCTATTTCAGGTAGAGCAATTCGAGAAATAATTTCTGAATCATCTGGTAATTTATGGATCGGTACGGAAGATAATGGCCTAAACTATTACGATATCAAAACGAATAAATTTCAGCATTTCTCTACAAATACTGGTTTATCTGATAATAATATACATGGCCTAGCCATAGTGGGTGACAGCTTATTAATAGGAACATTTAATAATGGTTTAGATGTTATGAATATCCATACAAAAAAAATTATTGCTCAGTTTAATACCCAGAATACGGGTGGTGACTTGGGAAATAATTTTATCATGAGCATTAACAAAACAAGAAAAGGTCAAGTTTTAATGAGTACGCCAAGAGGATTGTATCGTTTTACTCCAGGAGTGAATCAATTTAAAACTGTGCATGGTGTCCCAGATTCGATTTTTTACACATCGATTTTAGAAGATGATCAGAATAATATTTGGTTGACAACCTGGAGAGACGGAGTATACTATTTAAATGATAGGTATAAAATTATTAAAATTTTTAAACACAATCCAAATGATTCATTAAGTCTGAATAGTAACCGAACCAATCGAGTTTATCAGGATTCCAATAACAATTACTGGATAGCTACTGAAAATGGGATTTTTGTTTGGAACAAAATAAATGGAATCGTAAAAAGGTTCACAAAAAGAAATGGCTTAAGTAGTAATCTTATTTTTACAATGGCTGAAGATTCAAAAAAGAATTTATGGATTTCCACAAGCTATGGATTAACGTGTATAAATATTGATAATTTCAAATTAAGTGTATATAATCAAGAGTATGGTTTGTCCAATTTACAATTCAACTATAATTCATTGATGAAGGATCCAAGTGGGAACCTATATTTTGGTTCGACAAATGGACTCATTAAGTTTCATCCTGATTCAATCTTTAGATACAAAGCAAACCAAACTGTAGTTCCGATATACATGAACAATTTGCGATCGTCGAAAAAAGAATTTTTCTTTAATGATATACCTAATAGTCAGCAAATCACCTATATTAAGTATCCAGCAATTAAATTGGCCCATGATGAATCGTCTTTTCAGATTGAATTTGCAGCGTTAAATTATGTAGACGCAGCCTCAACCTCCTATGAATATAGGTTAAATGGTTTTGATTCTGAATGGAAATTGTCTCGTATTAATCAAATATTCTTTTCGAGAATTCCTCCTGGAAATTATGAACTTATCGTTAGAGCTTTGGATAGTCAAGGAAAAATTATTTCCAAAGAATTACGACTTAAAATAACTGTAGAAAAACCTTTCTGGGCGAACGGATACGCTTTACTGGTCTATGGATTTCTTTTCCTTTGTGGTTCTTATTTTGCATTTAGTTATTTTAATAATCGGATCAAAGTTAAAAATAGGATGGAGTTAGCTAAAATTAATTCTATCAGAGAGAGTAAGTTATATCAAGCCAAATTAGATTTCTTTACACAAGTAGCTCATGACATTAAAACACCTCTAACCTTAATAAAAGCCCCTCTTGAAAAGCTAATTAAACAAAATAATATAGGAGACGAAAAATCTTCCAGATTGCTCAACACCATGCAAAAAAATACCGAAAAATTAGTACAACTGACAAATTCTATATTGGATTTTCGAAAAATTGAGGTAGGAGGGAATACGTTACAGTTTAAATGGATTGACGTTTCTTCCTTAGTAGATAATTTTGTGATGGTCTTTCTCCCGTCTTTTGAAATTCGGAATATAGAATTGACTAATCAGTCTGAAGCAGCCATTTCTGGATATATGGATGCAGATGTAATCACTAAAATCTTAGAAAATTTATTTTCAAATGCTTTAAAATATGCGCAACGAAAGGTTATTGTACAAAGCTTTGTTGATGTAGAATTGAATCAATGGATTTTTAAAATTAAAAATGATGGAAGTGTTCTATCAAATGCTGAATCAGAATTGATGTTTAAACCTTTCCATAGATCAGCCAACCACGTTCATATTGAAGGATCAGGCTTAGGTCTTGCATTGGCACATTCATTTGCGCAATTACATAAAGGGGATTTGCACTATGTGGAAAATTCAGAAAATTTAAATATATTCGTTTTAGCTATTCCATTGACGTAGACCATGAGTACCAAAACTGATTTCATAAATAAAAATATTATTTTGTTAGTGGATGATCACCAGGAAATTTTAGATTTTCTAAGTGATGATCTGGAAGAGAATTATATAGTTATGCAGGCATTAGATGGTATACAAGCTTTAGAGATACTTGAGAACAAAACTGTTGATCTTATTATAAGTGATGTAATGATGCCTAATATGGATGGATTTGAACTTTGTTCAAAGGTAAAATACAACCCCAGATTAAAACATATCCCTTTTATCATCCTTACGGCTAAAAATAGTGTGAAGGCCAAAATTGAAGGTTTAGAATTTGGAGCAGATGCCTACATTGAAAAACCTTTTTCTCCCTCCTTCTTGCAAGCACAAATCGGCAGTTTGTTGAAGAATAGGCTTTTCTTAAAGGAACATTATGCAAATTCGAGCTTCTCTGAAAATCCGTCTCATTTTCCTGTATTAGAGCCTGATTTTATGGAAACGCTGCAGCAACTTATTTTAGATGAGTTAGATAATCCCTCTTTATGTGTAGAATACCTAGCCACAAAATTAAATGTAAGTCGCCCTACTTTATACAGGAAGATTAAAAATGCATCAAATTTATCGCCTCATGAACTAATTGTTAACATAAGACTCAACAAAGCCTCAGAATTATTGAATATAGGGAACTATAAAGTATATGAAATTTCTTCTATGGTTGGGTTTAGTTCTTGTTCATTATTCAGTAGAAATTTTCAAAGACATTTTGGCTACAGTCCAAAGGAATGGGGACTGAGATTCAGCCATAATCGGTATTTTAAATTTACTTACGGGTAAGTTTGTTTTATTACATTTTTGCCACTCTTCTCAATTTTAAAGGTTGAAAATCACTCGTCTTGCCTAAGACAGTGACCCAATTTTTGCTAAAATAGCCTTTCAATAACTATATTTTCATAACTCCCATGTTAATAATATTTTACTCGCTGAAAATCAATATGTTATTTATTTAAGTATATATAATCTATGTATTTAGTAGATTTAATAATAAATACTTGTTACATTTGAAAATAATTAGGTTATAACTTAAAGATTCAACTGAAGAGAGAAACATGTTTTGTGTTTAAACTGGAAAGGCAGATATATTTCCAACTGACTTCCTATGATTTCGCAACACTATAATTTTCTGTTCCAGGTACTGGAATCCGTTAATGAAATTACCTATACAATATCATTTAATACAACGAGAAATTCAAAATGAATCTATTTCTACCATTTTTTCAACTTAACACAAACTAGCATGCAGTTAAAACACTATCAATTTCGACTTTATGGAATCCTTGTTTTATTTAATCTTTTGAGCTTCGGACTATTTGGTCAAAAACCCAAGGCAATTGTGAATGCAAATTTATCTGGGAAAATAATTGATTCACTATCCAGACTGCCATTGGAGGGGGTTACATTAAAATTGGATCAAATCACACATCAGGTAAAAACCGACGATAAAGGAGAGTTTAATTTTGTGACTGGTCAAAAATTGCCACTTAAACTAACAATAACCAGAATCGGATACAAAACAAAGCAAATGGTTGTTGGTGATTCACCTATTACTATCTTATTAGTACCAAATTCAGAACTGATCAGCCAAGTAGTTGTGACCTCACGTCGAAGGGCTGAAAAATTACATGATATTCCTATTCCAATAACCACAATAAATGGTAAGGCAATCGAAGACGCAGGAACATTTAATGTTAACCGTGTTAAGGAAATGATTCCTAGCGTCCAATTATATTCATCAAACCCCAGAAATACGACATTAAATATTCGAGGGTTAGGATCTACATTTGGACTAACCAATGATGGCATTGACCCTGGCGTGGGATTTTATCTAGATGGTGTATATTTAGCTCGCCCAGCGGCGACCGCTTTAGATTTCATCGATATAGAACAAATCGAAGTATTAAGGGGACCTCAGGGGACCCTTTTCGGTATGAATACGACCTCAGGTGCTTTTAATGTCACTTCCAGGCTTCCAAAATTTGAGCCTGAATTGAATTTTGAACTATCCTATGGGAATTATGGATATATTCAGGCAAAAGCGTCAGTTTCAGGACCAATTAATGAAAAACTTGCTGCTCGTATTTCTTTCTCAGGAACGCAAAGGAATGGAACGCTAGAAAATCGATTTACTAATCGAGCCATTAATAGCACAAACAATTTAGGTGTAAGAGCTCAAGTGTTATACAAACCCAATGATCAGGTGAATGTGTTAATTGCAGCGGACCGAAGCCTCCAACAACCTGATGCTTATGGTTGGGGAATTGCTGGTATCGTAAATACTAAGAGAGCAGATTATCGCCAGTTTAACCGTATCATTGAAGATTTAGGCTACAGTCTACCATACTCCAATGCGTTTGAAAGAAAGGTAGATTTGAATACTCAATCAAAGGCTGATAATGAATTGGGAGGTGTTTCAGCGAATACAAATATAAAGATTGGAAATGGAACGTTAACCTCTACAACTGCATGGCGCTATTGGAAATGGACCCCATTGAATGACCGAGATTATTTAGGTCTTCCTGTATTCACTATCTCAGCAGGTAACTCTATTCATAATCAATACTCTCAAGAATTTAGATATTCGGGTGACTTAAATGAGAACATTTCGGCGGTAATAGGTTTATTCGGTTTATATCAAAATTTAGAGACAGATCCAGTTCATACGGAAGAAGCTGGTTCATCTTTATGGAGGTTTGCAAAGAATTCGGAAAGTGATAAATGGGAAACTCCAGGTTTATTTGATCATTTTGGAATTAAGACCAAATATGGTTTAAAAACTACTAGTTTAGCACTGTATTCTCAGCTAGATTGGGCAATCACACCTAAACTACATATACTTCCGGGTTTGAGATTCAATTATGACCATAAAACAGCCAACTATAATAGACAGACTTATGGTGGGCTACAAACAGATGATCCTGAATTAATTGCATTAAAAAATTCTGTATATACCAATCAAGAATTTGATACCGATGTAGCAGCAAATAATCTCTCCGGTCAGTTATCGCTTCAATACAAGTGGACGAACCAAATCAATACATTCGCAACATTTGCTTTGAGCTATAAGCCTATAGGCATTAATGTCGGAGGATTACCAACCTCACAAGGAAAGGTCCTTCTAGATCTTGCAAGGGTTAAACCAGAGAAAGTTCAGCATAAAGAATTTGGAATAAAAATGATTCCCTATGAAAACAGCATCTTAAATTTAACATTATACCAGACTGATATTAAAGACTACCAAACTTTGGTGCAAACTCCTGAACCTGGAGTTAACCGAGGATATTTAGCCAACGCGGAAAAAGTTCAAGTTAAAGGCGCGGAACTTGACGGCTATCTTCAGATAGCTAATTTTATTAAATTAAATGGAGCACTAGCCTATACCAATGGAAAATACATTAAATTCACAAATGCACCCGTTCCTTTAGAAGAGGTGGGAGGGAAAGAATCATTTAAGGATATTTCATCAGGTAAATTGCCTGGGATATCCGAATGGTCAACAACGTTTGGAGCTGAGATTTCCCGAAATGGACATTTGATAGGAATTAATGGAGATTTTTTTGTTGGAATTGATCTATTTTACAGGTCTAAATTCTCTTCCAGTCCCTCACCTTCCAAATATTTAAATATTGATGGATACACATTGTTAAATTCCCGAATTGGCTTTAGGGCGAAAAATGGGTTCACAATTAGTGTTTGGAGTAGAAATTTAACGAACAAAAATTATTACGAACAATTATTAGCTGCACCGGGTAGCTATGGGCAATATGCAGGTGTACTTGGGGATCCTAAAACATATGGGATAACTTTAAGGTATAAACTAAAATGATTAGTCAATAAAGTTATCCCATAGAGAATTGAGAAAAAGTTACCTTTAGTTCTCTCTAATGCTCTCAACAGTATACGTAAAGCTTTCAGCCTTATAATATCCTAAATTAAACTCAATAGGTCTATCGGCTTGATCGTAGACGTATCGTTTTCTATATAAAATAGGGCTGTTTGCATTTACTTCCAGTTTATGAGCTATGAATTCACTCGCCTGAATGGCTGTTATTTCTTCTTTAGATTTATAGGCAATTATGGAATGTTCCTTTTCTAACATTTCATAAAGTGGCATTTTGAAATCTTCATCTCCACTTAGGTTCACCCTTGGGTGAAAATAGGATTCGAAATAAACAAAAGGACCTTCAGCTGTCCCTCTTAACCTAACGAGTTTTAATACTTTCTTATCTTTTTTTATGTCAAAAAAATTGGCCAATTCCTTATCCGGTGTTATCCAACTAATATGCAACTCAAAATTTTTGATTGGAATTCCCCTAGCTACCATTTCCTGTGAAAAGCTTAACCAATTTTTTGACTTAGAGCTAATGGGTTTATTTTCAGTCACCCAAGTTCCCACTCCTTTTTTTCGAGTTAACAAACCTTCATAAACTAACTTGTTTATTGCTTGACGTAACGTAGTTCTGGATATTGCTAATTGTTTCGCTAAATCAATTTCATTGGGCAACAACCGACCATTCCTAAATTCGATAGAATCGATCAATTTTCTGAGAAGCTCTTCAACTTGGTAGTGAAGAGGGATAGGGCTGGAATGATCAATTTGTAACTTCATTATTTAACAATTTGTTGCAAAAATAATATATTAATCTCATTTGAACATAATGTAGGTACATTTTGACTTTAATATTGAAATTATTTTTCAACATTTCATTTTTTTTGAAAATATAATTTATATACTTGTACATACAATCCTAAATACAACACCTTTTATATCTAGTAATTAACTATTTAATATCCTTAATAAAGAGTACAATATTAGATTTTAATATGTACATACATTACGACAAATAAATAATAAAAATGCCAAAGATTAAAAGAAAATCTAATCAAAAACTGATGCCTAAAAAAGTTAATAAGGCAAACCTATTCAGCAAATCCTATAATTTATATCCTTTTCATTCTTTAGGGGAAGGTAAAATTCTTAAGGATTATAATTCACTTGCTGAGTGGATCGCATCAAATAAAAACATTAAAATTGATGGTTATGTAGGCGTAAGCTGGGATTCTATTGAATCAAGTTTAACAAGGGAATTCGAGAATAAAGGACTTAGTGTAAATTTCATAAAGACTCATGACTATTTAAAATCTACAACTGAGATCGATTCATTAGTTAGACCATTCCTTGGCGAGGAGAATTCAGTTTGGGGGAAAAGTACTGATTTGAATTTAAGCGATTTCTATCAGGTGGATAAAATGAAAGACGTAAAACCAGATACTTCCTTTGATTTGAATATTATCCTGGGGATTGGATCTTCACTCATTAACCTTCCTTGGCCAACAATTTATTTCGATTTGCCCAAAAACGAGTTGCTTTATAGGATGCGGGCAGGTTCAATAAGTAATTTAGGAAGCAATAAAATTGATGATGCAGCAAAAATGTATAAGCGATTTTATTTTGTCGATTGGATTGTATTAAATAAACACAAACAAACGCACTTAGATAATTTTTCAATTTTTGTTGATTCGCAGTGGAATGAGAGTATCTCTTGGATATTTTCTGCAGATCTTTTTCAGGGTTTAAAACAAATGTCAACTTCAGTATTTAGGCCAAGGCCATGGTTCGATCCTGGAGTTTGGGGTGGACAATGGATGAAAAATAATTTAGAAGATTTAAGTTCTGAAGAGGATAATATTGCATGGTCTTTCGAAATAATTGCTCCAGAGAATGGATTAGTTTTTGAAAGTGATGGGAATTTGTTAGAGGTTAGCTTTGATACCTTAATGTTTAGAGAAGCTAATTCAGTATTGGGTCGAGATGAAGAACGTTTCGGTACTTATTTTCCTATCCGATTTGATTTTTTAGACACCTTCGATGGCGGTAATCTATCGATTCAATGTCACCCTGCTTTAAGTTATATTCAGAGGGAATTTGGCGAACAATTTACTCAAGATGAAACCTATTATATCATGGATTGTACTTCGGATGCGGTTGTATATCTCGGGTTTCAGGAAAACATTAATTCAGAGGAGTTTAGAAATGCCTTAGATCAAAGTTATAAGAATGAAACAAAAATTGAAGTTGAAAAATATGTTCAGACCTTTCAATCCAAAAAACATGAACTTTTTCTTATCCCTAATAAAACGATTCATAGTTCAGGCAAGAATAATATGGTCTTAGAAATAAGTGCTACCCCGTATATATTCACATTTAAAATGTACGATTGGTTACAAAAGGATAATCAGGGTCATCCCAGACCAATTAATATAGACCATGCCTTTAACAATCTAGATTTTGAGAGGAAAGGAGAACGGATTTCAAATGAATTTATTTCCAAGCCAAAAGTGATCCAAACCGGTACAGATTGGGAAATTGTACATTTACCGACACATGCAGAACATTATTATGATGTGCATCGATTAGAATTTGAATCAGCGATTAGTCTAAATACCAACAATGAATGTCACTTGATGATTCTGGTAGAAGGTTCATCGATTGAAATTGAAACGAAAGACGGAGCACTTGCAATATATAACTATGCAGAAACCTTTATCATCCCTGCTGGAGCTGAAAATTATACACTCAGAAACCTTGGGCCTATAAAAGCAAAGGTAATTAAGGCCTTTTTAAAAAATGAAATTCAAATCTGACAATCATGGAAAAAACAAATTTATTCCTAATGATCGTATGTTGGATAGCTGCAATAGGAGGGTTTCTTTTCGGATTTGATATGGCTGTTATTTCTGGAGTTTTGCCTTTAATGCAGCAACAATTTGATTTATCTTCTGCGCAGGAAGGATGGTTAGTTTCATCAGCATTGCTCGGATGTATTTTTGGAGTTGCAGTTTCAGGTGGATTAAGTGATCGCCTAGGGCGGAAAAAATTATTAATTGTTGCCGCAATTTTGTTTCTCATTTCGGCACTTGGATGTGGTCTTTTAAACGACTTCGCCAACATTATTTGGGCGAGAATTACTGCAGGTATTGGGGTTGGAATTGCATCGAATATTGTTCCCTTATATATATCGGAAATGGCTCCTAAAGAGAAAAGAGGGAGGTATGTTACGTACTATCAGCTTGCTATTACGATAGGGATACTTGCCGCTTATTTAAGCAATTATAGCTTACTTATATATACAGGCGGTTGGATTTCAGAAATTCATTCTTCACTTAGCGTTATCTTTTTTAAAGAAAAATGGCGGGCTATGTTTTTAGTTGGTACAATTCCAGCTTTATTATTTCTGATAGGATTGTTTTTTGTACCTGAAAGTCCTAGGTGGTTAAGTCAACAAAAAGGATTAGATCTTCTAAAAAAAGAACGCAAAATTAAATCACAAAATTCCTATTACGAGCTGTTTTCGCCCGCTATGCGTCGGCCCCTGTTATTGGGCATTTTGTTGCCTCTGTTTTCTCAGTTTTGTGGAATAAACGCGATTATTTATTACGGTCCTACCATTCTAAAAGATGCAGGTGTTAGTTTGGATAATTCTTACCAAAGTCAGATACTTTTTGGTTTAGCAAATATGTTATTCACTTTCATTGCAATTTGGAAAGTAGATCAACTTGGTAGAAGACCACTTTACCTAATAGGCTCATTTTGTGCAGCAGTTAGTCTTCTTTTAACAGGGTTTTTCTTTTTCATTGGGAATGTTGATGGACTTTTTATTTTGGCGACAGTTACTTTATTCTTAGCAAGTTTTGCTTTCTCAATTGGACCATTAAAATTCGTTGTTGCTTCTGAGATTTTTCCAACATCTATCCGGGCACGTGCATTAGGCATAAGTATCATGGTAATGTGGGTTGCGGATGCAATTATAGGTCAATTGACAGCCATTATGCTCCGAGAAATCGGCCTTACATATACGTTCTGGATTTTTGGAATCTTTTGTGTTATTGTTTTTATTTCAGTCTATCGCCTTTTACCTGAAACTAAAGGGAAATCTTTAGAAGAAATAGAATCTTTTTGGAAAAAATCAACTATTAACCAATAAATTATGAAAGCTACTCTTACATTCTTTCTTAGCATTTTCTTTGGATTATTTATAAACCAATCTAAAGCCTCTATTACAGATTCTGTGATTTGGAAAATAGGAAACAATGACAATCAAGCAAATGATATGGCTTTGTTTCCTAAATCATATGATCAATTCCTTAAACAAGATTTCGGATTTGAAGACAACTATTTTCTCATTGGAAAAACAGATACTAAAACGGGTTTTCCATTTGTTTTACCTGGACCAAAAAATAGTTGGGGTGGGACTGGAGGAACAGCGGGTATTCGATCACATTTTATAAAGTTAATTTTTGAATTGGAAGACTTGACTACCTTAAATAACACTCAAAACAGACAGGTGAATGATGGTTCATCCAAAGATCCATGGAATCTAACATTTAACCTTTTAGGAGTGGATCCAAAATATGGTTCAAAGGTAAAGGTATTAGTAAATAAAAAATCCTATATCATTAATTTGGATAAAGGAGATGGATCTGAAACCCCTACCGGTCCTTTTAGTCAAAAAAATGAAAAGGTTTTTGCATTTAATTTACCCAATGAGTTAATAAAGAAAGGCTATAATGAAATAGTAATTACCTCTCTTGATGGTGGATGGATTGCCTTTGACCAAATTGATTTAACTGGAACTTCACATTTAGTTCTAAAATCACCTTCACAGGCATTAATTGGAGATATCAAACCAAGTAAATTCCAGATAGATCAGACGCAGTATCTACTAATTGATGTAATCGATGCCCATGACAGTCCGGTTATGAGCGTACTGTTAGACGGTAAAGAAATTCTTAATCAGCGTCTGGACAATGGTCGATCAATTTTAGAAGCGCCAATGGCAAGTGTTGAATCTGAAAAAACGAGCTCTTATCAGATCTTAATAAACAATAAAGAATATACTAAAGGAACCATTAAAAGGCAAGCTCAAAAGCAAGGAAGTACTGTTGACTACGTAAACACAATGATGGGTTCCGCACATTCAAGATGGATGCTAGCCCCAGGACCATGGATGCCTTTCAGTATGGTTAAACTTAGTCCTGATAATCAGAATAGTGGATGGCAAGCCGGTTATGATCCAACCTTTGAATCGATAGGGACATTTAGTCACATTCATGAATGGACTATGGCAGGATTAGGGACTTTTCCTGTTAATGGAAAACTCATAACACATATTGGAGATCAAGATGGATTACATGGTGGTTATCGTTCGGAAATTGATAAAGGCTCAGAACAGGCACCATTGGGTTATTATAAAGTAGATTTAAAGAAATATGATATTAAAGCCGAATTGACTTCACTTACAAGAAGTAGTTTCCAACGGTACACCTATAACCGAGGAGACACGGGTCGGATAATGATCGATTTGAAAATACCGGCCGAGTATAATTACGAATTACAAGGCGTAAAACTTACAAAGGTTAACGAGTATAAAATAGAAGGAATTAGTCACCAAATTTCCCGAAATGTTTGGTCAGGTGGAGTTGATCAAGAGTATAGTATACATTTCGTGATCGAGTTTGATCGACCTATTGTCAATTATGGCACTTGGCATAATGACACAGTAAGTATTCAAAAAAACCTAGAGGCCCTTCAAGTAAATAATGCAGGTATGTTCGTAGAATTTGAACTTAAAAATAATAGAGCAGTTCAACTTCGAACAGGTATATCTTATGTGAGTATTGAAAATGCAGCCTTAAATCTTCAAAAGGAAATTACTGACCCATTTGGCTGGTCCTTTGATCAAATTATTACTCAAAATCGAAACACTTGGGAAGAATTACTGAATCGAATCGAGATTAATAGTAATAATTTTTTGAAGAAGGAAAAATTCTATACCAATATGTATAGATCGTTAACTAGTCGAAATATTTTTAGTGACGTTGACGGAAGCTGGCGTTCAGCAGATGAGAAAATTCGAAAATTTGCTAATACGGAGGATTTAGCCCTTGGTTGTGATGCTTTCTGGAATACCTTTTGGAATCTTAATCAATTTTGGAATCTGGTTACTCCTGAATGGAGTAATAAGTGGGTTAGATCTCAGCTGGCTATGTATGATGCTAATGGTTGGCTTGCGAAAGGTCCAGCGGGAATGGAGTATATTCCGGTTATGGTTGCAGAACATGAAATTCCGCTGATTGTTGGAGCCTATCAAATGGGAATTCGAGATTTTGATGTACAGAAAGCATTCGAGGCGGTCAAAAAGATGCAAACGGCTAAAGCTCAACCTGTGGAGGGAGGTTATGCAGGTAATAGAGACCTCGAAACATATTTAAAACATAAATATGTTCCTTTCGACGAGGGACGTTTCTCTAACTCCTTAGAGTATAGTTTCGATGACTGGACTGTTGGACAGTTTGCCAAAGCATTGGGTAAACAGGGGGATTTTGAGGTGTTTAATGAGCGGGGTCAGTGGTGGAAAAACGTGATTGATTCAGAGACAGGCTATGCTCGGATGCGTGACTCTAAAGGCAATTGGTTAAATGATTTTGATCCTTTTAAATCAGGAGCGAATGAACATTACGTAGAGGGCAACGCATGGCAACTAACTTTTTTTGTACCTCAGAACATAATCGGATTGTCCGATTTGATTGGACGTGATAAGTTCATTGACCGTTTAGAATGGGGTTTTGAAGAGAGTAATATCTGGCGTTATAATGGTCCAAATGATCAATATTGGGATTATCCTGTGGTACAAGGTAATCAGCAATCTATGCATTTTGCTTATTTATTTAATTGGGTTGGTCGACCTTGGTCTACCCAAAAATGGAGTCGTTCAATTGCAGATCGCTATTATGGTTCTGGTCTTTCGAATGCCTATCTAGGAGATGAAGATCAAGGACAAATGAGCGCTTGGTATTTAATGAATGCTATTGGACTTTTTCAAACGGATGGCGGTACACGGGTAAATCCAATATATGAAATAGGAAGTCCACAATTCGAAAAAATAACCATACATCTCGGCAAACAATATAACAGAGGTGAAAAATTTACAATTGAGGCCAAAAATACAAGCCAAACCAATATATATGTTCAACATGCCGAGTTAAATGGCAAGCCGTTATATGATTTTAAATTTCCTGCATCTGAGTTGTTAAAAGGAGGTAGCCTAATCCTTGAAATGGGCCCCCAACCTAATAAAAATTGGGGTTTAGGAGATTTGAGATCCATAATAGATTCGGATGATCGTCTTGATACAGTTAAAGAAAAAGCAATTAAGCTGGTCAAGAGTGGTTTTACTGCAGGCGATGGTTATAGTGAGGTTTGGATTCGAGATTATAATACTTTCATCACTTTGGCAAGTATCGTTCATGATCCAGAGCAAACCAAAGAAAATTTACGTGTGTTCTTCAGACTACAAGGCAAAGATGGGAATATTATAGATGGCTTTGTTCCCAAAAAAAAAGCATTGAGTTCAAAGATCGGTTATCAATATATCCATTCTGATCTTGAACCAAATTTTGCTGGGCATAAAAATACGGTAGAAACCGATCAAGAATCTTCTTTAATTCAAGCTGTCTATAAATACATTAAAGCAACTGGAGATCGTGAATTTTTAAATGAAGTCATAGGTGGTCGTACAGTTAGTGAACGATTAGAATTTGCAATGGAATTTTTAATGAAACATCGTTATAACAGAAAATATGGACTGTTATGGGGTGCCACTACTGCCGATTGGGGAGATGTTCAACCTGAACACGATTGGGGTGTTTATCTTGATGAGAATTCGAATTTAGCCATTGACATTTATGATAATGCGATGTTTTTGATTGGTATTGATAATTATTTGGAGATAATACCCCAAAAGTCTGGAAAATGGCAAAAAATTAGAAAAAGAATAGCGACCAACTCAATGAAATATTTATGGGATCAAAGTAGACATAAATTCAAGCCTCATATATATTTAGGGAAATCTCCATTCCCATCGAATTTTAATGAAGATGAGATATTTTATCATGGAGGAACTGCTATTGCAATTGAGGCAAATTTGCTCTCAAAAGAACAAGCCGAACAGTCTTTTGATAAGATGATTGAAAATGTCCAAAAATCTGGAGCTCCTTCAGTGGGATTAACACTTTATCCAACTTATCCAGCGGGGAGTTTCAAAAACAAAGGAATGTTCCCTTATAATTACCAAAACGGAGGAGATTGGACATGGTTTGGAGGACGAATTATAAAACAAATGATCAGAAATGGTTTTGTTCAACAAGCCTATGACCAACTAATCCCTATGCTGGATCGAGTTATTGCTAATAAAGGATTTTACGAATTTTATTCCATCGACAATAAACCTAAAGGTTCTGGTCAGTTCCGAGGTTCAGCTGGTGTGCTCTATGATGCCATAGTGTTGTTGGAAGAACACTTTACAACTAACCCCCAATAAATTATGTTAAACGCTAAAAAAACAAAACAAATGAAAAGAAAGCTCTGCGGTTCTTTGCTTTCTTTTATGGCAATTTGCTACCATTGTCATGCCTTTTCTGGTGTTTCAGCGCTTGAGAAAATTGATTATAATTTGAAACAAGAGCGCGTTTCTGGTATAGTTCTCGATTTGTCGACAGGCAAACCAATTGCCGGTGTAAGCATCACAATTGACGGAGCAACACAGTCAACGCAAACCAATGGAGATGGTCAATATTCAATACAAGCTCAAGTAGGACAGATTCTCAAGGCAAGCTCAATTGGATATAAAACTGTGCAGATTCCAATAAAGCAAGAAGTTGTTAATATTAATATGGAGCCAGATCAAGCCTCTATTGATGAGATTGTCGTAGTTGGTTATGGTACTATGCGTAAATCAGATGTGACCGGTTCTATTTCGATTGCAAAAGGAGAAGACATGATTAAATCACAAAATTTTAGTCCGCTTGACAATCTCCGTGGAAAAGCCTCCGGTGTAAATATTTACTCAAACTCGAGTCAACCGGGTGCTTATGCAAATCGTGTAGTTATACGAGGAACGGCAACCATTAACTCTTCTTCGAATCCATTATATGTTGTTGATGGAGTGGTTATGGAAGATTTTCACTTATTGAATCCTAACGATATTGAAAGAATTGAAGTATTAAAAGATGCTTCGTCTGCCGCTATTTATGGTGCACGGGGTGCGAATGGAGTCATTTTAGTAACAACAAAAAGAGGAACTAAAGATGGCCGAAAAACCTTGAGTTACCAAGGCTCTATAAGCAATAGTTCAGTACAGCGATATATGGGTGTTTTGAATGCACAGGAGTGGGTAGATGCTTTTATGATAGGTTTAGAAAACGAAAATAAATGGCATGGAAAGAACTGGTCTTTGGATAAAAAAAGTTGGTTCAACGATCCAGAATATTTTACAAGTGATGGTAATCCAATTTATGATACCGATTGGCAAAAGGAGGCAACTCGTAGCCCGATTTCTCAGAATCACCAACTCAATATTCAACAGGGTGATGAAAGCTCTTCGATGGGCGCATTTTTGAATTTTACTGATCAACAAGGAATCGTTAATAACACTTATAGTAAAAGAGTCAATGGTAAATTGGCTTATGATTCTAAGCCCAAGGAATGGTTGTCCACAAGTATTAATTTAACGGCTAATCATACATGGGGTCGCTATACTCCAGAATCGGGTGGTGGACAAGATGCAAGAAGAACGATGATAGAAATGATTCCATGGTATCCTATTTATGACTCGAATAATTCTTATACTTCTTCCTCGTCCTCTCAAGTGTCGAATGTATTAGGCTTTGAGGGTATGTCTAATCCCGTGGCAATCTTGGATAAACAAAAAAGAATGCGTTATAATACGCAAATATTTGCTAATGCGGCTTTAACTTTTCATTTAGCTGAAGGCCTTGATTTAAAGACGCAATTTGGTGTCGATCATCATAAGAAAGATTATAAAGGGTATTCATCTATTATATTAAATAATATTTCCATGCCAAATGGTTGGGCAGAAATTCAGAATTCAAATAGCTTTTACTGGCAAGAGGAAACTTATTTAACTTATAATAAACAGTTTGACAAACATAGGATTAATGCAATGGCTGGATTATCTTGGCAGGAGCGTACATACAGTTTCGATGGATCTCGTACTGAAGGATTTAGTAATGATTTTTTTGAATGGAACAATATGGCTGTTGGAAGCACCCCTTCCTCTCCAACTTCTCAATGGGATAGATGGGCAATGAACTCGTATTTTATCCGTGGAGCTTATACATATAATGATCGATATTCTGCTACTATTACAGGACGTTATGATGGTTCTTCTAAATTTGGCGCTAATAATAAATATGCTTTTTTTCCTTCTTTAGGATTGGCTTGGAATGTATCGAATGAAGATTTTCTTGTAGATCATGATTGGATTAGTAATTTAAAATTGCATACGAGTTATGGATTGACTGGAAATTCAGAAATTAATCCTTATCGTTCACTGGCAAACGTATCATCTGGAACTGTCTTGATGAACGGTTCGAGAATGGCATATTCTTATATTAATTCTTTGCCTAACCGCGATTTAAAATGGGAGAAGACTGGAACTTATGATGCCGGAGTTGAAATTGGGTTATTTCAAAATCGTTTGAACTTTGATGTGTCATATTATAACCGTACGACGACTGATTTACTTCTTGATGCACCTGTTCCAAATTCAACAGGTTTTTCTTCCGTTATGAGGAATATTGGTTCAGTCCGAAATCAAGGAATTGATTTGATGATTACCGCCAGTCCAATTAGTAATGATGACTTTTTGTGGAATACCACATTCAACACGAATTACAATAAGAATGAGGTGCTCAAGCTAGGTGTGAACAATGAAGATATATTGTTAAATGGTTGGGTAGGGGGGCCAAATAGTATTATTCGTGTAGGTGAAAACTTGAATAGTTTTTATGGTTATAAACGGAATGGGGTCTATACAATTGAGGACTTTGAAAATGGAGATATTACCAAAAATCAGATTGGCAGACCAAAACGTTCCTCAACACAGGAAATATTAGGCAAAGGGGCGCCAGATTTCTCTGGAAGTTTTATAAATAATTTCTCTTATAAAGGTTTCGATTTAATGCTTGATTTACAATTCATTTATGGTGTTGAAACGATGCAACAATTTTACCACTCTACATATGATCGATTTGGAATTACTAACGGTTTAAAAGAGTTGCTCTATGGAGCATATGATGGTACAAATCCCAATACAAATCAACAAGCCCTTGTTCTGACAAATTCTGGACATGCTGGACAAGATACTAATGTAGACTCATCATGGATTGTAAATGGATCCTATTTACGTGTCAATGTACTTCAATTAGGTTATACATTTAATTCTAGTATGGTTGAAAAGATGGGAATATCTGGATTAAGAATTTATGGAAGTGCCAATAACCCTTGGTTATTAACATCAAGTGATTTTAAAGGTTACGATCCAGAAGGTACTTCACTTGGAGATGATAATAAATTTGGACAAAATATGGTTTTTTTCTCTTACCCTAGAGCGAAAACATTTACGTTCGGAATCAATCTTACACTATAATTTAAAAAGGAGATATGATTATGAAAAATAAATATATAACAATTGCATTTTTGAGTGGCAGTTTACTTGTTACGAGTGCATGTGAAAAATTTTTGCAGGAAGACCCAAAATCAACGGTTACCTCCTCAGTTTATTACCAAAATCAAGCACAGGCGAAAGAAAATATTATTTCAATGTATCGTATGGGCGCACCGGTACGTTACGGTGTAGCAAGTTCTGCATATATTGGTCCTACTGCGACTGTGGGTTCTTTCTTAACGGGTTACTTTTCTAATGATTATGAAGGACAGGAGCTTATTGCAATGTATTCAAGATTATTAACCCGTCAGAATAATTTACGAACAATTTCGAACTATATGAATAGCATTTGGAATGATTCCTATCGGGCTATTAATATCGCTAATGGAGCTATAAAACATATTCCAAGCATTGATATGGATGAAAGTAATAAGGCTTTATTATTAGCAGAGGCTAAGTTCTTCAGGGCATTTAATTACTTTTATTTAGTTAAAACTTTTGGAGCATTACCCTTAACTACTGAACCATACGAAGGTTTAGAGAATATGTTCTTAAAAAGATCGCCCGTTTCTGATATCTATACTCTAATTGAATCCGATTTAATTGAATCAGTTAATTCATTGCCATCAAAGGTTTTTACTGAAAATGGTTATAGAATTACAAAATATGTTGCCGCTATGGCCTTAGCAAACGTTTATTTGCAGCAAGGGAAATATGCAGATGCAGCAACTTATGCTAGAATTGTGACTGCTTCTGAACATAGTTTAGCCAAAAATGATAATCTTAAAATGGGTAGTGCTTATAATAAACTTCGAACCAATGATAATTTAAGTGAAGTTATTTATGCTTTTGAATTTGATGATGCGATTAATGATAGTGGAAGATGGCCAAGTTATGCCTTTAGCTCATCTGCTACATCTGTTTTTGGCACCTATGCAATTTTTGAACGTGTCATTGGACCCTCTAACCATTTTTTAAATGTTTATCAGACAAACGATTTGCGAATCCAACCCAACCAATTTTTTCATTGGGAGTATACGCATCCTGTCAGTGGTAAAAAATGGACTTCTGATAGGGCCGGAATATGGTATTTTTATGATGAAGATGCACTATTGAATACGGGCAGAGGAACAAAAGATTGGAATATTTATCGCTATGC
The DNA here is from genome assembly GCF_059758715.1 of Sphingobacterium sp. GQ94. Taxonomy (NCBI): domain Bacteria; kingdom Pseudomonadati; phylum Bacteroidota; class Sphingobacteriia; order Sphingobacteriales; family Sphingobacteriaceae; genus Sphingobacterium; species Sphingobacterium sp. GQ94. Next base: position 168,331 of record NZ_JCAXEC010000002.1, read on the forward strand.
TGAAGCGTTGTTAATTGCAGCTGAAGCTATTGCTAAATCAGAAGGTGTTAACGCCGAGGCAGCTGGTTATTTGGCGGAAGTTAAGTCAAGGGCTGATATGAGTGGGAAGACAATTGCTATACATAAGAATGAGCTTTTGAGCTTATCAGTTGATAAATTTGTTGAGGCATGCTGGACAGAACGTTTAAGAGAATTACCATTAGAATTCAAGATTTGGGATGATTGTTTACGTACAGGTATGTTTCCAGTAATCTCGAAAACTGAAAAAGGAAAAGTGACCTATATCTCATTAATTGGTTCTCAAAATGCATCTGGCGCTACTTTTAAAGAATCTGATTTATTATGGCCGATTTCCATGGATGAACTGCAACGTAATCCAGAATTAACACAGAACATGGGCTATTAGACACTAATAAACAAAACTATTTTTATCAAGAAGAACGTATTTCGTTTTAAACATCAAACTAAAACAAACAAAAGGTAGTTTGAATTAAATAATTAGGGAGAACATAATGCAGTTTTCCCTAATTTTTGGTTTTAAGATAGTCATTGCCAATAATTGAGAGGAATTCGCCTTAGAAATAGGAAGTTGTTAATCAAAAATGAATGTTATTTTTCTAGCAGGAAATTATCTGTAAGAAATCTTGAGAGTTTCTACTTAAAATAATAATAATTCTTTGTTAACATGAATAATTATTAAATTGGTTCCCAATATCATCTCAAAAATGATATATTATGGAAATAACCGAACCTAAATATATTCTTAATGAAGGCTGAAATAACAGACCAGGTTTTAGTGCTAGATTTAATCTTTGGGAAACAATCTGCTTTGACTGCTATTTATAATAAATATGCAGATGAGGTGTATGATTTGGCCTATTTTTTATTGAAAGACACTGGTTGGAGTGAAGATATTGTTCAAGAAGTTTTTGTTAAACTGTGGAATAAACGGTTAGAACTACGTGCAGAATCTCTTATCTGGCCCTATATTTACACGATGACAAAAAGAGAATGCTTAAATAAATTAAGAGGAATCAAACGATCTCAAATGGCATTTGATAGGCTATTATTTCATCTAAACAAGTTTAGTGATGCTCCTGATAAAATACTTGAAAACAAAGAGTTAGCAGAAGAGCTCTCGAATTGTTTTTCTAGTCTCCCTAAGCAACAAGAGCGCGTCTTTACCTTGAGTAGAATCGAAGGGATGTCTCATCAAGAAATAGCACAAAAATTAAATATATCTCAAAACACTGTTAAAAATCATATCGTCAAATCACTAAAACACCTTCGTAATTTTGGCCTTAGTAAAAACTTATTATCCCTCTTAATTTTGATCCATCTAATTAGGAAATAATACGCCCAACCTCTATGGCTAGAGAATTAAAATCGATAAGGTTTTCATTTTAATTTTTAAAAATTCTTTTTTTCTGTAGTCCCTTTTTTCTTTTCCGGTGTATTGTATGTAAATGAGTCAGATTAACTGTAATCATGACACAGCCATTGACCAAATTATGCAACAAGAAAGACTACAAATTCTTTTTAAGAAATATTTATCCTATGAAATTGATGAAGTGGAACTTCGGGAATTATTAATACTTCTGAATGACTGCGAAGATTCAACTTTTGATGATTTGATTGAAGAGGAAATTGAATTAAGAAAACAGATACAGCAACAACCGGGTGAATTTGATAAAAAGAAAACTCTTAATTCTATTTTGTCAAATATTGATAAAACCCAGCCAGGAAAAATACCATCGAAAAAATATAGTAATAGCCGTTGGATTGGAAAAGTTGCTGCATGCATCTTGGTTTTTATTTCAATTGGATATGTTATCCTGAATCTTAAAGAGTTTCAAAATTCGGAAGTGCGCTCGCTAGCCCAAAAAAATGAAATCAACCTTCCTAATCAAGAAGAACCAATTTTGCTAAGATCAGATGGTAAACAAATTGTTATTTCCAATGAAAACATTCAGGATCTGGCAAATGAAGGCCTTGAAGTGGCGAAAGATGACAAGGGAAACAATGTTTACAGAATATCGGAAGCAAATAGTAATTCAGTTGTAAATAGAACTTTAGTAAGTCCCAAAGGAACTTCAATACATCTCGAGCTTGCCGATGGTACTCATGTCTGGTTAAATTCCGACGCCAGTATTACCTATCCGGATGAATTTAGTGAGAATATCCGCGCCATAGAACTAAAAGGAGAAGCCTATTTGAAAGTTGCCCATGAACAAAATAGACCATTTGTGGTAACTGCAAATGGAACAGCAATAGAAGTCCTTGGGACAGAATTCAATGTTTCACCAAATTTAAAAAACGATAAAATTATTACCACACTAATATCTGGGAAAGTACTGATAAGTGTCGGAGAACATAAACGGTATCTGAAACCGGGTTTTCAATCTATCTCTGATCTCAAAAATCAAACAATCGATTTTCGAAAAGCAGATATAAAAGAAGTATTAGCATGGCGTGAGGGGTATTTTAGGTTTAACGAAGATGATATTCAAACCGTTCTTTCAAAAATTAAGGGCTGGTACGATATTAAAGAATTCTCCATTAATTCTACCTCGAATGATAAATTTTCAGGTATGGTCCGAAGAACTAAGAAATTAACTGATTTATTAAATCAACTAGAAAAAATATCTAATTATAAATTTAAAATCCAGGACGGGAGGGTCCTAGTTATGTAACGTTTAGAATCTGTCTAAAAACTAATCGGAAGTGCTACCAACACCCCCGATCTAGATGTTTAGTGAAGAATTGACCAAAGAATGTATAACAATTAACACCAAACAATTACAAATGTATAAAATGATTAATGAAAAATGCCAATTAGGGCGTGAAACCTTAACTAAAGCATTAATTAGAATGAAATTAACAATTATTATTCTCATCGCGACCATGCTAAATGTACACGCTACAAGTTTTGGTCAAAATGTTTCTTTAACAATTAAAAAGGGTAGCCTGATTGAAATTCTAGATGAAATTCAACACCAAACAGGTTATGATTTTTTATACAATAGTGAATCAATAAACAAAGACAAGAGGATTACTGTTGAAGTTAAAAATAAGAATTTCAAGGCTGTTTTGGATGAAATATTGACACCTCAAATGCTCTCCTATGAACTGGATAAAAATACCGTTATTATCAAGTTAACGAAGAGTAATACCAAGCCATCAAAGGCACCCAATATCCAAGAGACTAAAGCGATAAAACAGCAACGAACTATTTCGGGTACAGTAACTGATGATGCAGGAGTGCTTCTACAAGGGGTTTCCATTGTTGCCAAGGGAAGCTCCAATGGAACAAGTACGAACGAGAATGGGGAATTTACATTGGAAGTTGTAGATAATCAACAAGTCCTTGTTTTCTCACAAATTGGCTATAAGACCAAAGAAGTAGAGTTGGGTTCTCAACAAATAATTAAAGTTTTTTTAGAACCATCCGTAAATAAATTGGAAGAAACAGTCGTTGTTGCCTATGGTACGCAAAAAAAAGCCAGTATAATTGGAGCAATTTCTACCGTGGCGGTTAGTGATCTTAAGGTTCCTGTCTCTAAATTAAGTAGTAGTTTGGCAGGACAATTAGCAGGTATTGTCTCTGTAAAAGGATCTGGTGAGCCAGGTTCGGGTGCCTCTTTTTGGATTCGTGGAATTAGTAGTTTTGGTGCGAATTCTAGTCCGCTTATTTTAGTTGATGGGATTGAACGTTCCTTAGATTTAGTTGACCCGGAGGATATTGAAGCATTTTCTATTTTAAAAGATGCCACTGCTACTGCAGTTTATGGGGTAAGGGGGGCAAACGGCATCGTTTTAATTACAACTAAGCGAGGTAAGCTATTGGACAAGCCTATAATTAACGCTCGATTGGAAAGAGGAGTACTTAGTCCAACTAGTTTACCCAAACTGGCTAATGCTTCACAATGGATTGATTATTATAACGATATAAATTTTGAAGGATCAGGAAGGTACGCTTTCCCTCAAGAAATGAAAGATTTATATGTAAATAAAACCGATCTAGACGTTTATCCGAATGTAGATTGGATGGACGAAATTTTTAAAAATAATACGACCACCGATCGCCTAAATGTTAATGTTACAGGTGGAGGGGAAAAGATTAAATATTTCGTTTCTGGTTCGTACGTTGTTGAAAATGGTATTTTTGAACCCAATAAGTCGCCTAATTATGATCCTTCCGTAAATTACGATAAGGTAAATTTTAGATCTAATATTGATGTTAAACTATCACCTTCCACTGACTTAGGTTTAAGCCTATCAAATCAATATGAAACGAAGAATAGATTAGGTGTTGATATGGGGGCTATGTATGAAATGGTTTTACACACCACTCCAATTGCTATACCGACTGTTTATTCTGATGGAACACATGCACAACCATTGGTTGGACAAAATCCGTATTATGCGTTAAACAGCACAGGATTTTCAGAGGATTTTTGGAATAATGCTCAATCTTTACTTAATATAACACAGGATTTATCCGGGTTATTAACCAAAGGTTTGAAAGCAAATGCTAAATTTTCTTGGGATGCATTTAACGGTTCAACTTTAGATAAGCGCAAAAATCCTGCTACCTATTATGCAACTGGTCGCGATGAAAATGGCAAACTTATTTTGCATAAGAATGCGGACGGTAGTGATTACCTCTCTTTAGCTCGCTCAAACAGGGGGGAACGTTCTATTAATTTTGAGTCCTCCCTAATGTATAATAGAATGTTCTCAGAAAAACATAATGTTGGGGGGTTGTTCCTTTTTAGCATGAGACAAAGAACCAATAATTTTCCTGGTGATTATATTGCAGCATTTCCGTTTAGAAATATTGGTATCGCTTCTCGTGTTACTTATTCGTATTTAGATCGCTATTTTATAGAGGGTAACTTTGGGTATAATGGTTCGGAAAACTTCGCGCCTGGGCATAGGTTTGGTTTTTTCCCTTCACTGGCTTTGGGATATATTATCAGTAATGAGGCATTTTTTCAAGAAGCGCTACCTTCAATTAACCTATTGAAAATTCGAGGTTCCATGGGGGAAATCGGTAATGATCAAATAGGTGGAACTCGCCGTTTTGCTTATAACTCAGAAATGGCTTGGACAGGTGGTTATCATTTTGGAAGTAATGGTCAGCAATGGAGAGATGGTATAGCAACCGGTCACCCGGGAAACCCAAATGTTGCTTGGGAGAGTGCAATAAAAAAGAATATTGGTTTAGAGCTTGGGTTATTTAACAAGTTAACCTTGAATGCTGATTATTTTCATGAAAAGCGTGAAGGAATTTATATTTTACAAGGTAGTGTTCCTTCTGTTGTTGGTATAAATGTTCAGCAATACGTGAACCTTGGGCGCATGCAGAATCAAGGAGTTGATGCTTCTCTAGAATTCACTCATAGAGCTGGAGATTTTGTATTGCAAGGGAGAGGAAACTTTACCTATAATAGAAATAAAAAGATATATGACGATATACCAACTAAGGTATGGGCATATCAAACGGAAGTTGGTCAGAGACTCTATCAACAAAGAGGGTTATTAGCTTTAGGCCTATTTTCTTCAGAAGAAGAGATCGCAAATAGTCCAGAACAAAAGTTTTCCACGGTAAATCCAGGTGATATCAAATATAAAGATATCAATGGTGATGGTATTATTGATTCTTATGATATTGTTGCAATTGGCGATACCCATATTCCTGAAATAAATTATGGATTTGGAGCCAGCGCTTCTTATAAAGGGTTTGATCTTTCTGTATTTTTCCATGGTGTTGATAATGTAACACGCGTTATAGGAGGCGGACCGTTATATGGCAGTAGTGGCAATATTTTAGTCTATGGTCAAATTTATTCTGATGTTGCTGACAATAGATGGTCGGCTAGAAATCCAAACCCTAATGCAACTTATCCTCGATTATCCATGTCGGAGAATAAAAACAATACGCAATCGTCTACTTTTTGGCAGAGAGATATGAGTTTCATTAGGTTGAAGAATCTGGAGGCGGGATACTCTTTAAATAAGGATTGGACTAGTCGCTTTAAAATTAATTCAATAAGACTATATGTTCAGGGACAGAATGTATTCACATTTAGCAAGTTCAAATTATGGGATCCTGAATTAGACACTTCTAACGGTGGAATCTATCCACAAATGCGTGTGTTCAATTTTGGTCTAAATGTAATTTTATAAACATGAAGAATATGAAAATATATAAATATATAATGCTAGGATTAGTATTTGCTTTTTCTACTAGTTCCTGTGATAAGTATCTGGAAGTTGAGCTTCAAAATCAGATGACAATGGAAGAAGTCTTCAATAAAAGGCAAACTACTGAAGCATACCTTGCGCAGGTTTATGGCTTCCTTCCTTCAGAAAACGATATGGTAGGCGGTGAAGGAGGAATGGTACCCTTAAGTGATGAAGCCTTGTTTTCATGGCTTGCCTGGGTGCCTTGGGTTAACATAAATAGTGGTTCTTGGGGACCAACTACCTCAGATTATCAGGTATGGACGCACAATTATCGAGGCATAAATCAAGCGACTATATTTATTAATAACGTGGACAAGAATGTTGAATTAAGCCAAGAATCGAAAGATGTGATGAAGGCTGAGGCAAGGTTTCTTCGTGCTTATTATTATTTCTGTTTGTTAAGAAGATACGGCCCGGTATATATATGGGGTGATCAGGATGCGGATATTACTATTCCTGCAGAATCGATTGATCGTCATCCTCTAGATGTAAATGTGAACTTCATTGTGTCTGAATATGAGAAAAGTATAGCTGTCTTGCCAACTCAGATAACGGATCAGGCTTGGATGGGACGTTTAACCAAGGGAGCTGCTATGGCTGCTAAAGCGGAGCTATTATTATATATGGCGAGACCTTTATTCAACGGAGCTAAATTATATCATGGATTTAAGAATAAAGATGGTGAATTCATTTTTCCTCAAACAGCAGATCCTAATAAATGGGAATTAGCAGCCAATGCAGCAAAGGATGTAATCGATCTTAATCGATATACTCTTTATGAAGATAAAACTGAATCAGACCCAATGCGTAAGGCTATTAAATCTTATATGGGCATATATTTTGAAGAATGGAATTCTGAAATTATTTGGGGGCGTTGGACCTCAGATGGGTTCGGTTATAATGTTCGGGCAGCTCCTCCAAGGGTGGTTAAAGAAGGATATGGGGGATTTGCGCCCTCTTTAAAATTAGTGGACACGTACCCTATGGCCAGCTCAGGAAGATTTCCATTGACGGGCTATCAAACAAATGGTGCCCCCATTATAGACCCCAAATCAGGTTATTCTGAATCAGGCTTTGTCGATGGTTTCATACATCCTTTGGATAATTATGCGCCTATTAAAGCACATAATAGTATAGTCGGCAGAGATGCTAGATTCTACGCTTCAATCTTGGCAAATGGAATGAATTGGATTAATCGGTTCCATGGCCAAAAATTGGTTACGTTTTTTACAGGCGGTACGTCGTCTTATACAGAAACTGGAGACTGCGTAAAATCTGGCTATTTATGGAGGCGTATGAGTGACCCGAGTAACGATATTGAAGAAGGGAAATGGGGACAATTCTCATGGCCTATCTACCGCTTGGGTGAAATTTATTTAGATTACGCGGAAGCGTGTAATGAAAAACCTAACCGTGAGGAGCAAGAAGCTTTAAGGTATGTCAATTTGATCAGGAAAAGAAGTGGCCTGAATAACCTTGAGGTAGCCTATCCGGAGGTTATCGGCAACAAAGATTTATTGCGCGAATTATTAAGAAAGGAACGTATGGTAGAGTTAGCTTTTGAGGGACATCGTTACCATGATGTGAGAACTTGGATGATTGCTGAGAAGGAAATGAATGAACCCTATTTTACACGTAATTTATTATCAAAAACGTATGAAGGTTCTTGGTCTCGGACCACAGCATTGTTTCCTGGGGAAAGAGTTTTTCAACCAAAACACTACTTCTTTCCAATCCATCAGGATCAATTAAGTGAAATGCGGAATATTACACAGAATTATGGTTGGTAAATTAAATGATTACCTAATTATGAAAAATATAATAAAACAATTTATAACAAGCATAGTTTGTGGTATTGCAATTTCCTTTTGCTTATCCTGCGAAGACACTATGCTTAATAATATGGTAGATGATAAAGTCTACTTATTAAATGATGGATTGACAGAAGTTGAGGTGTACAACATCGATCAGCCAATAATTGCTGTTAATGTGATGAAATCTGGCGTAGGTCAGCGTCAGGTTGAATTAAAATTGACGGTCGATGCCTCGATTTTAACAGCTTATAATCAAGCAAACGGAACCTCATACAAATTGTTAGATGAATCCGTGTATACCCTTGAGAATACTTCGGCAGAAATGACTAAGGAAACTTATCAAGTACCCTTCAATATCGCCTTTGATACACAGAAATTTTCTTTAGAAGTTGAAAAAGATCCAGAAGCAAAGTTCGCCATACCGTGTCAGGTTACAATAATAAACCCTGTTGAAGGTGAGTTGAGCAAAATGGAGACAATTATTATTCCTAAGGTTATAGAGCCGTATATTAAGTTAAGCCTATCTGGTTTTTTAACTGATGTTAATAATATACTACCTAGCAGTGCAAGTACGCTTTCCTACTATTCAAAAGTTGAAATAAATTATGCTCCTGAAAAGGACGTAGAATTTTCAATCGGTCTAGCAGAAGATTATCAATCATTGATTGAACAATATAATCAGGAAAATAAATCGGATTATATGGTCATGCCTGAAGGTGCTTATGAATTGGAAAGTAACACAAAAATTCCTTTAGGTGTTGACTACGCGGGAGTAACCATTAAGGTTTTTAAAGATAAGCTTTCAAGTGGAAAGGATCAGCCAGTATACGGTAACTATATTTTACCTATTCAAATTAAACAGGTGTCTTTGAACAAGATCGACCCAAATAATAATTTTGCATTAATACCATTTTCATATCATGAATAGACGTTCATTTTTAAATAGCATAGCTTTGGGCGGAACCTCGCTCACGGTTAATGCCAAAGTTTTTTCTTTAGTAGATAATTCGCAATCCCCTATTAGATTAGCATTAATTGGAAAGGGGGGGATGGGTACTGCGGACACCAATACTGCAATCCGGGTTGCAGGGGTTGATTTGGTTGCTGTTTGTGACATCTATAAACCTAGATTAGACGATGCCAAGAAACAATGGGGTAATCATCTAAAGATCGAAAGGGATTATATGAAAATTTTAGATGATCCAAACATAGACGCTGTGATTATTGCTACCCCAGATCATTGGCATCAGAAAATAGCTATTGAAGCTTTAAAAAAAGGTAAACATGTTTATTGTGAAAAACCAATAATTCATAAAAGATCAGAGGGTAGGGCGTTAATCAAAGCACGTAAAGAGAGTGGGAAAATATTCCAAATGGGTACCCAAGGCGTTTCTGCTGTTGGAATGCATTTAGCGAAGGCTATTCTGGATTCTGGTGTGATAGGGGAAATCAATTTTGTTGATGCGCGATTCTCGTCCGGTCCAGGTCAACTTAATAGTTTTAAAGCTCCTGCCGATGCAAATGAAGAAAATTTATGGTGGGATCAATTTCTTGGCGAAGCTCCAAAGAAAAAATTCACACCTCAACATTTTTTTGCATGGAGAAACTGGAGTGATTATGGAACTGGTCTAGCAGGTGATTTATTTGTGCATGTCATTGCGAGTATCCATTTTATAACGAGTAGTTCACAACCCAATAAAGTATATTCAGACGGAGATATTTTGTATTATACCGATGGGAGCAGAGATACTCCTGATATTATATATTCCTTGTTTGACTATGAAAACGATACAAAAACACAACGCTTCAAAATGTCTTTAGGTGCAAATATTGTTGATGGAGTTTCCAATAATTGGGGAAGTACCGATTTCAATATTATAGGAAGTAAAGGCAGTATGAGAGTGAATTGGGATGCGGTCACTGTAAAAACCATGAAGACTACTGAAATGAATGGTTTAGATAAAAAACTTGAACAAATCACGGGATTTGGGGAAATTAACAAAAAATCTGATATTGAATACGTGTTCACAGTAAAGCCTAATTATGCAGATGCACATTTTCTTCACTTTCAAAACTTTTTTGATGCTATCCGATCTGGTAAAGAGAATATTGCTCCTGTAGAATTTGGTGTGAATGCTTCTACGGCTGCTTTGATGAGTTTTGAGAGTCAGGTTAAAAAACAAATAATTTAAATTTAATTTCATGATAAATCTAATTAAGTTAGTGTCCATACCTTTAATGATAAATTTATTAATAGGAACACTTTATGCTCAAAAACCACAGCAGGTTCAAAAAGGCTTTGAAGTATTATTTGATGGCACAAACATGGACTCTTGGGAGGGAAACACCACAGAATATGTACTGCAAGATAGCTGTATCGTAATGAAGCCCACCCAAGAAATGGGAGGGAACCTCTATACGAAAAATGAGTATACTGATTTCATTCTCCATTTTGATTTTTTATTAACACCGGGAGCTAATAATGGATTAGGCATAAGACATGATAAGGTTTCTAATGATAAAGGATATAGTGGCATGGAGTTGCAAATTTTGGATAATGAAGATCCCCAATACAAGGATCTTAAACCTTATCAATATCATGGATCTGTCTACGGCATTTCTGCTGCCAAAAGAGGGTATCTCAAAAAGCCAGGTGAATGGAATTCTCAAGAAGTTATTGCAAAGGGAGATAATATCACTATAAAAGTTAATGGTGAAGTTATTTTAAAAACAAACTTAAAAAATGCGGTTAAGAATATGCCACCAGATAGCTATTCTAAAGCAATTATGAATAAAAGCGGGCATATAGCATTCTTGGGACATGGTACAGTCGTTAAATTTAAAAATATACGTGTAAAGCGGCTATAACATCCGGCATGGCGATTTTTGAATTGAAAACATTAGCTGAAATTTACACTGTAATTCTATTTAAAAAAATATTAGTACCGTATTTTTATAACTACTGGAAATTAAATAAAAGTTGTTAAGTCAGATAAAACTGGAACTTAACAGCTTTTTATGTATATTCAAGTTCCATATGGAAAGCAAATTTAAGACCGATGAGCAAACATTAAAGGATATTCAACTTCGTGAATTGACTGGTCGTTCTGTCTTTGATTTTTTTGATATGGCCATCACGGAGGGTGGACAGGATTATTTTCGTTTATTTTTTTATTACCCTACCCTTGATTTAAAAGTAATTAATGATAGACAGTTAAAAATTCGTCGTTTAGAATCTGTCGTGGAACTTGACTTTCCTTTTCACCGAGTAATTTTAAAAGATATTGAAAAGTATGTTAAAACATCGCATTCCGGTTCGATTTCAACGTTGACTTTTTTGGACTTTTTTGGGGTTAATTCACCAGCATATTATTATAAAAAAAGATCAATTCTTGAAACATGTGATTTTTTAATAAAATGCCAATCCTTTTATAAATCGGTAAATGCAGTTCATCAATATGAAGATATACAGAAGATCATTCAGTTGATAGATTTCTGTCTTTTGAAAATCTTTAAAAAAAATGAATTTGATGTAGATAAGCTAAAAATTTCCATTTTCAGCATCGAAAAGTTTGATCGGCTTTTACGGTATGAATTATCATTTAAAATCAAGGAAATCTTAAATTTTTTTCACGAAATAGATGCCTATTTCGCCATTGCTAAACTATCTAAATTACATTCATTTTGTTATCCAAAGGTCTATCCCAAAAATCAAACTGGTGAGATTAAAATGGAAGGCGTGTATCATATTTTTCACAAAAATCCAGTGAAAAATGATGTCTGCTTAAGGAATGAAAAAAAAATATGGTTTTTGACCGGTGCTAATATGGCAGGTAAATCATCCATAATAAAATCCATTTCTATTGCCGTTTATTTAACACATGTGGGATTACCTGTACCTGCCGATTCAATTGAAACAGATTTAATTGATGGTTTATTTACAAGTATAAATTTGCAGGATAATTTGGATCTTGGATACAGTCATTTTTATGTTGAGGCAATGCGATTAAAGTCTATTGTAGAGCAGCTCAATAATGGATCAAATGCTTTGATAATTTTGGATGAGTTGTTTAAAGGTACTAATCAAAATGATGCATCTAATGCTATTCTTAAAATCATAACGAAATTTTCAGAACTCGATGGACCTTATGTGATTGTTTCTTCCCATATTACAGAATTAGCGAGGAATTTAGAAAAAATTAAGTTAGTCGATTTTTTTAAAATGAACATTGATAATGATGAAATTGGAAACCCTGTATTTAGCTATAAAATGACAAAAGGCATCTCAGAGGAAAAGTTAGGTATGTGGTTGTTGAATAAAAGTGGTGTGTTTGAATCGATTGAAAACTTGAAAATCAATAAAAATAACGGAAACAATTCAACTATATCATAAGTCGAGAACATTATTGAAACACATAAAAATATATTCTTTTTTGATCGTCCTAATTGGTGTTTTACTAATATGATTTAGACCCTTGTCCAGGACAAATTCGCACTGATTTTAAGAAGTTCTATCTAGCACAATTCGTAATGAATTAGGTGGTCTTAAAAAGTATAATTTTTAGTAAGCTAAAGTTTGATTTATTATTGAAAACTAAGTCATTTATTCTTTTATGATATCAAGGACCAATAAAAGATCCAAGCATTTTGTAAATGGTTCGCTTCTGAATAAATGACGATTTATCCACTCATTAATTTATGTTAATATCCATATTTTGGTAGTAAAGCAATACCCAAGACGGGCTATATAACCTGAATGAAATCAGTGCGATGGAGCCTTAAAGCATGATTGATCTCCATCATTAGTCCAAAATCATTGAAAAAACTGTACCTTCGCATTAATTATGGGTTTGACAAAAGAGAGAAAAAAGCTTGAGAAGCTTTCGGAAAAAACAATTGGTCTTCAACATTATGATGATAAAAGTTTATCCATCATTACGGATATATTTGAGCAGTATTCGCATTCGGTCAGAATTTTGAAAAATAAATTCGAAGAATTATTTAAAGACCTTTATTTAAATGAATTAGAGCATGTTAAAGAATGTAAACGTGCACTAAAATTAGGCGAAGAAGAAGATCGTCAGGCTAATTTTATTAAATATAAGGAAGTGCTTTTAGATGCTTTACAGAAAACAATAGAAGCTTCTACGGATAAAGCATAATTAACTCCAATATATTTAAAATAAGTGAGTTATCGTATTTAAAAAATCTTTTGTGATTCTCTAATTATAGAGATAGAATAACGTCTAAGAAAATTATTCACAATTTCTGAGAGTAAGAATATCATGGTCCTTGCTCAAAAAGTTGAATTTAATATAGCATTGTTATATATCCTTTTTTGTAGTTCAAATTAAGGGAATGACCATGTTGATTCTATTGTTAGCCTGCTTGTCCCAGAAAATACATAAAAGTGGCAACGATCAATAAAATTAAACACGAACCTATAATTGTTCTAATACTAGGAGTTGGACCATCTTTAAGAACTCTAACGCCAAGTGGTAATAAAGCCGTACACAGGCCAACAACACAAAGTATAGACACGAATGTTGAACCTTTAAGGACTCCCAACATCATGGCTGACATCATACTTAAACCAATTGAACCTAAAAGTCTTAAAGCTCTTGATTTATAGGCGCCAATACCCAAAATTATCCAACCAAACATGATGGCTGCTGACAGACTTGATACAATGTGAAAAGCACCATAGGAATCAGTAATGGCTTTCGTAGCAAGCTTTAAATCTTGAACATTAACCAATTGAAAAGCGAGGTGATTGATGCCATAGTGAAAGCTGCGTGCAAATAACCCAAGTATGACCAGCGTTGCACCCCACAGGGCCCAAGCAGGTTCTTTCTTCCCAATCAAATTCGCTATTGTGATTACAGCAGGGTACAACAAGATATTTCCAGCCAGAAAGAAGTTGTAAGAACTCGTTAATTGCATCGGGTGTTCTGCGTACGCTTTTAGTTGGTCAGGATAAAAAAAATCAAATTGTATCCGTAATAATTCTCCAGCGAGTAACAGCAGAGGGGCAATAATCATGGAGATTCCACCAACCCAACGTCCAGGAAACCAAAAAGTCAAGGATTCCGTCGATTTATTTTTTGCAAGCATATATAAATTTATACTTTATAAGTAACCCGATTAACATACTATATCTTTTGATCGATTATATCCTAATCTATGAAAATTAGTGAAAAACAATGTGATTTTGGAAACGGGAATGATAATAAAAATGAAAAGTAGACAATTCTTACTTCGATTTTCTTCTTTCATAAAAAGTTCCCGATTACATTGGAACGGTCCACTCAACTATAATGGTTCTTAATTCATCGATTGGTAAGATAGTTATGAAAATTTATTTTTAAGTTGATCACCATGGTAAGCAGCTAAGCTTGTAATAACAGATGACATTATTTTCCCCACTTTCATATTGTAATTTTTGGCCGCGCTTGCTAATGCATTTCTAAAGGTATAACCTATGGAACCGATACAATTAAACTCGTATTGTTCGTAATGAGGATACGTGCTGACCAAATTTTTGAAGAATAAATTAAAGGCTTCTTTCACAAGGTTTTCACCATAAGACTTATTCACATCTTCTAAATCAAGGAATTTAGCATACGAGGCGCAATATCGATTGGGTTGTTGAGTTTCATATACTTGATCAAGTAGTTCTTCATGACTTAATTTATATTCTTTTGTGAAAATTTGATGAACCTCCAATGGCATCCTATTTCTTAAATAGTCACTTAGAATATTTTTTCCTATAGCTGCTCCGCTGCCCTCGTCCCCCAATAGAAAACCCAAGGAATCAATATTTTGTATAATTTTCGTTCCATCATAGATGCATGTATTGGTTCCTGTGCCTAAAATAGCAGCAAATCCAGCTTGATCTCCCAACAAAGCTCGTGCAGCCCCCAATAAATCAACTTCAATATGTATGTTTTCAGCTTGAACAAAGACTTTCTTCAAAGCCTTTTCTATTACTCTTATTTTTTCTCCTTGACATCCTGCCCCATAAAAAAATACGGAATCAATCTTTGAGAAGTTGATATTTGATGGCATTTCTTCTTTGATTGAATTGATGATATACTCGGCTTTCATAAAAAAGGGATTATATCCTTGGGTATTGAAAAAAACCTTCTTTCCAGAAACGGTGATAAGACACCAGTCCGTTTTAGAGGACCCACTATCAGCTACCAATATCATGTATCTTTTTATTTTTTTTACCTACTTTATATCCATAAAAAGCAAACCATCCAATAATGAGGTAACACGGAACAACAATCCAATAGGCCTGTTGGGGATCAATTTTATCCGCGAGCCAACCATATAACAAAGGAATTAATGCAGCACCTGATATTCCCATCACCAAGAGTGAAGACCCTAATTTGGTGAACCGACCTAGACCATTCAAAGCTAAAGGCCATACTGAGGGCCATATTAGGGAATTTGCAAAACCCAATAAAGCAATGAATGATACAGAAACCATCCCTGTCGTAAAAAGAGCCATCAATGCAAAGGCTGTACCTAAAAATGCAGAAATTTTTAATGCAGTCCGTTGGTTTAAATATTTTGGTATGCATAAAATGCCTATTAAATAGCCAACCAACATTCCTAGCAACGTGAAAGAAGTAAAGAATCTTGCAGTTGATAGGGGAATATTTTGGTGCGCTCCATAGCTGATTATTGTATTACCCGCAATTACTTCAACACCGGTATACACAAATAATGTAAATACACTTAACCATAAATGAGGAAAGTGAAATATACTCGTTTTCTCCAAATCGCTACTTTTTGAATCTTCATATTCGTCACTGATTTCCGGTAAACCAGAACGGTAAACTGCTAGGGAAAGGAGTAATAATAAAGCGGTTATAGCAACATACGGTAATATTACTTTTTGAGCAAGCGAATCTAGGACAATCGATTTCTCTGAGATTGATAACCTAGTTAGCTCTTCGGTTATTGTATCTGCATTACTTAATATGATACTTCCTAACAGCGCTGGAGCAATTATACCAGCTATCCCATTAAAAATTCCCATAATGCTCATTCTTTTGGCTGCCTTTTCTAATGGACCTAAAATAGTAACATACGGATTAGATGCTGTCTGCAATACTGCTAACCCAGCTCCCTGGATAAACAAACCAATTAAAAAGATAACATATTCCCTATAAATGGCTGCAGGGATAAATAATAAGGAACCCACTGCTACTAATAATAAACCAATCGACATCCCATTTTTATAACCTGTTATTTTTAACATACCGCCAGATGGTAAAGCCATCACGAAATACGAAATATAAAAAGCGAAAGCAACCAAATAAGATTGAAAATTGTTCAGTTCACAAGCGATTTGTAAATAAGGGATCAAAACAGAGCTAAGCCAGGTTACAAAACCAAAAATGAAAAATAAGGCACCAATAATAATCAGCGGATTTATAGGATGTTTTCCAAGCGGAGCTGCTTGTTGGGTGCTTGAAGATGGATTCATTTATCGGTTTTTGATTTTAATTGAATTTATAATTGTTTCATAAACATTATTGGGAAATATATTGGGTTGACCATACCAAAAAAAGGATCCATTTCCCTCATATCCTCCTGCTTGAATATGTCTACTGGTTGGTAAATAGCTTGAAACATCATTTGAATATCCAGCTACGCTTACCAATTGATTTGGCCAAAGCTTTTTAATGCCAATACTATATTCAGTGACAACCTCTCGTGATAAACCAACGAGTTTCCAATTTCCTATGTTTATTGTTTGTACATATACGGGCATCTCTTTTGGTGTTGTGCCCGTTTTTTCATATTGCAACATTAAGTTCGCCCATCTTACATTCTTCTCTGCTTCGATATTGCCTGGATGGGAAATGTCTTGGTTCTTAAATTCTTCCAATTTTTCTTTAGACCAAGGTTTAACAGCAAAATTAATTGTGTCTAGATAATAGTTAATCACTCCATTTATCGGTTTCATACTATCTGTTAATATATTTTGAACTGCTGTGGCTAATTTTTTTCCAGTTACTCGGTGATCTGCGTCTACGGGGTTTATATCTCCGGCGCATCCCTGAATGAACATACTGTTTCTTATCGAAGGATCTTTCTCTAGCAAATCACGAGTAACCGCGGGATAATTTGCGCTCAGCGTTACTCCTTGTTCACCGTGGTTTGAAAATACAGGATGACATCCATGCATAAAAAGTACATCACTTGCAGATTTATTTTTATACACTACTTTAACCACGTCTACATCTTTATCATAGGGGATAGGTACCTGCTGCAAACTCCGATTTGCTCCAATTGAAGTGAACCCTCTACCAAAATAAATACTAGCCGGTTCTTCAGATTTTATGGCTTTCGTAATTGAAGCAATAATGGCCGGTTTTACAATTCCATTTAAATATGTGCTATCAGGTTTTTGACAGTGTGGACCCCAGGTCGACCAGTTTTGAGATACAGGTGCAAAATGGGTATGCGAGGCATTGACTAATATTGCAGCAGCTGGAATGTGGTATTTCTTTTCAATTTCTTTTTTCACTTCCGTAATAAATGCGCCATCAAAACCGCATAAATCAAGAGATACAAGTACAACGTGCTCATTTTCACCTTGAACTGTTAATGCATGAGCCGAAAGATTATTATCTGTTTTATGTTGCGCTAGATACGCTCTATTAGCAGAATCAACACCATATAAATGGTTCTTGAATACGGCAATGCGTTTTATTTCTTGTTTATATGTTGTACCATTTTTGATAGCAATTCTCAACCAATCTGCACCGGGTTGATATTGCAAAACTTCGTCTTCATCGGTTAAAGCATAAATCTGTTCATTGCCCACAGCCAAATCTATAATATTGGGAGAAAGATTAATTTTCTCCCAAATACCATTTTTGCCTTTAGAACCTTTCCATAAAATATTATTTTCGTCAATAACGAAAATATCATTTTTGAATAACACAAAAGTATTGCTGTTTTTTGGTTGTATATGTGGGGACCCTTTGCCATTCTTAAAGAGCTTATTATAGAGATTTGATTTTTGTTTTAATAAGTCTAAAATCGCTTTTGGTTTATCTTTTTCAATCCATTGCAAACTGAATCTTCCCTCTCTAGGAGCACCATATCCCGCCAGAGAGACCGAAAAAACAGCCGAATTTGGTTCTAAACTAGTTTGACCGCTACCTACTTTAAAACTATTCTGTGCAGTTAATAAATGAGGTAAAGCGAACGTTATTATGGCCAATGCTTTAGAAAATAATTTAAAACCCTTCATTTCCATATTTTTTAGTTTGAAATGCTTCTTTGGCTTTTTTAACGCTTCCAAATTCAAGCAGAAGAGATTTTGCCTCCTCATAATTAGAGATCTCTGTGGATCCCATTAACATTTTCACGGCACGATCGGTTATCTTGTCATTGATTAATGCTACGTTCACCATATTATTATCTTCAACACGTCCCAAACGAATCATTGTTGCAGTACTTACCATGTCAAATAGCATCTTTTGGGCTGTGCCACATTTCATCCGGGTGCTACCGGTTATAAACTCAGGACCCGTGATTACTTCAATTGGAAAATCACTTTCAGCCGCTATTGAGGACGATGGATTACTCACGATGCAAGCCGTTGTAATACCATTCTGTTTACATTTTTTTAGCGCTTCTAATACAAAAGGCGTTGAACCGCTAGCGGATACACCAACTACAATATCCTTGGAATTTACATTATGACTTTGTAAATCAAACCATCCGGCTGTAGTATCATCCTCTTTTTCCTCCAATGCCTCAGCTAAATGTTCAACTCCTCCAGCTAATATTACATTCACTATACCCTTTGGAATTCCATAGGTGGTTGGTAGTTCAATTACATCTAAAACAGACAAACGACCTCCGCTTCCAGCTCCAACATAAAACAAACGGCCACCTGTATTTATTTTTTCTACAATTGCAGAAATCAACTCACTGACCTGCGGTAATATTTTCTCAATTGCAATAGCAACTTTTTTATCTTCATCATTTATAGCAGAAACTATTTCGTCTATGGATTTATGTTCTAAATCTCTATACAATGATGGCTGCTCTGTGATACGCTCCATGTGTTCTAATTTTATTTTTTTTTAAATTTTTAATCATTTGATTTTAAAGGCCAAAATCCTTTAGGATCAAATTTATATCTCCAAAGATCACCTGATGAGTCCAAGGCTAAAACGTCAGTGCCAGATACTAAGATATATTGATACATATCCCATCCCTCACCAATCTGCAGTCTTGTACCTGGAATTCCAGTACTAGACATAGGTAACTGCCATAATGAGCCGTTAGGTTCAATTGCAAGCATCGAATTTTTATATTCTATAATTTGTTTATAACGGTTCCAATCGTTTGCAATATCTCTAATTGTGGAACCGTCTAAATCACCAGCTTCATTGTACTGATAACTGGTCGTCAATCCCTCCGGTCTTATCCCGATGAGGTAATCCTTATATGGAATTACATTTTTGAAAATATTCCATCCCCAACCAATAACGCGATTGCCGCCTATAGTTCCATTGCTATTAAATTCATACTGCGTTACATCAATATTGACCCCCACAATACGATTTGGGGGGAAGTAAAACATGTTTGGAAAAATAGTAAAACCAGCCCCGATTTGTGTACCCTCGTCATATATACCTTCATTATTTGCTTCATAGAGAAGTAATTCGCCCGCTGGATTTTTACCAATTAACTTGCCATCATTAATGCTAAAAAGTAATCCTCCAGTGTAATTACCAAGAGATAGAACTTTCTCTCTTGGAACCTCTCCGGGAGCATATGAGCCCACAATTTCGAAATAAACGGTATTTAGCGACTCGTTGATTGGTGCATCATTGGATTTAATCGTAACGGGCAATATATAAGAAGTGAAAGGATTGAGAAAACCTTTTCCTTTCACACTTAGTTTAATAGTTTCTGAAGAAGATGCGCCAATTTCAATTTTGGTATCCTTCTTTTCTAATGAAAAGCTTCCTGCTGGCATCATTTGATAAGAAGTTCTATATTTCTGATTAAACGTATCCACTTTACTTTCGTTCACATCAAAGGTTACTGAAATCTCTTTTTTTGCCTTATTTGAACCGCCATAAAAAGCATTTAATTCAAAATTATATACCTCATCTGTTAGACTTATTTGTTTTAGAATCGGGTTTTTATTTGCCTGAGGTATATATAAGCTCCCAAATTGATCAGCTGATGGGAAATCTAAATTAACCTTGACTTCTTTGCTGCAAGCAAGAACATTAATTATCAAAAGCACATATATGCAATTCGTCAAAAACTTTTTCATAATTCGGGTATATATTGACTTTATAACTTTGCAATTGCCGAGGCATGTTTCTTTATTTTTCTAATTGCGTTTCCGATTCTATCCATATCATCTAGACTGCCTAAAAGCATGGTTTGCGAAAACCAAATAGCTTGCTCCCCGGTCAGTTTATCATTCTGCGGGCAATGGTTGCTATCCAGCCACTCCTTCATCTTTTTCTCTCCATAAACTTTAAGATAATGAGGGTTTTTAGCAAGACTTGTAACGTATTCGTCCTTGTTCATCTGCCCATATCCCACGGCGGATGGAATACCTTCTGCTTGTAGGGCATCCATGAATTTTTCTCTACTAAGTCCTCCAAACTGTTCTTTAAGGTATCTGAACATGAATAAATGATAGGCACTCATGGTTGTGCCTTCATAAAGTTTAGCAGGTTCAACACCACCAATATCTCTCAATATTTTGCTTAAATACTTTGCGTTTTTATTTCTCAGAATTGCTTGTTGCTCAAAACGTGTCATTTGGGATAGCAATAAACTTCCTTGAAATTCGGTCAATCTCAAATTCGTGCCACGGGTTCCAGAACCTGTACCGTAAGAAGTCGTACTTCCTCCCTGACCTTGATTGTGGAAACCATAACAGGTCTTTATAAAATCTGAATCATTTGTTGTGATAGCACCCCCTTCAGCACAATTCAAATTTTTGGATGATTGGAAACTAAATGCGCCAGCTAAACCATAGGTCCCGACTTTCTTTCCCTTCCATTCGGCTAAGTGAGCTTGACAAGCATCTTCAATAAAGGGGATATTATATTTTTTTGAAATGTTGAGAAAATCATCAATGTTGCAAGGAGAACCACCTATATGAACAGGCATCAGGACTTTAGTTTCCTTAGTGATTGCAGATTCTACTTTTTTGGAATCGATCTGAAAACTCTCAATATCGGTATCGACGAATACAGGTAGCGCATAATTTAGCACAGCGACATTGTAAGTCGCAATAAATGTATACACGGGCATAATGACTTCGTCTCCTGGTCCAATATCCAATGATCCTAAAATTGTATATAAAGCACTCGTTCCGCTAGAAACTCCCAAACAATGCTTTGCACCAAGGGTTTTTGCATATTCAGCTTCAAATTTAGGCATGACCTGCCCCCCTAAACGGCCCCATTGACCACTGTTTAAAACATCTACTATACCTTTTTCTTCTAGTTTATCAAAAATGGGCCACCCAGGAAACTTACCTGAATGCGCTGGAGTTCCTCCTAAAATTGCAGGTTTTCCATTGTCTGCGAAAGCAAAATTAGGTAACCCGACGGCTAAACCAGTCCCTGCTATTGCAAGCTTACTTATAAAATCTCTTCTGCTTTTGTCAATTGTCGTCTTTTTCGTATTCATATTTGCTGTTTATAGTTATTTACAATTTAATTTTAGCGTATTTATTACCATCCAAGATTTTGTACAATGCTTGGATTTTTGTCTATTTCATTTTGCGGTATTGGAAACAGATAGTGGGTTGGATTCTGAAAAACACGTGTTTCAATAACAGTTCGTTTGTAAAACGCATCATCCTTTAAATGTGTTCCTGCACTGATGGTCATCCCATAAACAGGCCCGCTATCAGTTAAATGTGCTGTTTTCCATCGGTGTGAATCAAAATATCGATGAGTTTCAAAGGCAAGTTCAATCCGACGCTCATGTCTGATTTTATCGCGCATCTGATCTTGCGTCAATCCCGCTGGTAACACAGGCATCCCTGATCTCTGGCGAATTGCATTTACATATTTATAAACGTCTGATACAGGTCCATCCGCTTCATTCAGAGCTTCTGCGTAATTAAGATAAAATTCACCTAATCGGAAGAAAATCCATGTTTTTAAAGAGAATCTGCCTTGAGTAATACTTACTGTAGGATTTAAAAACTTTTTTAATAAATATCCGGTGGTATTATAGTCTCTGCCTGCATTCCCTCTACCATCAGCCCCAGTTTGCCAGAACTCTAAACGTTTATTTATAAAGGTTGATCCGTTAAAATTAATAGTAGCATAAAACCGAGGATCACGATTTATATACATATTTCTAACTCCTTCCAACCAGTTTCCGTTGGGATCATCAGTTAAGGCATATCCAGCCTCAACATATCCTGATTCTGAATTTATAATTGGGTCACCATTAGATTGATAGCCAATAATTGGAGCGATCCCATTCGACATTTCATAAGCGTCCACATGAACCTGTGTGGGATTCCATCCATTCCATCCCCCCATACTTCCAGGGAAAGCACACTTCTCCATCCAACCATCCATCCCAGAATTTCTTGCGAATAAAACCTCTTTATTATTTCGCTCTATAAAGAGTTGTTGGTAATTCTCAACAGGCTTATTATTTGTCGCATAAAAAAGCCCATATCCAGCAGCTTCGGTTAATTCTATACACTCCTTATTGACTTGAGCCGCTATTTTCCATTTCTCACTATCGTAACTTGCAGGGAATAGCTTCACCCCATCTTTGTCCGCAATATCAGTATAATCCGGGTTTCCATTCCAAAGTGGACTAGCGCTGTATAAAAGTATCCGTGCTTTGAGTGCTAAAGCGGCAGCGGCAGTAGGTCTACCCAATTGCCTGTCATCAACAACTTTCATTGGAAGTAAACCAATTGCGGCATCACATTCCCTTACCACGAAGTCCACACACTCATCAAGGGGATTGCGTTTTATCTTTAAGAAATCATCATCAAGTTTTACATCATAATCCAAGATCGGAACGGGCCCATAAATTCGGATCAGCATGAAGTGATAAAAGGCTCTTAAGAAGACTGCTTCTCCTATCCAGCGTTGCTTATCATCGGCGGTGAAGGTTTCATCAAGAGGCGTAGTCTCTATATGCTTCAAAAATATATTTGCCTTTCGAATACCCTCATACATGTTCTTCCAAATTTGTCCCGCCACATTAAACGAATTCCATGAACCACGATTCATTAATTTAGCAAATTTTTCAGGCCACGGAACATTCAGTTCATCGGATGCAATAACAAAAGGGTTAATGTCCGCCATATCAGTGAAATATATTTCATTTGGAATTCCAGCATAGATATCTGTCAGAAATGCCTCCGCATATCTTCTTTGAAGAAACGCCTCTTCAATCGTTATATCTTCTTCAGGTCCTTTCTCGAGAAAGTCTCTTTGGCAGGAGGTAAATAGGAGGAATTGCAAGAGTAATAGAGCAATAAACTTTTTCATATTTTTAGAATTAACTTAATATTGTCCTTTTTCTTTTTTATTTAAAATCAATCTGTAAACCAAAATTAAATGAACGCTGTAAAGGATATCCACCTGTTCCATCGTTGGACTCTGGATCCATTACTTTAATGTGATCCCAGGTATACAGATTCATTCCATTTAAAAATAGTCGGAGGGAACTTAGACCTATAGGATTAATAAGCGCATTGGGGAAGCTATACCCAATTTCAACATTTCTGATCCTGAGGTAATTACCATTCTTCATCCAAGTTGTTGAGTTCAAGAAATTATTTGGATTATTACCGATATCGATGGCCGGATATTTTGCGTCTTTATTATCAGGGGTCCATCGGTTATCGTAATATTCTCTCATTACGTTGTTTACACCCAAACCATCATAAAATGGCCACATGGAAAGACCTGACATAAAAAGGCTAGTTCTGGAAGCTCCTGTAAAATAAATGCTTAAATCTAAATTTTTATAGCCTACTGTGCCACCAAAACCAAATGAAATCTGAGGTAAGCGCGGATATCCTACTGGAATTTGATCAAATGCGTCGATCATTCCATCCCCATTAATATCTTTATATTTAACATCTCCTGGGCGAGGAGTAGAGAAAGTTTGACGCGGCCATGAATCAATCTCTTGTTGATTTTCGAACAACCCTTCGGAGATAAATGCGAACGATTGTCCTAAAGGCAAACCTTTTCCAGAGAGATAAGAAAAACGAGGAGCAGGTTCGTCATTTTCAATGACCTCATTTTTAGCAAAAGTGAAATTTCCCCTCAGAGAATACAAAAATCCTCCTGAAGTTGTATTCCTTGCTTCAATTAAACCGTCAATTCCTTTGTTCTTAATAGATCCTATATTAGCATATGGAATAGACCATGGAAAGAAACCAGCTAATGACGGTACTGTTCTTCTTTGTAGCAATATTCCTGTACGATTCTCATTAAAAGCGTCAATCTGCAATACCAACTTATCGTTGAAAAATCCGAGGTCAAGTCCAATATTATTTTTGGTTGATCGTTCCCAGGTCACATTTGGATTTCC
Source organism: Sphingobacterium sp. GQ94 (assembly GCF_059758715.1). Lineage (NCBI taxonomy): Bacteria > Pseudomonadati > Bacteroidota > Sphingobacteriia > Sphingobacteriales > Sphingobacteriaceae > Sphingobacterium > Sphingobacterium sp. GQ94. The sequence continues at coordinate 192,999 of NZ_JCAXEC010000002.1, forward strand.
AATTTGATTTTCTTCAGCTCCATAAAATAGTTGTTGATCTGCACCAAATAAATAAGATTGCCCTTGTGTATTGATGGTATTTAAAAATAAAAAACGTTGACCGATTTGATCATTTCCTACCTTACCATGTGAACCTCTTACCTTGAAGTTGCTTATGAATGGTACCTTCCAGAAACTTTCATTTGAAATTACCCAGCCTGCTGAATAAGCAGGAAAAAAGCCGAATCGACTACCTTTTGGAAAATTCTCTGAACCGTTATATCCGAAATTTACTTCAGCTAAATATTTGTCTTTATAGCTGTATGTAGCTCGTCCGGCCAATCCTTGTCTTCTATAGGGAAGGTTTAAAATGGAGCTGCCAGCAGTTAGTGCAACATAATCACGCTGGTTATATAGCAACATACCTGTGATGAGGTGATCCTGAATAGTACGTTCGTAATTTATTTGTGATTCCAGATAAATAGCTCTGTTACTGCTATTACCAATTGAATAGCCAAGAGGCTGCTCCTCTCTAAATGGTATGCTATACATATCTTCACCAGTTTCAGGATTTTTCCCGAGATACCGTTTCACCTCAAAAGTTTTGATTCTCGCGTTATCTGTCTGTGCATAGCGGTCGTATGAAAACAAACCTCTAACTGAAAGCCCAGGAGTTACAAGTTTGGAAAGGTCCCAACGAGTACCAAAGGTACCTTGCAGTGTGCTTCGGTCCTGAGTAGAATAACCTGATTGGGTGACCAGACCCCAAGGATTGCCTCCTACATAAGTTGATGCTCCACCTGGAGAGCCATCAGGATTTAAAATTGGATAGGCAATCGGAGATATAACGCGCATCATACTGAAAATATTTGGCGCCGCAGTACCTGGATAATTGCCATTTTGTATAATACCACCTATCCCTAATTGCATTGTCAAAGAGTTTGACAAATTCAGATCAACATTACTTCTAAAGTTGTATCGTTTTATATTTGCATTGGTACTAAATTTATTTTCTGGATCTTGTTTATAAATTCCATTCTGAACAGTATATCCGACATTTGTGTAGTATTTAATTGCATCAGTACCACCTGTTACACTTAGATTATTAATTGTTTGCCAAGTATCTCTCTTCAACACTGCATCAGTCCAATTGGAATTTGGGTATAAATAAGGGTCAGACCCATCATAATATTTTTGCAATTCTTCATCACTCCAACGTGGATCTTCACCAGAAAAAACTCTTGCCTCATTCATTAAAGATGCATATTCACCTCCGCTTATATAGCTTGGCAAACGCATAGCTCTTAACATAGCATATTCGCTTCTAAAATTAATTGCAGGTTTTCCCAGTGATCCCCTTTTTGTGTTTATTAAAATTACTCCATTTGCTCCTCTAACTCCATAAACAGCAGTCGAGGAAGCATCTTTAAGAATAGTGAAACTTTCAATTTCTTGTGCATTGATTTGGTTCATATCACGTTCTACTCCATCAATCAAAATCAACGGTGAATTATTTCCAAACGTAGAAAGTCCGCGAATAAAGACTTGTGCAGCATCATATCCGGGTTCGCCACTTGATTGTCTAGATATTATACCAGGTAATTTACCTGCAATAGCATTCGACAAAGCCGGTGTCGAAACTTTTTGCATCTCCCGGACAGATATTGTTGATATGGCTCCTGTAACAGTTACTTTTCGCTGTGTTCCGAAACCTACTACAGAAATCTCGTCTAATACATTATCTTGTGAAATCAATATGACAGTTATATTCGTCTGGTCACCCACAACAATTTGATACGGTTTATAACCAATATAGGAGAATACTAATGTATCAGAATTTCCTGCTGCTATAGCAAATTCACCGTTGTCATCAGCTTTTGTAGATTTATTGCTCCCCTTAATGGTAATTGAAGCCCCAGCAATTATCCTGCTTTCGGCATCGATAACCCGACCGACTATTTCTTTCGTTTGTGACTGTAAAAATTGAGGACAAAGCAAAAGCAAGATAGCTAATATCCCAACATGAGAATTTATAATTCTAGGAAGGAGCCGTCGTGATTTAATAAATAGTCGCATCATGTTTAATGGTTATTGAAAGGTTAATATTAATTTATTAGGTTTTATTGCGAGTTGGTTATACTTGCATAATATGAGCAATAATAAATATATTACTTGATTAATGCAAATTAAAACCGCATAATATAAATAGTATATAATTGGTTTTTCAATGTTAAATTGAATTAATGTATAGATGAAAATAGGTTTATATGCTCTTTAAATCAGTTATTTAGTCGTTAATCGGCTGTTTATAATATTTTTGTGACACGATATTTGAAAATGCGTACTTTAAATATTGTTAAATCAATAACCGCAATTTATTCGCATGTTGATTGGAGTAGTATCATGTAAAAAATTGATATATTTGCGTAAATACTGTATTATTACTGGTTTTACAAAAGACTAATTATTTTTATCCTCAGTAGCTAATGAAAAAAGACAAAAGACAAGCAGTAATTCTGCGGGAAATAGATCTACATAATAAAGTACTCTCTGTTGATTTAAGTGAACAATTAAATGTTTCAGACGACACCGTCAGAAGGGATTTACAAGAATTGGCGGGACAGGGAAAAATTATTAGGGTACACGGTGGAGCCGTCAGTAAGTCGTTTGTTAAACCTTTTAATACAGAAAACCTTGTTTATGCATTAGAGGCTAAAAAAATAATTGCAAAAAAAACATTATCACTTTTTAAAAACAATATGGTACTTCTCACAGAAGGAGGAACCACAATTCTTGAGTTGGCAAAAATTATCCCAAACAACTTAAAAGTCACAATAATTACCATTAGTCCACAAGTAGCAATTACCCTTTCCGAACACGATAACTTGGATGTAATCAGTATTGGTGGAAAATTAATGAAAAATGCAAACCTTCACATTGGCGCAAGTGTAGTCAATCAACTGGCTGGGGTGAAAGCCGATTTATGCATACTTGGTGCTAATGCTTTTTCGGCTGAAGAAGGATTGACAGATATGGACTGGGAAGTCGTACAAGTAAAAATGGCGTTAATAAGATCAGCAAAAAAAGTTGCGGTAATCAGCATCTCTGAAAAACTCAATAGTACCAAATGGTTAAATATATGTCCAACAAGCCAAATTAATTTTTTAGTTACAGAGTTAGATCCGAATGATAAATTCTTAGTAAACTATAGGCAAAAAAACATGACCTTAATATAATTCAACACTATATTTCAGAGCATAGAATCAACTAATTTATAATATTATAGATAAATCATAAAGTTGCTTTGTTCACTCGTTTGTGACATTTTTCTTTCCAGAACACGGAATCTATACGTAAATTATTGTGATGGAAAACCTTGAAGAATATGGATACAACCTGTTTTTGAAAAGAATTCCCTCATTTTGAGGTAAGTACAAATAGAAAAGTACTTAGGTTTTATCAAAAGGGGGTAGCTCGATATTTCTATACTAATTCACAAGGAAAAGATATTAGTCTTTTATTCATATTCGAAAACTGTTTTTGGGAGAAGTATCTTCTCATATACGACGCCAAGTTCAATTGAAATACATAGCCTCATCCATATAATTTTGGATGCAACAATCTCGAGCAAACGGTTCCAATAAAATATGCTAGTCCAACCAGCATTTGTAAGGAGGCAGCAATTACCCAAATAGTATTGTATTCACAATTTTATTCCTCGAGTAAATATCCATGGGGTAAAAATATTATTGTGAGAGGTATCTCAAACCGAAATTTATGGTATTTTGCATAGATTGTGCTCTTTTATTGTAAAAAAAATACATTATATTTAGGGTTCAGTCTTTAGTCTAAAACCTAACTGAACTTGAGAATTAAAATCTCCTATTAATAGGAATCTAAACCTAACTCTTTTTGAAATGTCAAAGTTTATCAACTTTATGAACTACCGTATGTGTATTCTATTTACGGTATTATTCATTGGAAATCAAGCCTATGGTTCTTCAAGGCCAAAGATTAATTACTATCAATTGAAAGTATACCATTTTCAAACTTCTAAGCAAGAACAGATTATTGACCATTTTTTAGAAAATGCATATATTCCGGCAATGCATAAATTAGGCTTTAAGCAAATAGGAGTTTTTAAACCGATTGAAAATAAAATAACAAATGATAAATTGATCTATGTTTTCTTTTCTGCCAATGACTTTGGAAAATTTGCAAATTTGGATGTTAATTTATTGAAAGACAACCATTATTTAGAAACTGGTAAAGCTTACTTGGATGCCGTTCATAGTGAGGCTCCATTTTCAAGGATAGAAACGATTATAATGAAAGCATTTGAGGGAATGCCCTATTTGAACACCCCTAAGCTTAATTCTGAAAAGAGTAAGCGAGTTTATGAACTAAGAAGTTATGAAGCAGCAACCGAAAAGCTGTCAGCTAATAAAATCTCTATGTTTAATAATGGAGAGATTGAAATTTTTAATAAATTAAATTTTAATGCAGTTTTTTACGGGCAAGTTATTGCTGGAAGCACAATGCCCAATTTAATCTATTTAACAACTTTTGAAAATATGGACGATAGAGATGCTCATTGGAAATCATTTGGTCCACTTTATAAACCCATGAGTCAACTTCCTGAATACCAAAACAACGTATCTAAAAATGTGACAGTCCTTTGTACCCCTGCATCGTATTCAGATATTTAAAATAAAGAGGTGATGCAAAGAATGGTATGGATCAGGAAAATAAATACCTAATTTTTTGCTAAATCACAAGAAGTACTTATTAAATAAAGAAATCAAGCTCAGGTTTATGAATTCCATCTGGGGTCGTGTAAAAAGGTCTTCCTTCAACAACCACATGCTTTTGTGGGTCAATGCCTAAAGCGTGGTAAATTGATTGATGGATCTGCTCAATTCGAATGGGTTTATCTATGGTCTTGCAGGGTCGTTCATCTGCTGTTTTACCATATACATACCCTTTTTTGATTCCACCACCAAACATCAACATAGAACACCCGTCTGTAAAATGCCTGTGCATACCGTAATTCTTAATATCATTAATCACATCTGGTTGTTGAACTTGATGTAAAACCTCAGCACCAGGTCTTCCTTCCATTACCATGTCTCGGCTGAATTCGCTGGCAATAACAATCAGTGTGCGATCTAGACGACCACTTTGATCAAGATCTTTGATTAATTGAGCAATGGGTGCATCAATCAGTTTTTTCATATCACGTGAACGTGTGTGACCATTTTCATGGGTATCCCAGCCCATAAATGGCTCATATTCAGTTGTTACGCTTATAAAACGTGCTCCCTGATCGACAAGTCTACGCGCCATCAAACAACCTAATCCGAATTTTCCAGTGTTGTAGATAGCATAGCTATCCTTTGGTTCTTGGGATAAATCAAACGCTTTGGCTTCAGGTGATTTAAGTAGTCTGTAGGCCTGTTCCATCGATCGTTTAAACGATTCCTTTTGATAGTCACTACCATATTCACCGATAGGATTTTTTTCTAATAGTTCAGCATATAACTGATTTCGTCGTTCAAAACGACTGAAGGACATTCCTGTTGGAGGTCTTACTGCATCTAAACCCGACGAGGGGTCAGGGATCATAAATGGACCGAATTCACTACCTAAAAACCCTGCGGTATGGAATGCTTTCAATTCCTCGCCTTCGCCGAGGGTCAATCGCTGACCAATATTGATAAATGCGGGTATAACAGGATTTTTGGGGCCTAATTCCTGGGCAATCCAGGAGCCAAAATGTGGTGCTACCACAGTTTGCGGAGGTTCATAACAAGTATGCCAGTGGTATTGGTGTCTCGAATGAAGGATATGTCCCAAGTCTGCCGCAACATAGGATCGAATAAGTATACCTTTATCCACTAATGCTGCCATAGATTCGAGACCTTCCGAAAAATTTATACCATCCAATGCTGTAGGAATTGACTTAAATGTACTTAAGACCTTGTTGGAATCTAAGCCTTTTTCAAATGGCGTGTAAGTCTTCGGATCAAAAGTTTCAGTATGTGCCATACCTCCAGCCATCCATAGCAAAATCACAGTGTCTGCTGTTGATTTTTGGCTACTCGTACAAGAGGTTAAAAAACTTGTAAGGGGGGCGCCAGCAGCCAATGCAGCCATTGTGCCTGCACTGACGGTCTTTAAAAAATCTCTTCTATCATAATTGTTTTTCATCTTTTGCCGTTAATTTTACAAATGTTGTTTAAAATTTATCTACTAATTTTTGAATAAATTTGAAACTGACATTAAGTTATTCGATAAACTGGAATTCCGGAAGCAAGACAATCGCCCATAATAAGTCTTGGACAGTTGATTCAACGACGTTATCGCCCAATAATTCTTTCGCTATTCGGTATTCATTATCCGAAGGAGTACGTCCAAGGCTTTGTGTATAAATTGCTTGGATCAACTTATCAGGATTATCATAGTTCGATGTCCACTTCTTTGCTCCATTACTTAGGGTCTCATTCAACTTACTTCCATTCGTCAGTTCCATCGCCTGCAACAGGGTTGCCTGGCTCTCACGGGCACTGGTAATATTTTCACGACTTGGACGACCTAGAGCGGTCTGGAAAGGATCGTTTTGAACAAGTGCAGCTCGTACGAAAGCTGAAGCATTCAAGTACGCCTGAGGACTATCAAAAGGATTGTATTTAATTGCTTGAGAAGTATATACGGGGTATACTAGTGTACTTACAGCATCAGAGAATTGTTCGGCTGTAAGCTTTCGCTTCAAAAAACCTTTAAAAACAAAATCAGACGCATTCAGCATTTCAGGATCATTCACACTAATAGAAGGTAATTGGTATGTCCTTGATGTGGTAATAAGATAAAGCAATTTCTTGATATCATACCCTTCTTCCACAAAATTGACAGCCATCCAATCCAACAAATCCTGGCTCCATGGTTTATTGTCCATTTCGTCTGTTGGTGCTACAATACCACGTCCCATGAATTGTGCCCATATACGGTTTACCAGTGTTCGGTATATGCGACCATTTTCTGGTTGAGTGAGCAGGATTGATAATTGTTTGGATTTTTCTTTTACAGTTGCATCTTTTGGTATACTCCCCAATTCTGGCCATAAGATTCGAGTATCGGCTATTTTGCCGGTAGGAATATCACAACGGTTGATTTCCAGAGGTTTATCAGAAAATATATTTGCAAATCCATAAGCATCCTCTAACTTCCAATCACTCACGAAACTGTCATGACAAGACGCACATTTGAGGTTCACACCTAATAGTGCTTGTGATACGTTTTGAGCTGCTTGCATGGAGGTAGTTTGGCTACTATTAACTGCGCCTCGCCAGGCAATACCTTTGATAAACCCTTTAGATTCTTCCATAGGATCCAGCAACTCCATTGCAAACTGCTTGTAGGATTTGTTTTTCAATAAAGATTTATAAAGCCAAGCAGATATATTAAAACGACCTTGAGTGATATAACCTGTCCCTGTATAATCATTTCGCAGAAGATCATTCCAAAATGTGGTCCAATGCGTAGCATACTCGTGATTTCTATCAAGAAGTTCTTCTACTATGGTTTCGCGTTTGTTACTATTTGTGTCGAGCTGGAAACGATGTAGTTCCTGTGCTGTTGGAGGTATTCCAATTAGATCAAAATAGACTCTACGCAGATAAGTGCGGTCATCTACAACTTTTGGCCATACAATATTGTTTTCTTCGAAATATGCATTAACCAGTCGATCTACAGGGTTATTCATACCAGAAGTAGACGGAGGAAGTATAGGTTTGCGAGGGGCAAGGGGAGCTACGCGGAAGATACTTTTAACCTGATCTGGCCAAGGAGCACCTTTATCTATCCATAGTTTAATGAGGGCAATATCTTGTTTTTTAAGAGGTTTTCCTTTTCCAGGCATAGCCTCTTTATGCCCTGCTGGCAATAAAATACGCCGTACTAATTCACTATTTTCTGCATCTCCTGGTCGGATTACTGCTCCTGATTCTCCTCCTTGAAAAACAAATTCTTTTTTATCCAAGCGTAATTTCCCTTCGATTTTATCGCTTCCGTGACATTGGAAGCAATGATGTGCAAATATCGTTCGAGCTCCTAGGTTAAGGTTTGCTTGTTGCTCGTAAGTGAGGCTGTCGGACGTGTTTTTGAAAGATGCAAAATCAAATTCACTCGATGATACCCCACCAGCGATTTCTGCAAGGTCTTCATCTACAGGTGCCCAGGGTGTTGTATTGAGTAAATAATTTTGCCCATGAGTGAGCGATCCGCCATAGTGACCCGCTATAAAAACACTCAATACTGTAATCATTAATGCAGTTCTATAACTTGCAATCAAACCATTACGATTATATTTCGTAATTATCCAAAGCAGTAAAGCAGTAAGCACTGAAAAACCAGCTGTACTTATACCTGCCCATTGGTGCCATTCAAAACTGTCGCCACTATAATTTCCTGTGTTAGCCAACAGTAAGCCAAGCAATGCAGCAAGTACTGCTCCTGTTGCGCCTATAAATATTAACCAATTGATGCCCCCACGTAAGGTGGATTGAAATGATCGTAGCCTTGCAAGCTCCATAATCCCAGCAATAATCAATAAAGCCACAGGGAAATGCACTAATAAGGGATGAAGTTTACCTAATAACACCCAGCCCCACCATGTTTGATCAACCTCGTCTAGCTCTAAAATAGCGCTATTGCTGGTTTCTTGTGTTATAGCTAATGCACAAAAATAGAACAGAAAAATAGTACTGAAAATCAACGAGATTCTTAAGCTCTTAAAAATAAATTGCCGATTTTTGCTATACATAATTGGTCTTGTATTTTACTGGGCGGAATAATCATTAAAGATAATCAGAAAATAACAAGCACTGTCCTGTGCTTTCCTGTTCGAATATCTTATTTCATTTTTAATGTAAGTGTTAATTTCTATTATGATCCTCACATTGAAATTGCTGGAATGTAAATTAACTTTTGGTAAATCAGTTGAAGAGAATAGAGCCTTTTTAATCCATGAAATAAGGAATAGATGTTAATTCAATCGTTTTAATACACCTCGTCTGATAGATGCTTTTAGGATTCCGTATAAAAACTGTAATGAGAAGAATAGTGTAAAGATTGGCTGCTTGTGTTTGATAATAATGTGATTACAGAGATTATTTAAAGTCTCTGGATGGAAACAATTCTCCCTGCATCGCTTTTCCGATAGATGCTTCTGAATCCTTTTTACTTGAATCTATAGGATTGTCTGATGCTATGTACTGTATATCTGGTTCTATGCGCATCAGATGGTTCATGTTGTGCAAGGAATGCGCGATCACGTGGACAACCTCACCTTCTATCTGTACATGACCCATCACCATTAACAGGCGCGATTGGAGGATCACCTTGCGAAACTGTTCAAAAGTTTTGACCCATACTACTAGGTTTGCGAATCCCGTTTCATCCTCGATTGTTATAAAAAGAACTCCTTTAGCTGTACCTGGGCGCTGCCGTACAGTGACCAGCCCACAAACTTTTACCAGCATGCCATCTTGCAAAGTATTCAGTTTGCCTGCCTGGGTTACATTTAATGTATCGAGCTTCGGCCTTGCGAAATTTAAGGGATGCGCTTTGAGCGATAACCCGGTAGTTGCATAATCTTGCATCACATGCTCCATTTCTGACTGAGCGGGTAACTCCACATTATCTTCTTGCTCACTGTCGGATGGCTGCCCTTCGAAGACACCTGTTGGATGGTCTGCTAAAGCTGATACATGCCATAGTGCCTGGCGCCTGTCCAGGCCGATAGATCGGAAAGCGTCGGCATCCGCCAGTCGTTCCAGGGCAGAAGGAGTTACCCCCGAGTTGAGCAATTCATTGATCGTTTTATAAGGATTTCTTCTTCCGGTTAGTAACAGTGCCATGTCTTCTTCCCGTATCCCTTTTATCTGCCGAAAACCTAGACGCAGAGCATGGTACTTCCCGGACAGCTCTTCAAGAGTATTATTCCAAAGTGAATGGTTGATATCCACAGGGCGAATTTCCACGCCATGCTTTCGGGCATCAATCACGATCTGGGCAGGAGAGTAAAATCCCATGGGTTGGCTGTTCAAAAGACAGGTCGCAAAGACGTCAGGATAAAAGCATTTTATCCATGACGAGATATACACCAACAAGGCAAAGCTGGCCGCGTGGCTTTCGGGAAAACCATATGAGCCAAAACCTTCTAGTTGCCGAAACACGCGCCTTGCAAATTCTTCTTTATAACCCTTTTTCATCATACCTTCTACGAGCTTTTTCTCATACTCAGACACTTTTCCTTTAGCTTTAAAAGTAGCCATACTTCGTCGTAAACCATCCGCTTCTGCGGGCGTAAACCCGGCAGCTACAATGGCGATCTCCATAGCCTGTTCCTGGAAGAGCGGTACGCCTAGCGTCCTACCCAAAATCTCTTTCAGCTCCTTTGATGGATATTCGACGGGAACCTCGTTATTGCGCCTTTTCAGATAGGGGTGAACCATATCACCCTGTATCGGCCCAGGTCTAACGATGGCGACCTCAATCACCAGGTCATAAAAATTCCTTGGTTTTAACCTTGGTAGCATGCTCATCTGAGCCCGGCTCTCTATCTGGAAAACCCCTAACGTGTCGGCATGGCTGATCATGTCATAGACTTTCTGGTCATCTTGCGGTATATTGGCTAAAGTCAGATCTAAGTTGTAGTGCTGCTTAGCCAGATCAAACCCCTTTCGGATACAGGTCAACATTCCGAGCGCCAGTATATCCACTTTCAGGAAACCCAATGTTTCGATATCGTCCTTGTTCCATTCTATGTTCGTGCGGTCCTCCATACGCGCATTAATGATTGGACATAGATCAGAAAGCTTGTTTTGTGTGATCACAAAGCCCCCAGTATGCTGGCCGAGTTGCCGAGGAAAGCCTATATATTCATGTGTCAGTTCCAAGACCTTTCTCAAATGCAGATCACCGGCATCGAAACCCTCTGATGATTTTCCACCACCATTGAGCCATTCTTCGGTAAGCTCGTACCGAGTCTTTGATAGCCTGTCCACGGTATCCACAGACAGCCCCATCACTTTACCAACATCACGGACGGCTCCTTTCCAATGGACTTGTGTAACTGTAGCTACGATACCTGCACGGTCGCGGCCATATTTATTATAAATATATTGCATGACCTCTTCGCGTCTTTCATGCTCGAAGTCTACATCTATGTCCGGCGGTTCGTCACGGGCTTCGCTCATAAACCTTGCAAACAACAATTTGAATTTCGACGGGTCGACTGAAGTAATGCCAAGGCAATAACAGACTACAGAATTGGCTGCTGAGCCTCGTCCCTGACAGAGAATCTCTCTCTCCCTTGCAAAGCGTACCAGATCATATACTGTGAGAAAATAGGAGGCATAATTCTTTGTGTAAATAAAGTTCAGCTCCATGTCAATGGTGACTTTAATCTTTTCATCCAGATTTTCACCGAACCTTTCTTGAGCACCCTTCCAAGTGAGATAAATGAGCTCTTCCATAGGTGTTCTTCCTTCCGATACGATCTCTTCCGGATAAATATATTGAAGTTCATCCAGTGAAAATTTACAGGCTGCAGCAAGCGATAAAGCATTGCTTATAGCATGCGGGAATTTTCGGAACAGCCGGTGCATTTCATCAATAGGTTTAAGATATCGTTCAGCATTCGCATGAAGCAGGAAACCTGCGGATTGAATGGTACACTTTTCGCGTATACAGGTCACAACATCCTGTAGCTGCCTGCGTTCGGGAATATGATAATGGACATCATTGATGGCAACCAAAGGGATATCTAGCCGGTCTTCCAATTGGGATAATCTATATAGCATTTTCAGGTCGTCACCTGAATATAGAATGGAAACGCCCAAAAACAGGTTATTGCCCAACACCTCTCTGTATTCCTGGAGCGCGCTGATATATTCGGGTTCAAAATCAAAGTGACTGTTCAATATAGCAGGTGGAATAGAAATGAATTTTATTCCCTTTGCGTGTGTGTATACGTCAGCCTTATACAAATAGCATTGTCCTTTTTCCGCACGCATATTTCCTTTGGTCAATAAAGAGGAAATCGAGCTGTAGGCATCTCTATTGGTTGGATAAGCTAATAGCGGATAACCATCCTGCAGTTCAAGACGGCAAGCTGGGATGAGATGGATGCCTTTATCTTTTGCCACTCTATGCGCGCGGACGATACCGGCAAGTGTATTGCGATCGGTGATGGCAATAGCCTTATACCCGAGCGCTATTGCTGTTTCTACCAACTCTTCTGGGTGTGATCCTCCTCGGAGAAAAGAAAAATTGCTTGTTACCTGTAATTCTGCGTATTCCATTTCCACCACCATCAATAGTTAAGCAAAAAATCCATGTAAGAACCATTTTACATCACCATCGGCGTAATGTCCCAATCGGAATAGCCAATAGCGTGCACCCTTCTCGTCCTCTGCCCGGTAATAATCTCGCGACTGTCCATTCTCTATCCACCATTCCTGTTCAATGCGCTCGGGACCATCTGCTTTGACCACCTTGAATATTTTTCCCTTATGGGTAAAAAGGGCCGGAGGATAATCCGGCAGCGACACCATGACATCGATAGGCTCAGGTGTCTTCAATAGATGAAGTGGTCTTAATTTATCTACAGGCCATGGCGTAGTCGGCTTTTCATCCAGCGAGGTTGTTGTTTTAACCGTGCGTTCTGGCCAATGGTGCTCAGCGGGTAGAAAGCGACGAATGGCATCCATACCGATCTTCCCGGCTATATTGTCAAGTAATTCCGCGATTTTGTTACTGCCCCCTTTAGTATTCCATAAGGTATCCTGAACATCGCAAGTAGATTCAACAAGCAGCGCTTCCAAGGTAAATAGTTCTATACCTAATGCAGGTTCAATTGTATTCAGCTTTAAGTTGAAAAGACGGAAGAGGTGCTCCGTTTTGTTGGAAGCCATGCTTGTCCCGATACTTATCTGCTGCACATTGCCGTCAATCCGGTAGCCTTTAAAAAAAGCGTTGCGCATGCCTTTACCTTCACGTGCCAGTCTCTTGCAAAGTTTCTCCAATAGACGTCGGAGCGCAATTTCTATTCCTACCAATGTGTTTATTGGTTCCAGGCAAGGCAGCTTTTCCTGGTAATGCTCTAAGGGCTGTACAGGCTTTAATGTTTCGGGGTAGGAACCTAAGGTTTGCTCCAAGCGCTGTAAAAGAGTTTCACCAAATCTTCGTCTCAGAGTAGCCTTTGGCATGTTCATGAATTGCCCTATAGAACGAAATCCTAATTTTTGCATCCGCTGGGTTACCGTCCCATCCAATCGCAAAGCCTCAGGAGGAAGTGGAATCAGTGCCTGGGCCTGCTTGTTTTCTTGTACAATGGCTGTCTGTCTTTTTCCGAACCTTGCAATCGCCCAGGCAGTTCCGATAGTGTCTGCAATAGCCAATCTTACCTGGTAGCCCCCATTGAAAAAGCAATGGAGAATGGCTTTAAGATAAAGTTCTTCACCACCCCAAAGGTGAGGACATCCTGAGATATCGAGCATAATTCCATCCGTCCCATCAACAGCGACAATGGGCGAAAAACGGAGGCACCATTGGGCAATCGACTTCACGAGATTGATTGTTTCTTCCGGTGTGTCGTCAATGATTTTCAGGGAAGGAAATATTGCCCTAGCATCCTCTACTACTTTTCCGGCCGTGATTCCTTCTCGGACAGCAGGTAAGTTCGCGGCCCTGACAATCATCTTGCCCTTATCTTTTGCAGACAGCACAAGAGGCCTGGTCTTCAACTCCGGATGAAGTTTTTCTATCCTGTCTATAGCAAGGTAGGGTAGCCATATGGATAAGAACCGTTTAGGCATAACGTTCGATTTTATTGACCAATGGACCGGCTTGTGCATGAGGTTGGATAGACACAAATTTTTTATCCCTCCATCCCAATAGCCAGGTTCCTGGTCTGCCGTTCCGCATCTTTTCCAACTGTACTTCCCAGACAGGGAAACCAACCCCGGGCAGTCCGTCCGATAAAATGCTCTGTGCCGGCTTAACCCTCCAGCGGGAAACACAGGCCAGTGTATTTTCCCTTCGTGGCCTTTTACGGTGGAGAAAGCCAGTAACCTTACTTTCTTCAATGGCAAGTTGCAATCGTTGGGATTGGGCAAAAGTTACCTCTCCGTTCATTTCCATTACTACTGCAGCAAGGGCATTACATTTCAGTGCCTGTTCCATGACCCAAAGCGCATCTCTATCATTCTTTACATCCACAAAAATAAACCGGTCCGCTTCAATCCCGAAATACGCTAACCCAACAGGAAATATACTTCGCTTTGTGCTAATCCAGAGGCAATTTCCGTTATCGTTCATAAGCGCGGTTAACAGGCCCATAACAAAACCGTTTGTTGCTGCCGAACAGCTAGCGGTTGGACTTATGAATTCATGCACCGCACTAAAAGGGAAGACCCCATAGGGAAATGCTGAAACCATAACATCCAGACCGAGATCTCGGTGATCTTCCTGTCTGACAGTGTGTTTGAACCCTTCTAGAACCAGTATCCTATCCTTAAGCTCTTTGATGATTTCTTTTTTTGCCAAACCCTCCATAATCAAAATGTTTTATGTATTTTTGTTACAATATGTAACAATGTGTTGTTTGTTAAAGTAGTAATTCAAAATGAAGGAGCAAAATTTTTTTTTCGCAGGGAATCTTAAATTTCTTCGGGAACGCAGGAAAATGAGCCAGGAAGAGCTTTCAAAAAGGTTAAATATATCAAGGGCAAAACTTGCGGCACTGGAGTCACGACATACCAAAGCGCCACAACCCGAGGATTATATTGCAACATCTAATTATTTTAAGATAAGTATAGACAGCTTATTGAAAGTAGACTTGGGTAAGTTAGGAGAACTTAAATTAAGGGAATTGGAGGCTGGGAACGATATCTATGTTAAAGGTGGAAATATTCGAGTGCTTGCAATTAGTGTAGACAATAGGAATACAGAACATACAGAATATGTTCCTGTTAAAGCTAAGGCCGGTTATTCAGATGGTGGTTATTCTGATCCAGAGTATATTGCAGAACTGCCCAAATACAAACTCCCTCATATTCCAGAACAAGGAACATTTCGCATTTTTCCTATAAGCGGAGATTCAATGCTACCTATACCTGAGGGCTCTGATATAACTGGTCAGTTTGTGGAGGATTGGACCAAATTGAAACCGAGTACCCCGGCTATTGTAATTTTAAGAGGACAGCAGGATTTTGTATTTAAGCTAATGACATTTCAGGAAGACGGGAACATTCTCTTACAATCTTTGAATATAACTTATCAACCTTACACTGTTGAAGCTGAAGATGTATTAGAAATCTGGAAATTCTATGCCTACACAAGCAGGGAGATGCCTGAAGCTGGTACAGATCTAGCGGTCATCTTGCGGGAGATTAGGGGATTGAAAGGAAGTGCAAGAAAGTAAAGGATAATAAAAGGATATGGAACAAATGAAACTATTTGAGGATGCTGATTTCTATAAACTGCCGGGTGATCTTATGGAATATTATCCCAATTTCTTCAGCAAAGAGGAAAGTGATGTCTATCTCCGTGTACTCAAAGCCAGTGTTCCCTGGGAGCAACGAGAGATGAAAATGTATGATAAAATGTTGATTCGGCCGCGTCTTTCCGCGTGGTATGGTAAAGGAAAAGAGAAATCAGAAAGTATTGCCTTGGATTGGACTCCGGAACTCTTAGCCATCAAATCCCGGATAGAAGAGAAAACCGGAATATACTTCAGCAGTGTCTTGTTGAATTATTATCGTGACGGCAACGATTCTGTTACCTGGCATAGTGATAAGGATACAGTACCTGGCATTAAAACAGAAATCGCTTCTGTCAGTTTAGGACAGGTCAGGTCTTTTGACTTCCGTCATAAAGAGAATCATAAAATAAAGTATAGTTTGGATTTGGGCCATGGTTCGCTGTTGCTTATGAAAGGAGATCTGCAAAGGTATTGGGAGCATAGAATTGCTAAATCAGCTTTACCCATGACTGGAAGAATTAATCTGACTTTTCGAATTGTTATATGATATCGCTATACCACAGATGACAGATCAGAACCATTATTTAACTTGACTAAGTTCAACTGAGACCTATTCAGATAAAGCTAGAAGTACTGGCTTGGGAATGTATTATGAAGGTGTTTTATGAGTGACGAATATCAACAATCTGGTTTGGGTTTGATAGAAAAAATCAGTCTTAGGTAAAAAAGATTAATGGTTGAAAGGGTAGGGTATATCGAGTTTGAAAATGGTGGCAATATTGGAAGTACCGTCGTTGTCTTCACACAATAGAAAAGAAATACTATTGGTCTGCACCTTGTATACTGATATTCCTTCGAATTTTCGAATTTTCGAAATATTTTGGTAGGAATGGATTTCCATTGTTTTTAGATTGATCATTCCGAATATTGTTCCTCCAATTTTGCCATCGTCGTATGTCGATTTACCCTCCTCGGCTGTGGCTATGAAAAAAAGCGTGTTATCTATTGTAGTAGCACCTGAAAAACCAAAAGACATTCCTTCAATTTGAGGCAATATGATTTCATAGCTGGTAATTTGGAAATCATCAATCAGACTAACACCTTTGATATTAAAAATGACATTACGTCCACCAGGACCATTTCCTCGGTTGAGGAACAACCAATTGTTCCCGTGAAGAGCAACACCTTCGATATTAAAATCAGATGGGTCAATGTTAGCTGACTCTCTCATAGCAAGGTATAATTTGCTTAAACGAAGTTTAGTGACCTGTCCATCTCTTTTGGAAAAGGAAAATCCTAACTCACGAATAGAGGTAGAACCAGATCCGAAAACAAATAGTGTATCACCTTTAATTAGGATTGCTTCAAGATCCATCTTTTCTGATTTCTCTATCTGTTCTTTATGCAATTTCTGTAAGAGAAGATGTCTGGTCAACTGACCCTTTGATGCTTGGTAATCATATAGGTAGTTGCTATTGTCGGATATGAGATAGATTCGGCCGTCCGCATATTCGATGCCTGAGGCGGCAGAGATTCCCGAGATTTTTAAAAGTTTTTGCAAATAAAATTCTTTCATGTTCATCTTTTATTAAACACCAAAACATCAATTCTCGAATTTAGATTATTTTATAAAAAAAACAGATATTCTATTGACCCTATTTTTAGTCGATAAAACAATGATAATAAGTTTACAAGATTAATTGGTTTATTCATAATTTAATTTTTTGATCCTGCAGTTGCTTGCCGTCCATTTGAAAGAAATAGACCTACCAAAAATGGGCACTTACAGGATGGTTATCTCTGTAGTCATTCGATCACGCTCACGCACGAGGTTCCAATCTCTGGTAATTATTTGGCCGGTTTCAAGAACGGTCCAACGACGTCAAATATGAAGTGTAACTTTCTGACCTCTAACAGGAAAGTCGATAATATCGGTGGAAGGCATAAAACCTTTCGACTCCAACTTACTATTCTCAAAACCAGCTGGAGCTAGATTAAGTTCATCTAAATAAAAGTGGAGTTGGTCATCAAACTCATCAACTTCTAAAATTTGAAAGTAGCCTAAAAGCCCTTCGGACATTAATAGGGATAGTAATTTACGTTCAGCGTCTTGCAAGAGATATCAATATGTATGACGCTAAACTAGGAAATTTTTATTATTTCCCCCCAAGAATTCAACTTGATCCCTAAAACCAATCCTGGGATTGAATTATTGCATTTATATCATCCGAACCGCTTTTTAGCTGATTTAAGCACAATAAATCGGCTAAAAGATAGCCCATCAAAAAGATATAATATCGTTCATTAAATCTAAGGATGAGAAAAGAATTTAGCCGAGACGGCCAGTTTTATTGACGAGGCAATAGAATAACAGTTTACCTACAAGAGGTATGGCGCAAGCCAAAATCATACGTTTTGCTCAGGAGGATAAGAGAATATATGGTACCTTTGGGGTATACACATTAATAAAAGAACATACTATGAAGCATATAATAAAAAGCCTTTTAGCAACAAGTTGCGCTCTATTGGTCTTAAACCTGTCAGCTTGCAAGTCCAAAAAAATAACAATTAATCCAAGTAGCCAGATTGAACAGACTCCCGTACGAGAAGAACCCATAGAGATGGTAGAAGAACCTGTCATTGCTCAGGAAGAACCTCCCAAAGACTCTGAACCGGTGATCGAAAAACCGAATTTCAATTTCAAGAACGTCCTGTTTGAATTTAATTCTAGTGTACTCAAAACAGAGTCCTACACTGTGTTGGACAATATCGTCCGAGAAATGCTGAAAGATACATCGGCTAATTTTATCATCAATGGTCATTCATCCGTCGAAGGTACGGCCGAATACAACCAATCGCTATCTGAGGATAGAGCCAATGCGGTCATGCTCTATATCGTCAACGCTGGAGTGTCACCAGAAAATCTTAGGGCCAGAGGATTTGGTGCTTCCCAGCAGGTTGCATCCAACGATACAGAAAGCGGGAGAGAACAAAATCGGCGGGTAGAAATATCAGTCGCACAATAGAAGGATTGAAATGTACTTTCATCCAAGAATTCGGTATGATCCATACTCTAATCAAATTGATACCGAAACCGATAACGTTAAATTAAAAAAGCCACTCTATTTTATTAGAATGGCTTTCTTTGTGAACACTGGTACAAAACTCGAACTCTTTTTTGGAAGATTTAAGGAAAATCAATCAACTAAAAGACAGCCTATACCAATCTGATATATTCGTGGAAAAGTTCCTCAACCTAAACCTAAACAGCTTCAAATTTCGACAAAGGTAAACAAATTGAAAAAGATGACAATGGCGATTTCAACCAAAACTATTATGCTTTGCAGCTTCGGGAAATAAGGCTAGAATATAAGGGGCATCAATGCAATTCTGCTTTTTATCGGAACTGCCGTTCGGCTAACGTCGTAATTGGGTTTATTTAACAAAGGTATTCTCTTTTGCAATATTCAAATACTGCACAAAACACTACATTTACTATTTCAAACACTACCTTTCCTGTTTTATGGTTGTCGTTTTGCTATTATTGCCACAAGTTTGATGAAAACTAAACTAACATTATGAAAAAGATAGTCTTTACATTTCTCAGTTTCATCATTGCGCTATCTACAGTAAATGCGCAAAAGGGCATCGGTTATAATGTCAGGTACTCTACTGGAGGAAGACTAAACATGGCTGTTGATAGCGCTGCTAAAAACGTGTACTATGGCATGAAATTTCCAAACCAACCCAACATCGCCTTTAGTTATTTACCCGAGGTTGACAGTGTAAGTGTCCAAATGTATTTTCAAAAGACAGAAAATCCGCAGAACCACCGGTACACCATTTTGGCCGATGATGAACCAATCGTGGTAAACAAGCCGATCAATAAAGTGGAACTACAAGATGTCCTCAGGAAAGATTATGAATGGAAAGACGAAGTACTCGATTCCACAACACTTGGTGTTTTTCCTATAAAAGACAAAACCATTACAATACTAACTTATGACATCCAAAGACCACAGGATGTTTACAAAACTGTGTTTTACGGGAAGCCTATTCCGAAAGCTAAAATCGAAGTCTTAGCAAAGCGTTTTGCAACTGAAAAAGGCGTTGACTATAGCTATATAACAGAGCCAAAAGAAAGAATAGATCTCACTTTCACTGAAAAAGACGACGAACTGACCATTGTTAAAGAAAGGTCGGATATTGATTATCTCTACTACACCTCCATAAAAGACAAGAAAACACATAAAATAATCTTTGAATCCACTTCATGGCTATATGGCGGCTACCTTAATGAAGCAGGTAAACTTTCACCTTACGTAAAGATCGATAAAAGCGTTTTCAAAAAGTCGGGGGATTATGAAATCATCATTCAGCCATTGATTAGATGGGATAAGTGCTTTGATTGCGATATTACAGCAGATGAAGTAGAAAATTATATAAACAGATATACGCTTTCTATAACGCTCGATGAAGAGAGCTATACCAAAAAAGAACTTTTAATTTATACGCTAATCGCAACATTTTCTATTGGACTAGTCTTTCTCATTATTCTTTACTTCATCAAAAATAGAAACAAAAAGAAGCTGGCGGAAAAAGAGCAGCAAGAGAATATCGCGAAGCTCCAGCTTAACTCAATTCGTTCACAATTAAACCCTCACTTTCTGTTTAATGCACTCGCTGGCATTCAAAATTTAATAAACAAAAGTGAAATAGATAATGCCAACAAATACCTTTCTAAATTCGCTCGTTTAACGCGTAACGTACTTGATGATAAAGAACTGATTAGTTTATCACAAGAAAAAACTTTACTAGACGATTACCTACAAATGGAGCAATTGCGGTTCGGCTTTATGTACGAAATTAATTACTCCGAAAACTTAGATTTAGATAATATTGAAATACCAAGTATGTTGCTACAACCTTTTGTAGAAAATGCAGTGAAGCATGGCATATCGCAAAAAGCTACCGATGGAAAAATTATGATTGAATTTATTAAGCAGGCAAATGATCTGGTCTTAACTGTTACCGACAATGGAAACGGATTTGACACGGAAAAGAAGAATAATGGTTTGGGGCTTGAATTAAGCGACAGTAGAATAGCACTATTAAATAGTGTTTATAAAGAAAATCACTTTACCTTAGTAATACAATCAACAACTAACGGCACTAAAATAAGCTTAACATTAACCGATTGGCTATAATATAATGAAAGCAGTTTTAATAGATGACGAAATTTCCAACTTAGAAAACCTACGGACTTTGCTAGAAAAGCACTGTCCGCAGGTAACTATAATCGCCACAGTGCAAAATGTAAGTGATGCAGTTGATGCCATTGAAAAACATTTTCCTGACTTAGTGTTTCTGGATATTCAAATGGGCAAGCAAACAGGTTTTGATGTACTAAAGCTACTTCCAACGCGTAATTTCGAAGTTGTTTTTGTTACCGCTTACGACCAATATGGGATACAAGCTGTAAAATTTGCTGCTTTAGATTATCTTTTAAAACCTGTCGATATTGAAGAATTGGTGAATGCGGTAAATAAAGCAGAACATAAATTGGCTACACAAATACAAACTTCGCAGCTCGATTTTTTACTGCAACAACTAAAAAAGCCAGAAACGAACGTTAGTAAAATTGCTCTACAGATGCAAAGCGAAATAAGGTATGTTTCTTTATCAGAAATTATACGTTGCGAAGCAGATAATACTTATACCCACTTCTTCCTTTCGAGTAATGAAAAAATATTGGTTTCTAAATCTCTTAAAGAATATGCAGATTTATTGCGTCCCAATGGATTTTTAAGAACTCACCAAAGCCATTTAGTAAATCCAAAATACATAAAAAGCTGGTTAAAAGAAGACGGTGGTATTCTACTCTTAATTTCTGGAGAAAAAATACCCATTTCTAAACCCAACAAGGACACTGTGAAAAAAGCCTTGCAACAGCTCTAAATAATAAAATTGTAATCCTTATAATGCTCTAAAAATCAAACCCAACGCTTTTTTCGGATCGGGCATAAAAAAAGCCTCACATTTCTGTGAAGCTTTTTTTGTGATCCCGCTGGGATTCGAACCCAGGACCCATACATTAAAAGTGTATTGCTCTACCAGCTGAGCTACAGAATCATTGATGTTTTAAAGAACTCCTCCGTTGTTTAGAGTGATGCAAATGTAGAGCTTTTCGTTGAATTTGCAAACGTTAAAGCCTATTTTTTTTATAGTAGAGCTTAAACTATCTCATTTTAAAAGAATTAAATTTCTTTAAATTTTGTTTATGAGTTTTGAAATTTTACGTTTTAATGAATTATTTCATTTTTTAAGTATTTAGCAAAAAGTAATCGATTTTTATTCGGTATTAAAGCACTATTTGTTTCAAATGTACCTAAACTTACTATTTGTAAATTAAAGAGTAGGTCTAAAATTCACTAATCCTTACTTAGGAACTCCCGATCTTCATCTGTTAATGAATTTGTATTTTCTTCCATAAAATTAGAATTGGGAGAAGTATTATTGCTAATACCATATTCTTTAGGATGCTTTGAACGTCGTCTAAATATAACAGCCCCTACAATTACACCGATTAAGAAAAATATTCCAAGTATAATAAGCTTGGACGTCCTTATTTCACCAAATAACCAAAAACTAGCTTCCTCTTTGTTATTAAATAATACAATAGATATTATTGCTAATAAAACTGAAATTATAATTGTTTTTGGTTTCATAGTCATTGATTTAATAGCCAAATTTAAAAAAATAAATTGATAGTCAATATCCTTTAAGTGGATCAACTTATGAATTTGTTCAAGTTACAATACACTAAAACAGCATAATTATTATTGGCTTTTAAATATTATAAATTTCAATTGAGAAACATTAAAAACTCATTTTTTTGAAAATAGGTGATTAAAATGTTACCTTAGTTTCACCACGATTCTTTTAAATTATTTGTTTTTTTGTAAAAATATAATATTAAATCGAACGTTTAAGTTTGGAAAGTGAAACATAGAGATTATAAAAACATTGATTAAAAAATTAATAGGAAATACGCCTTTAAGGAAAAACGATGGCTTAACGGCTAGATATAATACTAATATTTTAATAAAAGAGGAATACCATAATCCTGGTAAATCATCAAAGGATAGGGTAGCCTGGTTTATGATTGAAGATGCTATAAAAACAAAAAAAATAATTCAAGGAGGGACTTTTGTTGAAGCAAGTAGTGGAAATACTGGAATTAGCTTAGCGTTATTTTCTAAGGAATTAGGATTTAAGTCAAAGATTTTTGTCTCTGCTTCTTGTTCGGAGGAAAAATTAAAAATTCTAAAATCTTTGGGAGCATCAATCCAAATTTGTGATAACTCCAATGGGCTTCATGATTTTAATTCTACTCAATATTTAGCACAGAATTTTGCTGCAAATAATCCCAATACCTATTTTACAAATCAATACTATAACTCCAACAACATTAAAGCTCATTATAAGACGACAGGACCAGAATTATGGCAACAAACTGATGGGCAAATTACACATGTTTTGGTTGGAGTAGGCACGGGGGGAACTATATCAGGAATTGGTCAATATCTGAAAGAAAAGAACCAGAATATTAAGATATGGGGTGTAGAGCCAAATAACTCTGTATACTCGTTATTCATGGATTACAAACCATTTCCAGATAATGAAATCAAATTTGATTCAATTGAAGGAATAGGTCGAACATTTATTCCTGGAACATTTGATAGAAATGCTGTTGATGATATTTTTCAAATAAGCGAAAAAAGAAGTCGTAAAATGGCAAATTTGGTAAATGTACAAACCGGAAATTTGTTGGGATTTTCAAGTGCAGCAGTTTTAGCAGCCCTGGATTTTCATATTGAAAAAATGAATTTGAAGAAATCCGATCAAATAGTACTATATTTTCCAGACCATGGTGACCGATATGTTAGTAAACTATATAATAACATTCCACAGACTGAATATTGCTTAAAGGAGATAAAGAATGTTTCAATATAACGATTTGGCAATCCCAATTGCTTGGCCAGATCAAACCGCCAGAGGTGATGAATTATGGATGGCCTTTTTTAAAAAATTGGGGATTGTAAAGAATTTAAATTTTAAGGTAGGGCATGCTGCCATTGTACTTGTTGAAAAAAGTACTGGTAATTTACGCTATTTCGATTTCGGCAGGTATTTAACACCACGGGGGTATGGTAGGGCGAGATCCAGCGAGTTTGATCCTAGATTAATGCTTGAAACCAAGGCAACATTTTCTGAAGAAGATGAACTCTTGAATTTTGAAGAAATCTTATCTGAACTTGAATCAAAAGAAAAAATAACCCATGGTGGTGGTCGTTTGATCAGCTCAATTTGCAAAGGAGTCTCCTTCAAAAAAGGGGTTGAATATGCAGAAAAAATAGTAAATCAAGGTCCAATATTGTACGGTGCATTAGCCCGCAATAACAATAGTTGTTCACGGTACGTTGCACAGATTTTAGTGGAATCGATGCAAAAAAAAGATTATCGAATAAACAAAATTTTATATCCTGAAAGCTTAAAAGCAAGTCCAATGAGCAATGTGGTTAACGCCTCATTCGAACAAATGATATTTTGCTTTCAAAAGAGGAAATTAAAAACATGGAATATGAATCGATGGAAATCTTTAAAATTTCAGATCGAATTATTAAAACCGAACTTTTTTAAAAATGAATCCAAGAATCTTCCTGATGATTCTTTCCTAGGATTTGTTTATGAACCAGAAAAGCCAAATTATATTCCATCTCATTCTCAGTGGTTAGGTGGAATAGGCGAAGGTTGTTGGTTTGCATTGGACTATAAAGCAGGAGAAATTGAAATAAGTCGATACAATGTTTCAGGAGATTTGGATTATATTGTTGAATGTTATCCGGATAAAACCTTTGACCATCACGCTAAATATGCATTTAGTTATCATGTTCAATATAAACGTCACGTTATAGAGCAAAATAATCAAAAAATTGAATTTTTAACCCAAGAATTGAATGATCTTGAGCTAAAAAAATCAATCTAAAGGAATAACATAAAAAATATCATGGAATTAAAAATTTTAAAAGCTAAAATTCATACCGTTAAAGTAACAGAAGCAAATGTAAGTTATAACGGTTCTATTACTATTGATGCTGATTTATTAGATGCAGCTGGAATTGTTAAATATGAACAAGTTTATATTAACAATGCAATTAATGGCAGTCGTATTATGACTTATGTGATTCCTGGGAAAAGGGGTAGTGGTGAAGTATGTATGAATGGTGGTGCCGCACTTCATGCTAAATTAGGGGATACGGTACATATTTTGTCATTTATCAATCTTTCTCCAGAGGAAGCAGAATCATATCAACCTACTTTGGTTTTCACTGAAGGAAATAATCAAATTAAGTCTGTGGAAAAATATAATTACTAATCCATTTTTTATAGTGTTTACTTTTTAAGTGCTGTACAACACCTTTGATAAGAATAGTGAGATTCTGATGGAATCAGTTATATGTTGTAAATTGGCTTGGTATTTGACTTGTATATGATTAGAGTTTAAAAAGAATATGATGAAAAAATATTTAGGTTTGTTATTGGTTGTGATTATGGCTTTCAGTGTCAGCTCTTGTTATGTGAGTGGTCATAGACATGGACATTATCCTCCAGGAAAAGCGAAGAAACGATATGGTGGTAAATCTGCTAAAAGATATGCACCTGGTCAACAAAAGAAAAAATACAAAGGCAAAAATCAAAAATCTAATAAGCCATACAAACGTCACGATGTGATGTGGCCAGGGTATTAAACTTTTAAAACATTATATATTATAGTTATTTAAACCATTTGAAGATTTCAAATGGTTTCTTCATTTTGTCGACTACAAATTAGGATGGATAGGGTAGTCGAGGTACAGGGATGATCTGAAGATATAAGGGAAATATTTAACGATATAATTAAAAAACCATCTTGATTTTTTTCATCAAGATGGTTTTTTAATTTATGCAGTAATTTAGCTTATTCAGCTACTACCTCGAAAGGAACTTGAACTTTAACTTCTTTGTGTAAGTTTAAGTTTGCAATATATTCACCTAATGATTTAGGTTCAGTTTCGAAAGTAATTCGACGTCTGTCAACATCAAAACCTTGAGCTTTAAGGGCATCAGCGATTTGAATACTGTTAACTTTACCGAAGATTTTACCTGATTCTCCAGCTTTAGTACCAATAGTTAATTTTACTGATTCTAATTTGCTAGCTAATTCAGTAGCATCTTTTTTAATTTTATCTTGTTTGAACTGAGCTTGTTTAATATTCTCAGCTAAAACTTTCTTTGCCGATGTTGTAGCCATCGTTGCAAATCCTTGAGGAATCAAGTAGTTACGACCATAACCTGGTTTTACTACTACGATATCGTCTTTCTCTCCAAGGTGTTTTACATCTTGTTTTAATATAACTTCCATATCGTATCCTCCTATTTTAATGAATCAGTTACATAAGGTAGTAGTCCGATAATACGCGCACGTTTTACGGCTTGAGCTACTTTACGTTGAAATTTCAATGATGTTCCTGTTAAACGACGAGGTAAAATTTTACCTTGATCATTTATAAACTTCAATAAGAAGTTTGCGTCTTTGTAGTCGATGTACTTAATGCCATTCTTTTTGAAACGGCAGTACTTCTTACGGTTGTCCTCAACTTTGGGAGCAGTTACGTATTGGATATTTTCGTTTGCCATTAGTTTGCTACCTCCTCAGTTTTAGTTTCAGCTTTTTTGTTGAATGCACCGCTACGTTTTTTCTCATTATAAGCAAGGGCATGCTTGTCTAAAGAGATAGTTAAGAAACGCATCACACGTTCATCACGTTTGTATTCAACCTCTAGTTTTTTAATTAATTCTCCTGGAGCCTTGAATTCAGTTAAGTAATAGAACCCAGTTGTTTTTTTCTGGATCGGATACGCTAATTTTCTCAAACCCCAATTATCTTCAGCGATAATTTCGGCTCCGCCTTCTGTCAAGATACTTTTGAATTTAGCAATTGCTTCTTTCGCAGCATCTTCTGAAAGCAACGGGGTAAGAATGATTACAGATTCGTACTGTTGCATTGTTTAAATAATTATGTTAATTAATCTTTTGCTGTATTTATATTAACAGCCGTGCAAAGATAGGGATTACTTTGTTATTTACCAATTATTTGTATGGAATTTATAATGAAAATCACCTGATGTCGTCATTATAAAAATAACCAAATCTTAATGGGCGAACCAATTATCTTAATTGAGTTTTTCTAAAGCTTCTTTTATACGACGTAACGCTTCTACTAAATTTTCATCAGAGGCTGCATAAGAAAGGCGAATATAATTGTTATTACCAAATGAATCTCCACCAACAGTTGCTACATGACCATAGTTCAAAAGGTATAGAGACAAATCTGCTGAATTGTTAATTAAATTACCATCTGGATCTTTTTTACCAAAAAAAGAGCTGATTTCTGGAAAGAAATAAAAAGCGCCATCTGGTAAGTTTGTTTTTACACCAGGGATTTCGTTTAATAAATTGAAAACAAGCTGACGTCTTCGTAAAAATGCTTCTTTCATTTCCAAAACACTTTGCAAACCTTGTTCGTAAGCAACAATTCCTGCGCGTTGTGATATCGAACATGTACCTGATGTAGTTTGACCCTGCATTTTATCATTTGCAGCAGCAATTTCTTTATTCGCTGCAATATAACCAAGTCTCCAGCCAGTCATAGCGAAAGCTTTTGAGAATCCATTTACAATAATAACACGGTCCTTTATTGATGAAAATTGAGCAATTGACTCGTGCTGATCAACAAAATTAATATGCTCGTAAATCTCATCTGAGATTATAAATATATTTGGATATTTTTCAAATACTTTAACTAAAGCGGCTAATTCATCCTTTGTGTATACTGATCCGGTTGGATTACATGGGGAAGAAAACATAAACACTTTAGAGTTTGGAGTAATCGCCGCCTCTAATTGTTCTGGAGTTATTTTGAAATTAGAATCAATATCAGTATCTATAAATACAGATTTACCTTCCGCTAATGTCACCATTTCAGAGTATGAAACCCAATATGGTGTTGGTATGATTACCTCTTCACCAGGATTTACTAAGGTCAATAAAACGTTTGATAACGACTGTTTTGCACCGGTTGAAACTACGATTTGAGATATATCGTAATCCAGCCCATTTTCGTTTTTTAGTTTATTCACAATAGCTTGACGCAGCTCAGGGTATCCCGGTACGGGAGAGTACCGTGTGTAATTTTCATCCAAAGCCTTCTTTGCAGCATTTTTAACATGCTCAGGCGTGTTGAAATCTGGCTCTCCTACACTTAAACTAATTACATTGATGCCCTTGGCCGCTAACTCACGACCTAACTTGGTCATCTTTAACGTTGCTGATTCTGATAGATTGTTAATTCTATCCGATAAAAAAGATGTTGTACTCATGATATTGCAAATATATTATATACTATTTATTATTGATGAGAAAAATGTAATAAATTATGAAGTTTTTAATAAATTCTATATTTAATCGATATCAGGTTTACATGACCTGCAAGGGATTAGAAGTTTTCTTCTTTTAGAAATACTTTTGTTTGCCTTTTAATTTCTAACTTTAATGTCACTTAATGGGTCTCAAGCATTTGTAATTCTTGATAATGTCACTCATAATTTTGATATCCTATCTCGGTTTTCATCAAATGAAATGATGCGACATGAGGGAATAATATTTTTGTACTTTTGCGGCTTTAAAAAAAGAAAGATGTCAAGACAAATGCGATTAGTTCTATTGTCCCTAATTACAGGGATTGTATTAATGCTAATCAAATTTATAGCTTATTTCATAACTGAATCTAGTGCAATTTTTTCTGATGCAGCTGAGAGTATTGTGAATATAGTTGCTTCTGGGTTTGCTTATTATAGTATTTACTTATCTTCACAACCAAAAGACGAGAACCATCCTTATGGTCATGGAAAAGTTGAGTTCTTCTCCGTATTTGTTGAGGGTGCTTTAATTTTTATAGCCGGGAGCATAATATTAATAAAAGCAACTTATAATGTATTTTATCCCGAAATAGTAACAAATATAGAAAATGGGATTTTCCTGATTTTTATAACCTCTCTTATTAATTTTGGTGTAGGTGTATATTTAATTAAAAGGGGCAAAGCATTACGTTCATTGACCATTGAAGCAGATGGAAATCATTTAAAGGTTGATGCAATTAGTTCTATCGGACTTATTGCGGGTCTTTTCATTATGAAATTAACCCAATTAGCTTGGATAGATATTGCTTTGTCTATCGTATTAGGCTCATTTATTTTATACAATGGTTATAAACTGCTTCGAAGATCTATATCTGGTTTAATGGATGAATCTGATAACGCTGTTGTGGAAGAGGTGATTACAGTTCTAAATAAAAATAGAAAACTTGAATGGATCGATGTACATAATTTAAGGATCCAACAATATGGACAAGAATTACACATAGATTGTCATTTAACGCTACCTAGATATTACTCTCTGGATCAAGTACACGATTGCATATCTGAATTTGACAAAGTACTGAATGCAAATTTACAGGCCAAATCAGAATTTTTTATTCATCCGGATCCATGTATGCCAGAATGCTGTTGTTATTGCAAGGTCGAGCATTGTCCAGTTCGATCTGAGGAATTTAGTAGGCATATAGATTGGAACTCAATGAATGTTACTAGAAACATGAAGCATTTTAGGAATATATCGAAGTAGTTGAAATTCAATACTCGTTATTTACGGCAGTAGATTAGTTAATCGAGTAAGTCTATTTTTTTGTTTTTAACCGTATAATCTCTTAACCTAATATATGGCATGAATTCATTATATTTAATGAAATATTAATAATATGAAAATCTTTAGTGTTTTTTATTTTTTATTCGTGACCATAAGTATAACTTTAGCTCAAGATAGCAAACAAGCTGTTAATCAGGCTCTAGATAATTGGCACAAAGCAGCTGCTGTAGGTGATTTTGATGCCTATTTTAAATATATGGCCGAAGAATCGGTTTTTATTGGAACAGATGCTACTGAGCGATGGAATAAAAGTGATTTTATGACCTATTCAAGGCCTTATTTTAAAGCCGGCAAATCCTGGAATTTTTCTGCATTAGAACGATTTGTGAATTTTTCTGCAGATGGTAAAACGGCATGGATTGATGAATTATTAAAAACTCAGATGAACATTTGTAGAGGTTCAGGTGTTTTAGAACTGGTGAATGGAAAATGGTTAATAAAACAATACGTACTTTCAATGACGATACCCAACGATGTAATTTCGGATATCTTACCATTTAAAGCACCAATTGAAAACAAAATTATTGATTCATTATCAATCAAAATTGAAAAATAATATGCTAATCAAACATGAAGAGAATGGAAACAAGGGGGTATTCCTTGCCATTGAAGATGGTTTAAAAATAGGAGAAATGACCTACACTATGGCTGGTCCAAAAAAAATGATCATCGATCATACAGAGGTTAATCCGGAGGAAAAAGGAAAGGGGATCGGTCATGTTTTGCTTGACAAGACAGTGGAATATGCTCGCGAGAAAGAAATGAAAATTTTACCATTATGTCCTTTTGCGAAGGCTTCTTTTGACCGAGATGTAAACATACGAGATGTTTTATTTTAATGATTAAAATTTAGGTCATGAAAGCGATTGTAATAGGTGGAACTGGTGCTACAGGGAGAGAGTTAGTGTTGCAACTATTAGCTGATCGTAGAGTCGAATCAGTAATTGTTTTCGTACGCAAACCCTTTTTCCCACCTGATTCTAAATTGAGGGAAGTAGTTGTTGATTTTGATAAGTTAAATGATCATATCCAAGATATTGAAGCGGATGTAGCTTTCTCCACATTGGGGACTACACTTAAAATTGCCAAAAGTAAGGAATCGCAGTGGCATGTAGATTTTGATTATCAACTTCAATTCGCAAAAATAGCCAGACAAAATAAAATATATACGTTCGTCCTATTGTCCGCTTGGAAAGCAAACCGAAATTCTAGGTTTTTTTATAGTCGGATGAAAGGTAGTCTGGAGGACCAAATCAAAGAATTAAATTTTCCTAGACTTATAATTGTTCAACCTGGACCAATCGATCGACCAAATACCGATCGGAACTCTGAAAAAATTTTATTTCCAATTCTTAAATTCTTAAATAAAATAGGGTTAGTAAAAAGCTATAAACCAATAAGTACAATAAAATTAGCTCAAATTATGATTGACGTTTCTTTTGATGAAAATGATGAAGCAATCGAAGTGTATGATAATCAATTTATTTTAAGTCACTAAATCAGGATGTTCAGAATTGTCCATCCATATTTAATCAATTTAAGGCGGTTTTCGGTTAAACATTTTTAGTTGCCTACCAATATTTTTCCATTTATGGAGATTTAATTTTCAATTTGTTATCTTTAGGCGAATTTTAAAAAATAGGTTCTAAATCGCTTTTTTTTTAAGATTAAATGGAAAAAAAAATTATTTCAAGAGAAAATTATGTCATCTAAAATCATTTACACAAAGACAGATGAAGCGCCTTTGTTGGCTACGTATTCATTTTTACCTATAGTTCAAGCGTTTACTAAAACGGCAAACGTTGAAGTTGAGTTAAGGGATATTTCATTAGCTGGTCGAATTCTTTCTAATTTCAACGAATATCTTTCAGAAGACCAAAAAACAAATGATGCTTTAGCGGAATTGGGGCAATTAGCAACCCAGGCAGATGCAAATATCATTAAGCTTCCTAACATCTCTGCTTCGATCCCACAAATTAAAGCAGCAATCGCCGAACTACAAAAATCAGGCTATAATATTCCAAATTTCCCGGATTCTCCATCAAGTCCAGAAGAAGAGAAAATTAAAAATACATATGCAAAAATCCTTGGATCTGCTGTAAATCCAGTTCTCCGTGAAGGAAATTCGGATCGTCGTGCACCTAAGGCTGTGAAAAATTATGCAAAAGCTAATCCACATCGGATGGGTTCGTGGTCTAGCGAGAGCAAGACGAAGGTCGCTTCAATGACTGAGGGAGATTTTTATGATTCAGAAGAATCTGTTACTGTAGAATCTGATGGTCAATTCAAAATTGAATTTGTTGCTCAAGATGGGAGTATTAAAGAATTGAAATCAACAGCAAATCTTAAAGCTTCCGAAATAATTGATGCTTCAGTACTGGATATTTCCAAATTGAAATCATTTGTTTCTAGGACAATTAAGGAAGCCAAAGACAGTGGCGTGCTTTTATCCGCGCATCTTAAGGCAACGATGATGAAAGTTTCAGATCCAATTATTTTTGGGGCTATTGTAGAAGTATATTTTAAAGATGTTTTTGAAAAATACAGTACTTTATTTAAAGAGTTAGACATTAATAAAAATAATGGTTTAGGGGAAATTTATGCGAGAATAGCTGGAATTCCTGAAGAGCAGGAAGTTAAAGAGGCCATTGATGCTACAATTGCTAATGGTCCTGATTTAGCGATGGTTAATTCTGATAAAGGTATAACTAATCTTCATGTTCCATCTGATGTTATAGTTGATGCATCGATGCCTGCAATGATTCGCATAGGTGGTAAAATGTGGGATAAACAAGGAGCTGAACGCGATACCTTAGCAATTATTCCAGACCGATCTTATGCAGGTATTTATGAGGCGACGATTGAGGATTGTAAAATAAATGGGGCGTATGATCCTAAAACAATGGGTTCCGTTCCAAATGTAGGATTAATGGCCCAAAAAGCTGAAGAATATGGATCACATGACAAGACTTTCCAAGCCGAATCGAATGGTACAATACGTATTGTAGATAATAGCGGACAAATCCTGATTGAAAAAGCGGTTGAACAAGGCGATATTTTCCGTATGTGTCAGACCAAAGATGCGCCTATTCAAGATTGGGTGAAATTGGCTGTTAACCGTGCACGTTTGTCGAATACACCAGCTGTTTTCTGGCTTGATGAAAACCGTGCACATGATAGGGAAATAATTAGAAAAGTAAATTTATATTTAGCTGATTATGATACAAGTGACCTTGACATCCGTATCTTATCTCCAATTGAAGCTACAAAATTTTCAATTTCCAGAATTCGTAATGGTGAAGATACTATTTCTGTAACTGGAAACGTATTGCGTGATTATTTAACAGATTTATTTCCAATTTTAGAACTAGGGACGTCTGCAAAAATGTTGTCTATTGTCCCACTTATGAATGGAGGAGGTTTATTTGAAACAGGTGCGGGCGGGTCTGCTCCTAAACATGTAGAACAATTCTTGGCTGAGGGATATTTACGTTGGGATTCGTTAGGTGAATTTTTAGCACTACAAGCTTCTTTGGAGCATCTGGCTCAAACTCAGAATAATACTAAAGCACAGGTTCTTGCGGATGCCTTAGATGAGGCGAATGCTAAGTTTCTGGAAAATGATAAATCTCCGTCGCGTAAATTGGGTCAAATTGATAACCGTGGTTCTCATTTTTATTTAGCTACCTATTGGGCTGAAGCAATTGCTAATCAAAATAAGGATTCAGAATTAGCCGATAAATTTAAAACAATTGCGGAACAGCTCGTAGAAAATGAAGACATCATCAATAATGAATTAATAGCCGCTCAGGGGAAACCTCAAGTCATAAATGGATATTATTTCCCAAATGATGAGTTAATAGCTCAGGCAATGCGCCCTTCTGCAACGTTAAACAAAGTGATTGATTCCATATAAAAGGGAATTATATATTTGCTTACTTATATACCAAAAAGAGTTTCAAATTAATTTGAAACTCTTTTTGGTATATAACTTAATCTTATGAGAGTTTGAATAATTCAGTTGTTTTTATAAATTTATATTGACTAATCGTAAACCTAAAATCATGAACAATAAACCGAACAGTAGAAGAGCATTTTTACAAAAAAGTATCCTTGCTGGATCATCCTTATTAGCTGGGTCATCTTTATTAAATGCGCGCGCAAGAAATGAAAGCTTTAACTTAGATCAAAAAAAGGATTTAAAACTAGGGATAGCGGGCTATAGTTTTGTTAACTTCAATCTTGACCAATCTTTAGCGATGATGAAAAGGATGGATGTTCAATATCTGTGTATAAAGGATTTTCATCTTCCACTTGATAGTACCTCCGAGCAAATCAATGACTTTCATGAAAAAATAACCTCCTTTAATGTTGTTGGGTATGCAGTTGGTCCACTTTACATGAAAACCAAGGCAGATATCGACAGAGCATTTGAGTATTGCAAGCGCGTCTCTGTTGATTTGATGATTGGAATTCCAGAAATTAAAGATTTGGGATATGTTGCTCAAAAAGCAAAAGAGTATAATATTCGATTTGGAATTCATAATCACGGTCCCGAGGATAAAATTTATCCCAATGCAACCGTTATTTGGAACCTAATTAAGGATTTAAATAAACATATTGGATTGTGCTTTGATATGGGACATAATATGCGTGATGGCCAAGATCCTATTCAGGATATTACCAAGTACAAGGATAGGATATTTGATATTCATTTGAAAAATGTCACATCAGCAACCGCAAAAGGAACGACTTGCGAATTGGGTCGAGGAGTCATTAACATTCCAGCGTTTGTAACTGCATTAAAAAAAATAAAGTATACAGGATGTTGTAGCTTGGAATTTGAAAAAGATATGAAAGACCCTCTTGCAGGTTTGTCCGAATCCGTAGGTTATTTTAGAGGGGTACAGGATGCTCTAAAATAAAAAGAGAAGTTAGTGTGAGCAATACTTATAATAAATAAAAAAAATGACCGAGAATATCGGTCATTTTCTACTTAATAAATGTTGTATTAGGAATGTGTTACTTAAAAACCGCCTTTAAAATTAAAGTGGTTTTTAATGAAGACGTTGAAGTAAATCAATTCGCTACAACATTCTAAAATAAATATTATTTTTTTTTGATTCTGTCATAAAAACAATTTCCAGGTTATTTTTCATTAAATTAGATTGTTTAAACTAATTTATGATGAAGATTTTGCTGATACTTTTTATAAGTTTCACTTGCTGCAAGGTGTATTGCCAGAAAAATTTTCAATTAATTTCTGAACATAAAAATAAATTTTCCTTTGAAATGATGGGTAATCTGACAATCCTACCAGTAAAGGTTAATGGAGTATCACTCTCATTTTTATTTGACACAGGAGTTAAAGAGACAATTTTGTTTGCTTCTCAGCAAGATTCGGTCCCTTTAGAAAATATTCATAAAGTGAAATTTTCTGGAATAGGAATAGAGGAAGGTGTGGATGGGATTATGTCGGTTGGTAATGAATTAATTGTTGGCGAGGTTTTATTAGATACAACTCATAATTTATATGTTATAAATGCTCAAGAATTGGATATATCGAGTCACGTAGGTATTCCAATAAATGGGATATTAGGAAGTAAATTATTTGAGGATTTTATGGTTAAGATCGACTATAGTAGGTTAAACATAAGTTTATATCCACCCGATAATTATCCTAAAAAATTAATTAGAAACTACACCAGAATTCCAATATCAATAGAACGAAGTAGGCCATACGTAAATATTGATGTAGATCTTGGGACAATCAAGTTAGATGATGCAAAAATGTTGGTCGATATGGGGAATTCAGACGGATTGTTGATTTTTCCTTTTTTAATAGATTCTCTGCAAATCGGGGAGCCTAGTATATATGGTTATATTGGCCGAGGGTTCAGCGGAGTTATCTATGGCCGAAGAAATAGAATTAGAGGTTTCGACTGGTCAGGCTTTAAAATAAAACAACCTATCGTTTCATATCCTGATTCTAATGCAGTACATGCTGCTAAACTCGCTCAAGACCGAAAAGGATCGATAGGAAACCAGGTTTTACAGCATTTTCATGTGATATTTAATTATCGCGAGAAGGAACTGTTTTTAAAACCTAATAAAAAATTTGGGAAACCATTTCTGATTAATATGACGGGTATGGATATTAAACATGATGGTTTAATTTGGACTCAAAGTCGAGTTCCAACAAAGGTAAGTTTAAAAAATAGGGATGATAATTCAGGTGGAACTACGGTTTATCTGCAGGAACAATTTAAATACGAATTCTCCTTAAAACCTATCTATGTCATCTCTGATGTTAGGAACGATTCTCCTGCAGCCAAGGTTGGACTTTTAAAAGATGATCAGCTACTTAAAATCAATGGTCGTAAAGTCGGGGATCTAAAATTGAACCAAATTATGGATAAACTTCAAAATGGTGATGGAAAATTTATTAAAATAACTGTTAAAAGGGGAGAGCAGGACCTAGATTTTTCATTCGTTCTTGAAGATCCCATTCCATACGTAGAAAATACCGAGAAAATTTAATGATGATTAACTAGAATTCTAGAATACAAGGTCTTGAAAATATCCAAGACCTTGTAACGTATATTCAAAAGTAACAGATAAGAATGATTGTTAAGAGTTATTTATCCTTCATTAACAACACCCATATTACTGAATTTATCAATCCGTTCCTTAACAAGAACATCAGGAGTTTTTGCCAAGAGTATTGATAAATCTTCTAATATTCGATTTTTTATACTTAAAGCCGTTTTTTCTGGATCTTGGTGAGCCCCACCCAATGGTTCGGATATAATTCCATCGATTAGACCATTTCCCAACATGTCCTCAGCAGTAAGTTTTAAAGCTTCAGCAGCTCTTTCTTTATTTTCCCAACTTCTCCATAGAATTGAAGAACAAGATTCTGGAGAAATTACAGAATACCAAGTATTTTCTAACATATAAACTTTATCTCCAATCCCAATCCCAAGAGCTCCGCCTGATGCTCCTTCACCAATAACGATGCAAATAATCGGAACTTTCAATACGGACATTTCTAACAAGTTTCTAGCGATTGCTTCACCTTGTCCACGTTCTTCTGCCTCTAGGCCTGGATAGGCACCCATAGTATCAATTAAAGTAACTACAGGCTTATTGAATTTCTCAGCCATTTTCAACAATCGTAAAGCTTTCCTATATCCTTCAGGATTTGCCATACCAAAATTTCTGAATTGACGTTCTTTCGTGTTTTTTCCTTTTTGATGACCAATAACCATTACTGATTGATTACCAATAGTTGCTAAACCACCTATTATAGCTTTATCATCTTTAACATTTCTATCTCCATGTAATTCAATAAAGTCATCACATATAAGGTCAATATAATCAAAGGTTTGTGGTCTGTCAGGGTGTCTTGACATTTGAACTTTTTGCCACCCGGTCATGTTATTATATACGTCGATTTTGGTTTGTTCGAGTTTTTCCTCTAACTCGCGGACTGTCGCACCCATGTCAACTTTGGTCTTATCTTCTACCTGTTTAACCTTTTCAATCTGAGTCTGCAGATCAGCGATTGGCTTCTCAAAATCAAATGTTGTTTCCATATTTAACTGTTTTCTGCCCTTTAAAGCGAAGCTAAGTTAGTTGTTTTTTTAAGAAAAATAAAACCTTTATTGATTGGACTTAAATTTCTGAATCAATATCGTAATATTTTTAGATTGATAATTAAGAAAATACGGAATTACATTTGATTCATGTTTTGCGCATAAGGCAAAAAAATAATATCTTCATCATTATGAATGGACCCGCTGAACCCAAAAAATCTAAATTACCGATAGGTTTTATTGTAAAAATCATCATTGTCGCTCTTTTAATTGGAGCTCAGATCCTTTTTTATTTTCAAATTGAAGAAAATGCCTGGCTACCTCAAAAAATCAAAGGGCTTCATTCATTCTTGATACCAAGTATAGTTCTGTCTATTCTCAGATTCGTGGTCATTATTTTGTATAACACAAAACATGCTTTAAAACCTGTTCGAGGAAATTTCGTTCTTGGGATAAATCGTTTAACAGCCGTCTTAAATACTGTATTTGCAGTGGTTGCATTAATGATCGCCTTTGGTATTAATCCAAAGGATTTTATAACGAGTATGACAATTGTTGCAATGGCTATTGCAGTCCTATTTAGAGATTATATTACCAATATGATTTCTGGGTTGATTATTATGTTTTCAGACCAATTATCGGTGGGTGACAGGATTCAGATCGGAGACCAAAAAGGAAGAATAACTGACATAACCTTAGTGAATTTGGTACTACAGAACGAAGAGGATGATATATTAATGGTTCCTAATAATTATGTGTTTAATTCAACATTTTTAAACTTGTCTGCCCATCAATCGAGTTTGTTTACAGTAAAATTTGAACTCCCATTAGAGGTCTCTATCCATTTAGATAAACTTGAGGAAACATTGAAAACCAGTTTAACAACACACCCAAGTCTGACGGATGAAAGAGCAGGTTTTAATCTAGTGGTTGTTGAATTAGGGAAAGATTATGTCAAATATAAAATTGATTTATACGCTGTTAGTAGAAGCAATAAAATGCATAAATTGCTTGAAAATGAAATTTTAAAGGAAATTATTAAATTTGAGACTACAATTCTTAAATCTTCCTAATTTTAATTCTTTTAACAAAATGGTGTGAACCCTTTTTCAATATTAAATCCGCCCTATAACGAGTGGGTAGAATATTATCATGAAGATTGGGTTTGTTAATCTCGTTCCAAATTCGAGAGGCCATTTCGACACTTTCTTGGGTAGTCATGTTTGCATATTGATGAAAATAGGAAGCTGAATTTTGAAAAGCAGTAGATCTTAGAGATTCAAATCGATCGATATACCATGCGACTATATTCTTTTCATCCGCATCCACATAGATGGTGTAATCGAAGAAATCAGAGACAAATACCCCATTCTTTCTTGAATTTACTTGTAATACATTAATACCCTCGACGATTAGAACATCAGGTTGGGAGATGACCGTTTTTTCATTGGGTAGGACATCATATTCAAGATGTGAATAGACAGGAACAATAACCTGAGCTTTGCCTGATTTTATATCTGCAAGAAAACGAAGTATTTTTTTAGTGTCGTAACTCTCTGGGAAACCCTTGCGGTTTAAGATATTTCTTTTGACTAACTCTTTGTTTGGATACAGGAAACCATCTGTTGTTACCAATTCAACTTTAGGTTTGTTGGGAAGTAATGATAAAACCTTTCTTAATACCCTTGCAGTCGTACTTTTTCCAACAGCAACAGAACCCGCTATACCGATGATGAATGGTAATTTTTTGTGATTTCTATTAAAAAATTTATTGTTTTTTGCATGCAAATCTTGGAAATTACTAATGTGTAATTCCAATAAATGAGCTAAAGGAAGGTAGATATCCTCAATTTCCTCCATAGTGAGTGGCTCATTTAAAGCATGAAGTTGCCCTAAGTCTTCCACCAATAAGGTGTGGTCCAATTGACCATTCAATCGTTTCCACTCCTCACGGGAGTAATTTCTAAATGGACTAGTGAAAGTATGTTCACTCATAAACTAAAAACTAATAATTAATCCAAGTCGCAAATATACAATCCTGATTTCCTTTTTTATTAATTTGTATCAATTAGATTGCTTTTAATGACAATCGGATTTTTTAGAGTTTTATGAATTGGGCACTTTTCAGCTATTAAATAAAGCTTTTGTTTTTGATCTTCAGTTAAATGACCCTCAATAAAAATATTGCAAGTAATAAAGGTAGTTTGTTGCAATTCACTTTTCTGAACATCGAGGGTGAGTTTTATGTTAATGCTATTTATCTCCCATTTTTTGCGATTGGCATACATTTTCATGGTTATAGCTTTGCATGAACCTATTGAAGAAAGGAGTAATTGAGTAGGAGCAAACCCCAAGTTCAATCCACCAACCTCTTCAGGTTCATCTGCTGTAATCAATAAATTTTTATATTGAATTTGTGTTGTATAATTTTCTTTGCCAATTTTTACTATTACTTCACTGTCCATATACCATTAATCTTCATCAAGTAGACCTTTAATAATTAATGCGCCAGTAGCTGGGTTAGTTGCTAGTGGGACATTCCATAAATCACAAATACGCATTAACATTTGAATATCTGGTTCATGTGCATGTTTACCTAAGGGATCTCGGAAAAATATAATTCCGTCTACTTTTCCTTCTGCGGCCATTGCTGCTATTTGTGCATCTCCGCCTTTTGGACCACTAAGCTTTAGCTCTACCTGCAACCCAGTTTGTTGGATGTAAGAACCTGTTGTTCCTGTTGCAATCAGTTTCGCTTTAGAAAGTTCTGAAATATAATCTTTTACAAAGCCAACCATTTCCGGTTTTTTACCATCATGGGCAATAAGAGCAATAGTCTTAGTCATTGAGTTCCTTTTTTGTTTTACGTTTCCATTTCCTTCATTGTAAGTTAGGAAAAAACTCTTAAAAGACCTCTTATTTATTAGAATTTCGAACTTTTTATGAATTTTTCGTTACTTTTTAGATTTGAGATTGAATTCAAATAGAAAAGTAACACCATCAAAATTTATCAGTTAAATATTTCCAAACTGAGTTTTCTTCTTTCTTTTTAGATTGCCTTTCAATTATCAACCCCTCGACCAAGTTATCTAGGACCATTTCATTTTCGCTTATCAATTTATCAGCTAATGAAATAATTTTTTGAATGTTGCCTTTTGATGCAGCATCCAAAGATGGATTAATTGAGGAAAGATTTGATGGTTCTATACGAATATAATTGGATGGTTTGTGAATGGATCTGAATAATTGGTGAAGAAAATAGTCATAGCTTTCTGAAGAGCTACTTGTCATAATGTCAACTAGGGCAGGTCCTATAGAAATAGCCTTTTTCTTTTTAAAATCTTCATAATTGTAAGAATTCTTTGCAATACCTGTACCTAATGAGAGTATTTGGATGTCGTCCATTTTAAATGTTTTATAGATTTTTAAGACTTCTATTAAAGCTGAAATCGTGGGGTTATGAGCGAAAACGCCACCATCTACTAATGGGTATCTTGTTTTTGCGATTGAGTATATTTCGGCGACTGAGAAATAGGTTGGTGCAGCAGATGTTGCTCGACAAACATCTTTTAAATAAAAATCTCTAGAATCACCATGAGATATTGCTTTTTGTTGTCTGAATATTTGATTCTTCCGAAGTTCAATATTATAAGCAGTGATAATACAGGGCTTAATTAGTTGACTTAACTTATGCTCACCGAAATATGCATTTAATACTTTTTCAATAACTTTATCATCATAGAGTTCAGTTAATAAACCAAATTGATTAAGGAACCGGCGCCAACTACTTGTGGTAAATATTTCTGTTCCATGCTCCAAGTATATATTTAGTGCTTCTTGTGCACTATATTTTGGTTTATTTGGATCATCATCACTAGGGCAAAGTAAAATACTGATTAATATTCCTCCCGTACTGGTGCCTGCAAAGAAATCAAAAAACTGTGATAAATGCGCATTTGGGTCTTTCGTTGCTGACTTCAATTTTTCTTCCAGCGCAACCAACACCATTCCGGGTATAATTCCTCTGATTCCACCACCATCGATTGATAAAATTCTTTTCATAACAGTTATCTAGGATTTGAATTAGATAGCAAGTTAAATTTAATTATAGAAAATATGCGCTGAATTTGGGAAAAATCTTATATTTGCAGCCAGAAGACCAGGAGAGATGTCAGAGTGGTCGATCGAGCACGCTTGGAAAGCGTGTGTACTTAACGGTACCGAGGGTTCGAATCCCTCTCTCTCCGCTGGGAGGGTCTTCATCAAGAAGACCCTTTTTTTGTGCGCCCAGCAAGGGGTGATAACTCTAGGGTGTAAGTCCCGAACACGCCTTTATAGTTGGAAGCGTTAGCTTAAGACAAAGGTGTTCACCGTAAGGAGGGATCTGAAGGAAGTCGGCGGCAAAATCTCGGTCCGGCGGAAAGAAACTACATATAAGGCCGCAAGTGCTGGATGAGGTTGCAAAACAAACCGAAGTCCTAAACTGTACGGAAGCACTATGGTAAATGTAGCGGATATATGAGATGAAAGTTATCGTTCTTACCTGGGGAGATCTGACTAAATTCTGTCAAGGGTATGCGCGAATTCCTGCGAGGAAACATATGGCAGAAAATGCGATTATGGTTTAGTCAGAAGTCAGCAGAGGCCATAGTACCCTGTTTCTCTATCACGAACATGTGAAGGGTTGAATGTTAGAATGGCAAAGGAACCAAGAAGTTTATGACGGAGGGTTAAGAGCAGAGCCACGTAAGCGAATTGCTTAGACGAAGTTGAGTTTCGGAGCTTCACCGAAATAAATGACCTCCTGTTCAGTAATTTTCTTAGCACCTAAACGTTCGATTGCAATCTGTGAGCGGGTATTTGTTAAACCGACATGGAAGATAACTTTAGAAACGAATTGAAAAATGTAATCCTACATAGTCTTTTTTACGGATAGGTTAATGCCCTTACCCCAATAGGCTGTCCCATAAAAAGTATACCCAATAAAAATGCTGTTTCCTGTTTCTTGTAATCGTAGAAACGTGTGCTGCCGATAATAATTCCTGAGGTTTTGTCAACGATTTTAAAAGCTCCTTTACTTTGCATAGCCCCATCAAAGAAAGTCCGAAATACCCGTTTTTTCCAACGGTCTCTATTGGGGTGTTGTTCCTAAATTTTAAGATCGGAAGCTACTTTAAGACCTCAAAATCCTCCTCCTGCAGAGGATATACGGTTACTTTTTCATTTTCTAACACGGCTTGAATATCAAAGTCCATATGTTTTTATGTTAAAACGTTTTACAATTTCTTTTTCATCATTATATCTGTCTGTTCGTCATCACCTAGTTTAAAAACATGCTTGTCGAATGACACAAACCCATTTTTCTGATAGAACCGGATAGCTCTCGGATTTTCTTCCCAAACACCTAGCCATACATATTGCACCTTTTTAGTATAAGCAACTTGCAGTGACTTATTGTATAAGGCCTGTCCGACTTTTTTACCGTGATATTCCTGTAATACATAAATGCGTTCTATTTCCAGACTGCTACGATTCAACAATTCAGTTTGGGCACCACCAAAATTTAATTTTAAATAGCCGATGACTCTTCCGCTATAAACCGCAAAATAGAATTCCGAATCTTCGTTAAATAAATCCTGTGTCAGTTTTTCAAGAGCAAAACTGTCATTTAAATATTTTGTTATATTTTCTTCGGTATTGCTTTCAGCGAATGTTTCATAAAAGGTTTGTCTGCCAATTTCCTGCAGTAAGATAATATCGTTAAGCGTCACTTTATTTATCGTTATATTTTCCATCTACTTAATTGCACAGTCCACAGCTCGATTTGTCTGCTTCCCTTTTTAAAAATTAATTGACCGTTTCCAATTTTCTCTCAGAAAATTGGAGGAAATCTAATACTATTCTAGTGAGAAAGATGTATTTTAATACGAGACTACATTTTATCTGTAATTTTACTCTTATCAAGATAAATTTCGCCTTTGCCTGATTCAAATGCTTGCTCGGGAGTTACGAATGTACCTAGCAAATCTGTGGTGTTATCTTTAAGATACCAAGATAAATCCTC
The DNA here is from genome assembly GCF_059758715.1 of Sphingobacterium sp. GQ94. Lineage (NCBI taxonomy): Bacteria > Pseudomonadati > Bacteroidota > Sphingobacteriia > Sphingobacteriales > Sphingobacteriaceae > Sphingobacterium > Sphingobacterium sp. GQ94. The sequence goes on from NZ_JCAXEC010000002.1 coordinate 236,053, forward strand.
GTCTCTGACCCTAAACATTCTAAAGATAGCATCTTCTTCGTTATAAAAAATATCAGATTGCAATAGATTTATCCGGTTTTGATTAAAATATGTTAACGCTTCGTCTTTGGTGATCTTTGAAATTGAAGATTTTATTTGGTCAAATAACTGTAATTCCCGTTCCATTTCATTTGGAAAATGATCAATTAAATAGGAAGTATATAATTCCCTATTATTTTTTCTTAATGCTTCATTCCGATAAGCAATCCTTTCCGGTGAAAGTGAAAAATTGAAATCATCAGGATTTTCGATAAAACCAAAATGTTTATTTAAGGAGATTATTCTTTCTTCTAATGTCATAAATTACTATTTAAATTAAGATTAGAACAAGCATCAAGCCAATATTGCAAACCATAAGGAATACCTGATATTACAGCATGAAACATGCTTGAGATTTGTTTACCCCATTAGCAATTCCTAAGCGGCGGGGGGCACAGAAAATGGAAGGAATAAGGGACAAACCTTAAAGAGTGACTGTTTTTTAACAATCAATAATCTTCTAATTACTCTACATCCATTATTAAGGCGATCTCTTCCCTAATATCTACAGGCAGCATCATGTAAATTTCTTTTTTTAATATAACTTGGGTGCCACTGATTGAGGATACCTTATTGTCAAAAGATACGATAGATTCAAAGCCGCCAATTAACCATTTACCTTCTCCAGTTAAGTATTTTTGATGTTTCAGGCCCAGTTTCTTCAAATCTTGGATAATAGCTTCACTGCTGAGGTTTTGATTCTTTACCATATTGAATTTTAAATTCTAAAAACTAAATTTATGAAGCAATGTGCAACCTAATTTAGTTTATCGTTTGTTTAATATATTTGTTTACAAGCGAAAATATTGTGCCAAATATCTATTGCCATTTTATTATTTTTATTCAAAGAGTATTAAATTTTTGTTAAATTCTCTTAATTATTTCGAATGGAAGGAGATAGGCTACTAAATGTTATTATATTGAATTTTGAACAGAATCTAATCGCCGGCTAATCATATTCATTATAATTGCTTAATTTAAAGCAAATTATGCAATTGTGCAAGAAATTTTAATTTATTTTTTCAATAGCCTATATAAAATGCAAAAACAGACGAGTTCAGTTTAAATATATATATTTAAACTTATTTTGAAATATTTAAATAATTAAGGTAAAACATAGTTATGGCAACTGAACAAAATCGAATATTAGAACTACAACATGTTCTTTTGAAGAATGAATCTATGTATAGACTGTTGGAAATGTTAGATGTTTCTGTGAATTTATACGGGCTTAAGATCTCAGATATCAAACATGTATTTCTTAGGTTGGCCAGGCAGGGGAATTCATTGGTTATTTGGGCAAGGGAAGAATATATACCCCAACTCGATAGTATAGGCGATTTGAAAGAACAACCAAATGATTTAGAGCAAAAATTTGATGTAATAGTTCCTTCACTTAATTATATACCTAACGATTTGAATTCACACACGTTAATTAAAAGAATAGAAGATTTTTTAAAAGAAATGATTGCATTTCGCGTGTCTTCAAATCATTTAAAACATGATAAAGATGCCAAGGAATTATTAAGAGTTGCAATGAATGCAATAAGGGCTTGATATATTGGATGTAAAAGAAACCTTTTAATCTTTTTGATTGCAGTACAAAGATAGCTTATGAATCTCTCAATACTTGGCTGATTTCACTTAAGGTTGACGAGTTCGCTTTATGCTGTTAAAAGAATAAATGAACATTTTTTATTACTAATCTTCATTACCGATGATAGCCTGTTCGATAGTGCTGAAAAAGTTGACGTGTTTCCCTTCATTACTTTCTTTTATAAACTCTCCAAGACTCTTACTTTGATTATCTTCAAAATCACCTAAAATGATCAGTTTCATCCTATAGTTACTAAACTTTTGGAAAATATCTCCTGCAATCTTATTTTTTAAATCAAAAAAAATGGGATTAAAATGATCTCTACTTAAAATGATGGCGTCAAATCCTTGATAATATAGATTTCCTATTAATTCCAAGGCATCTTCCGTTGAGTTGATTAGAATTTTGTTCGAAATTACTTCCGCTAACTTGTCATTTTTTACTGTATGTTCTTTTATTTCCATCTCTCTTTATTATTTAGAATTGACTCAAAAAAAGGTATTTTCGTATTCCTTGAATAAAAGCCAATATGCTTAAATCGAATGATAAAAAAGAATTTACCAATGGAAATATGTTAAATTATATGATAATTATTTTTATAAAAATATAGGTTTGTCCAATTTTATTGCAATTCTATAAGCCGCATTCATAAGCCCTACATGACTGTATGCCTGCGGAAAATTCCCCCACTGACTTCCGTCTTCTTCATGGACATCTTCAGAAAAGAGTTTAAGTTCATTTCCATACCTCAAAAGATTTTCAAACGTTTCCTGCGCTTGCTTCAACCTACCAACGCATGCTAAAGCCTCCACATACCAAAAAGCACAGACTAAAAATGTAGATTGGGGCTTTCCGAAATCGTCTCGATGTAAATACCGATAAAAAAGCCCGTTCTTGCCCATTAATTCTCCCTCAAGAACTTCCAGGTGTTTTCTTGCTTTTTCAGATTGAGGGTCCAAATAATTCATCAGAATTAATTGTAATGTACTGGCATCCAAATTTGATCCTTCAGTAGAATTTCTATAAACACCTGCCTGAGCATCATAACATTGCTCTATGTAATGAGCGGCTTTATCCATTAATAGTTTTGCAGTTGCCTGTATATCTTGATAATTGTTTTGTTCTGCAATTTTTAGCGCCGCGGAAGCTCCTGCCCATTGAAATAAATTTGAATAGGCATGCCTGTTCGAAATATGTCTAAACTCCCAAATTCCTGCATCCTTCTCATCTATAGTCATTTGTATCTTGTTTAAGATATAATTTAACCAAGATTTAGAATCCTTTCGCTCATCTTGAGGAAATCTATAGTCAGTGAAAGTAGGTAGTAAGGCAATCATTGATTGCCCATATACATCATTTTGGATGTGTTCGTAAGCTTGATTGCCTATTCTTACGGGCTGATTATTTTGATATCCACTCAAATAATCAAGCGTCTCTTCTTTTAGGATTCGCTTACCTAATATTCCATATAACGGTTGTAACCTGCCCGTATCTGATTGAGTTATTCCTGTAATATAATTCGAAAATTTTTCAAGTTCTTCGAATTTACCAATATGACTTAAGGCTGTGAGAACATAAAAACTATCTCTAACCCAGCAATATCTATAATCCCAGTTTCTACCGGATCCTGGTGATTCAGGTAGACTTGTTGTACTGGAGGCGATAATGGCGCCAGTATCTTCATATTGATGAAGTTTTAAAACCAATGCTGATCGAATAATGTGGTCTTGATAAAAATTAGGAATGTTTGCCTTTTTAGTCCAATTACGCCAATACTCTTTAGTTCTATGCAAAAAATCTTCGGCTGTTTTCGCCAAGGGCGCCTCAAATTGACTATCATAAGTTAGAATCATATATTTTTTTTCATTCAGAACAAATGGTTTTTTCTCTTGATCAAAAAAATGACTGATAGGAATATTGGTAGTCAACCTGATTTCTTCATTTCCGGCATTAAATTGCACATGATTACTTCCTCTTGATTTTTTGAAGTCAGATTGACCATAATTTGCTTTTGGCGTACAATTTACCCGAACATTAGGATTTCCATATAAGGGTTCCAAAATTCGTATAATCATCAGGGGTTTGTAATATCGTTCATACTGCTTAAACCGGGGTGAAAAATCTGTAACCTTAAAACCAGAATTCTCTCCTTTAATTTCCGTCACTAAGACATTTGTATTTTCGAGATAGTATTGCTTTGAACTTATATCCTTATCGGAAAGTAAAATATTGAATTCTCCGCCTTTATCTTTATCTAAAAGACACCCGAAGATGAAACTATCTTCAAAAGTCGGCCAGCATAGCCAGTTAATGTTTGTGCTCTTATGAACATGAGCGATGAAATTACAATTGCCAATAATACCACTATGATAGACGTGTTTCCTTTTCATTTTTTCATTTTTAAATTATCCTTGGTTATTGATTCTAATAATTGAAGCACCTGATTATGATTTTCAACGTAATATTTGGCGTGAGATTTTTTATCGCCTACTTTTATTGTAATACTCCAGGAGGGAAGTTCCATAAACATATCTTCATCAGTTGTATCATCACCAATACACAAAATAAAATCTGGATTGATTCTATTTACTAAAGCCACAGCGGCCTTTCCTTTGTTTACCTCTTTGTTTTTAATCTCAATGACTTGATCTCCATTGATTAATTGTAAATTTAAGTCTTGAATTATAGATTTCAATTCCTGCAATAATTCGTTGGCTTGTCTAAGACCAAATGCTCGTTCCACCTTTCGATAATGCCAAGCTAATGAGTGTGACTTTTCTTCAATACTTGATCCTGGAGTTCTGTCCACAAACCGTTGTAAACTGATTCTTATATTGTCTTTCCACTTGTTTGACAAGCCTTGTGCTAATTGCCATTCATGATCAGGAAAATTACTCCAAATACCATGTTCAGCTATTAAAAAATATGGTTTGTCGCCAAACCATAGATTGAGATTGTTATATTTTCTTCCACTAATGATTGATAGGGTATTCTTGGTATCATTACTCAAAGTATCAAGAATTTCAAATAATTGTTTTGTAGGGATGGCCTTTTCTGTATCATTATTGAACCCCACTAAAGTGCCATCATAATCCAATAAAATTAATCTATTCTTACCTTTGATATATTTTTGGGTTATGAATTGCTCAATATTTTCTCCTACTTTTCTTGCAAGTTCATATTTTTGAAGATTTTTAACCTCTGAAAGTCTTTGCATAAAGAGGTTTACCCAATGGTGAATATTAAACTTCTCTACAACATCCTGACAGGCTTGCAAATGTTCTTTTTGTTCTTCAATCGGCATATTTAATGCCTCATAGACAGTTTCGCTAGTGGCATGCGCTGCATAAGGATTTATCCTTAAAGCATCTGAAAGCTCTTTTGATGCTCCTGCGAACTCACTAATGACTAGAACACCAGGATTGGTTTGTTTACTTGCAATATATTCTTTCGAGACTAAGTTCATGCCATCGTATAAGGAGGTAATAAAACAAATATCAGCAGCACTATACAATGCAGACAGTTTCTCGAAACTCATCGAACTGTAGAAATAAGCTATTGGTTGCCATCCGGGCTTACCGTAAACCGCGTTGATGTTTCCTACCTTTCTATCTATTTCATTTCTAAGCTTTTTATATTGATTGACTTGGTCTCTAGAAGGTACGATGAGCATATATAAAACAATTTTTTCTATTAGTTCAGGATGATTGATTAACAAAATTTCAAATGCTTCTAAGCGCTGAATTATTCCCTTGCTGTAATCTAGACGATCAACTGATAATATAATTTTTTGATCTTTATAGAGGTCCCTTAATTCTTTTGTGTAATTTTGTGTTTTGATTGATAACGCTTGATTTTTATACTTAATGTAATCAATCCCCATAGGAAAGACATCAGTTAGAACCATCCTTCCATTCACTTTTAAATGATTAAGCTGTGATTGGAGATTCAACAAATTAAAACAAGAGTCTTGAAAATTATCTACATTTTCGTACGTATGGAATCCAATTAAATCTGCTCCCAATAATCCTTCTAATAAATCGTTGCGCCAAGGAAGCATTTTAAATAATTCCATTGAAGGAAAAGGAATGTGATGAAAATACCCTATGCTACATTTGGGGGTTGTTTCTCGAATCATTTTAGGGAGTAACAGCAATTGATAATCATGTACCCAAACTATGCACTCGGAATCTATATTAGATTTTGCCACTTGCGCAAATTTTTGATTTACATCTTTGTATGATTCCCAATAGATTTCTTTGAGTTCTACGTAACTAGGGCGATAATGACAAAGCGGCCAAAGAATAGCGTTGGAAAATCCTTCATAATATCTTTTTATTTCTTGTTCAGTTAGAAATACAGGAATCAAATTAAATTGTTTCAATTCTTGAACGATGTATTCTTCTTCTTGTTTGTTTTTAGGGATAATACCAGGCCAACCTAACCATAAAGAATTGTTTTTTTTATAGATTGATCCCAAACCTGTGGCCAGGCCACCTTCGCTGGGAGTGAAAATTAATTTAGATTTTTTACGTTCAATTTTGATGGGTAATCGATTAGAAATTATAAGAGTTTTCGCTATTTGCATGGTTGAAGAATGTAACACATTTATAGAAAAAACAATGAAATACTGGCTTTGTTTTAATTTAATTGAAGTTTTGGGAATTCACGAGTTGGAAAAAAGTACTAAACCGAGAACATTTTGGATCAATTTATTTAGGATAAGATTTTTATTTCGCGTTGTAAATAATAACCAAATCAACAATTCCAGTCTTTAAAACGATGTTTAGGGGTTTCAGTTTGAATGCAATTTGAACTCTTTTTTAAGTTTTATGCATCTCGGTTTTGAGGAAATTTACAGTTACAAGGAGTTGGCCGTAATGCCTTTGTGCATGTTCAGCTGCATGAAATAACAATCCAATTTGTGTGGTAGGGACTCGTTTCCGTCCAAGAAATCTAGTTTGGGTAAGTGTATTTTCCGGAGTTAATTTCAACTGATTAATTGCATTTTGAGTGACCAGCTCCAAGTTATTTTTCAAAATAGCAATATTTAATGCTGGATTCTCAAGCCCTTCTTTTTCAAGATATTCAAATTGTTTCTGATTCAACATCTTTCCATTAGCGTAACTCAACATCCTATCTATAACCCCTGCAATATGCTGTAAATGAAAGGCAATGGAGGCCATGTTGTGAGGTTTTAACCATAAGCAAGGAAACAAATCCATAGTAACCAAATTTTGAACGTCATTATTGACCTGCAATAAGGTATGAGCGACTGGCTGAAGCAGAGCAGTTATACCTTCGATTGGTCCACGCATCCATATTTCCGTGTGAAGGTTTTCCATTTCAAAGGGTTTTAGTTTTGATTGAATTGTTTGTCTCCAAAGGTAACCATCACCATTCCTATAATGATAACCAAAGATCCAAGAATTTGCATCCAACTTAAGGATTGTTTAAACCATAATGCCATCGCAAACTGTACAGTTAAGAATGTTCCTCCAGAACACAGCGCAATAACGATGGGTTGGGGTACGGTTTTAAAAAGTTGTATAAGGAACCAACTTGCTGAAATCAGAATAATATTTCCACCAATTAAAGTTATCCATTGGTATTTTGGTTGAATACCTCCATATTTAAATAAAATACTCGAGCTAATCTGGCAAAGCCAAAATGCAACAAAAAATAGCGCTTTCATTTTTGTTTGATTTACTATTGAAGGTAATTTAATTTATTGATTAATTTAAACTTTTTGAGTTTAAAAAATGTATAAACCAATGTTCGTTTGGTTCCATTTTGCATATTTTTCTTAGGAGTCTAGCGTTTTTTCAACAATCTCCACTATTACTAAATAAAACAATATTGCCCATTTTTAACAGATATCCGTAATTGGGATTGATTGGCGATAAATTCAAGATAACCTATTTGTAAGTTTTTCCAAAAAGTGAAAGTTTTTGGCTGGACTAAGAGTGATCTTACCTGTAAATTATTGTGAGTTAAATGAAAAGGAAAAATATATACGGGTATTATTTTTTGTCCATTTTTCTTGACAATACTTGCCAATACATACACATATTCTATGGCATCATCGCCGATTGCTAAACAACCTTCAGATTTAGATCCTCCATGAATAAAAATATTTGAACCACTGTAATTATTGGATATGTCAAACTCATTGGGGTAGTTTAAACCTAAAGAAAGATGAAATTTGCTTTTGGGATTGAATCGGTTGATTTCATAAAACCCTTCGGGCACTTGATGATCGCCTTCACATTGTTTTGGACCAAGTGTACCTGGAATATTAAAAATTGGAAACTCCAGGAACAGCTGATATCCTAAGTCCTCTTTCTTTTTAACATAAATAATGAGTTGTTTGCTATCCTTAAATGCTATAATTAGAACCTGTAGCTCTCCAATTAAGATTTTTAAGGCTTCTAATTCTTTAGATAATTTGGGCCATACCTTTGAATATGCAATTTTATATTTGTCCGCCATCTGAATGCATATAAAATCAGTTGATAATAATTTTATATTTATCCAATAATCCTGGTAGTCCTTGGAGGGAAAATTTAGCGCCTTTAATTTTATTAATTTCAGGATTAATATGAAAATTTAGTGCTGTTTGAAAATCTGATTTTTCAAGATTACAATTTATGAAATTGCTCGCATTTAAATCGCAATCTTCAAATTTTCCTTTAGAGATATCTGCACCTTCAAACTCCACTTCATTCATTTTACAAAGACTAAAATGGGTGCCTTTGATTTTGCATCCGTAAAAAGAACTATGATCCAGATTACATCCCTGAAACTTAAAGTTAAGGTTAAATTGATGACATCTATCAAAGCTTAAACCCAGTAATTTACAATCTATAAAGTGAATATCTTGGAACATTGTTCTATCAATATTAGCTAAACTCAAATTACAATTCTTAAAAACACAATCTACAAATTTAAAATCACTCAGATTTATACCCTCTAACATGCACCCTTCAAATTTGCATTGTTCATAATGTGCTTTTTGTAATGAGTTTTCGCCAAGATCTAACTGGTTAAATGTTTTATTTTCTATAATATTTAGCAATGACATGATTTTTTGCATTAAAGAGTAAGGAGTTCTTTTCTAATTCTACTTAAGGAGGTATCTGTGACACCTAGATAGGATGCTATATATTTTAAAGGCGCATGTTGTAAGATTTCAGGTTTTTTCTCCAATAGGCGTAAATACCTGCTTTTTGCAGAATCTGTGATAATTTCCGTAGCCCTTTTTTTACACTCAAATAAAGAAAATGCCATCCAAGCGCGACCCCACTCACGTAATGCTGGCATTTGATGAAATAATTCCTGGAAATGGTTATAATCTATCTTCCAAAGACAACAATCAGACATACACTGTATATATTCCTGCGAAGGAATTCGCTGGAAAATGGAGGCGACCTCAATGACGACTTCATTTTTGATTAAAAAATCAGTTGTTATTTCATTTCCTTTATAATCATACAAATAAGTACGTACTACACCTTTTTCTAGTATATAGTATTCGTTTGCAATTTGTCCTCTCTTTAAAAGTAAATCTCCTTTCTCTAGTTTGATTTTCTCGTGAGCTCCAAACAGCAGTCCCAAATCAGATTGATTGAAAAGCGGATGTTGATACACATATCTTAATACGTCCATTTAAAACAATTTATGACTAAAGTAAATATTTTAATTTGTTCTCTCAAAATGGATCTTGCACTTCAAAGCTAATCTTCTTACCAGATTCGGGATGAATAAATTCGATATAGCCAGCATGTAAATGAAGCCTGTCAGCGCGTATTCCATATAAATCATCTCCAAGAATCGGACAATTAAGTCCTTTATAATGTGCCGAATGAACTCTTAATTGATGCGTACGGCCGGTAAGAGGATAAAAGTGAATTCTAGTATTATTATTTTCAACCCCGATTACTTTAAATTTGGTACGGGCATTTTTGCCATATTCATAGCAAACAACCTGTCTTGGTCTGTTGTCTAAATCCACACGTAAAGGCAAATCAATTATCCCTTCTTTATCTGTTATGATTCCATCTAATATGGCTGTGTATCTTTTAATGATCGTGTGTTTAATGAATTGATCTTGTATAAACTGATGTGCAGCTTTATTCTTTGCCAAAATCAAAATCCCTGAAGTCGACATGTCCAGACGATGAATAATTAATGGACCAGTTAGCTCAGGATATATTGAGAGAATTCTTGTTTGAACACTATCTTTAATATGAATTCCCGGAACTGACAAAAATTCTGTCGGTTTGTTTACGACAATAATGGATTCATCATCGTATATAATGTCTAAGTTTTTATCTTCGGTGGTATTCTCCTGTAACGGATTCGGGTCGAGAATTAGTCCCTCAAGCATATGATTTAAAATTGGTTCACATTTGCTCCTGCAGGCTGGATAAAAGTTTTGATGTTTTCTGACCTGTAAATTTGGAGATACACCCCACCAAAACTCAGCCATACAAATTGGTCTTAAGTGGTTCTGAAAAGCATATTGTAAAAGTTTAGGTGCCGCACATTCCCCAGCACCCGCTGGAGGAACTATGTTTAGTTCGTTAAAAATACTTAAAACAGATTTACTTTCGAATTTTGAATTCAAAAAATGGTATTGATCAAACAATTTATTCTGAAGATGTACAGATCGATGCTTCCTCTCATTTTTAAGTAGAGTGATCTTCTGGATAAATTCATTTAATTGAAATTCGATTTTTTGAATTTCGGCAATAGCATTTTTTTTAGCCATCTGAAATTCATGTTGATCCCTATAGCTTTGTTTAATTAAATCTTTTTCGAATAATTGATACTCATTCTCAGATAAAATCTCTCTTTTTTCTAAACGTAATTGTTTTCTCAGTTTCTTGTTTGTTTTATGGAATTCTTTAAGTTTGGATAAAATCTGATCACTTTGAATTTGACTGGTTTGTAATCGCTGTTTCTTATCCTGAAGTTCCTGAGAGTCTTCTAGATTTTTAATTCTTCTGTTTATATCATTAATAAGCTCCTCTTCTAAAAGAAAGAAACCCTGTGGGTTCAACATATCAAATATAGGTGGCACAAAATATGTATGTTGATTCGTTCCTGCTAATTTCCCAGAAAAAGCTGCTAGGAATCCAAGTTTTCCAACTAAATCTTCAACGACCAGTACACCAAACATTTTACCAGTCGCTACTCCAGTACTGGAATTTTCTAATCCAAAGTTATGCGTAAATTCTACCTGTGTTGTGAGGTATTTTTGGACTTGTTCCGTAGCTAGAATGCTTAAAGGATGTGGTTCATAGAAAAAAGGAAATGTAAAAGATGACGGCTTTTCAATATGAGCGTATTCGTTGTCAAAAGTATGAACGTATAGTGATTCTGATTGCATTAATTATCCGGTATAATTCACAAAAGTAACAATAGAAATCGTTTAATTATACCTAATATTTAGCTTTTTAACATATCTATACTTAATAAAATGTTTAAAATTCTTTAAATTATAGGTATATTGTATGTATAAAAATTGGAACTGTTCTATGACAAATAAAAGGAAATTAGGAAATTCAGATCTTGAGATTACTCCAGTAATTTTTGGAGGTAATGTTTTTGGTTGGACATTAAATGAACAAGAGTCTTTCCACATTTTAGATAGATTTTTGGAGCTTGGTTTCAACAGTATTGATACCGCTAATAATTATTCACATTGGGTGCCTGGTAATAAAGGAGGAGAATCCGAAAAAATTTTAGGAAATTGGTTTAAAGAGCGTGGAAATCGTGAACAGGTGATTTTATTGACTAAAGTGAGCGGTCGATTTAATTATGATTCAAAGCACAATACATCTGCAACACATATCAAAGAAGAAATTGAACATTCCTTGAGCCGTTTAAAGACGGAATATATTGATCTTTATCAAACGCATTATGATAGTGAAGAAACTCCTGTAGAGGAGACATTGAGGGCGTACCAAGACTTAATAAAAGAGGGAAAGGTGAGGTACATTGGGGCATCAAATATTAGTAACGAACGTTTGGAAGAAAGTTTACTCTGTTCTGATAAAAAAAAATTACCAAAATATATTTCTTTGCAACCTGAATACAACTTATTTGATCGAGAAAAATTTGAAAATCAATATTTGAGAACTGCACTTCAAAACAATTTAGCTGTTATTCCGTATTATTCATTAGCAAGCGGATTCTTGAGTGGTAAATATCAAACCGAAACGGATTTTTTAAATTCTCCCCGCGGTAGTGGAATTCAAAAAAGATATTGGAATGAAAGGGGGAGAAAGATAATCCAGAGCTTAAAAGAGGTTTCAAAGGAGTACAGTACAAATTCCACCGCTGTTGCGTTGGCTTGGTTATTGGCACAACCTAGTATTACGGCACCTATAGTCAGTGGGACAAAAGACAGTCATTTAAAGAGTTTTGTTGATGCCTTAGCACTTAATCTAGATGACCAGGCTATTCAACATCTTAATCATGCGAGCGCGTATTAAAAAAATATAAATTATTATATCATGAAAATTAATATAGGAATAAAAGAAAATGACACTAAAGTTGTCGCCGCCTTATTGAATAAACTATTGGCAGATGAAAATGTATTGTATACTAAGGTGAGAAATGCTCATTGGAATGTCGAGGGACCAGACTTCCATGCACAACATTTGTTTTTTGAAACTATTTATGAGGAGTTAGCTGAATTAATCGATGAAATAGCCGAAAGAGTTCGTAGTATAGGTCATTATGCAGTTGGTACATTAAAAGGTTTTTTGGAATTGACTCAGTTAACTGAGCTTAAACAGACTAAAAACGATAGCCTTGGCTATATTAAAGAGTTGTTAAATGATTTCGAAAGCCTTATAATCACAATACGAGAAGCGATTAAAACTGTTGAAGAACATCACGATGCTGGTACTGAAGATTTTTTAGTTTCAATATTAGAGAAGCATGAGAAAACGGCATGGATGCTTAGATCTCATTTAAAATAAAATAGTTAGAGTTTAGCATCATAACTCCACGCTTAAAAAAGGGAAAAATTATATTCCCTTTTTTAATAATATAAGCTATATATTCTGTTTATCGCTTTTATTAGCGATGAAATATAAGATTTTTAACCCTAATACCACCCCCAATTGTTTATCGGACAATAGGAAGGAGGATCGAACTGAGCTCCATGGGGCTTCAAAAATAATAATCTAACTGAAATAAGATCAGAATTTAAGACAAACATTCACATTAAAACTTACGTTATCCGCTTTGCCCTGAATGAATCAATATCCAACAAACTTTTATTTGAAGAATAAATTTTATTATTACCCTCCGGATATTTCAGATGATTGAACGTTACCATGATGATTTTTATCTAAATTTTGTATTCAACGTTTATTAAAAAAAATAAATCTATTAAGATCAGCTATTATGTTATGGAATATTTAGAAAGTTTAACTACTTTCAGTCCGTTCAAAGAAATTGTAATATATGATCGATCAAGTAATAGAATATTTAGGAACCTTAAATCCTATATTGGCTGCATTATATGCTGGCTTATTTACTTGGGCAGTCACTGCTTTGGGGGCTTCCTTTGTTTTTATGTTTAAGGGTGTGAACAAAAAACTCCTTAATGGCATGCTGGGTTTCACTGGAGGAGTGATGATCGCTGCAAGTTTTTGGTCTTTATTGTCGCCTGCCATTGAGATGAGCGAAGGAGAGGGGTTTAGCAAAGTAATGCCTGCAGCAATTGGTTTTATAACTGGGTCACTTTTTATTTTTGGTTTGGATAAATTAATGCCTCACCTTCATTTGAATTTTCTTAAATCAGAAGGTCCCAAATCATCATTACATCGAACTACCTTACTAACGATTGCTATTGCGCTCCATAATATTCCTGAAGGATTAGCTGTAGGGGTTTTGTTTGGCGCAGTAGCTTCTGGTGCACCGGAGGCTAGTGTTGCAGGAGCTGTACTTTTGGCTTTGGGAATAGGATTACAAAATTTTCCAGAAGGTATTGCCGTTTCTATGCCACTAAGACGTATGGGATTATCTAAATGGAAAAGTTTTCAATATGGTCAATTATCTGCAGTCGTTGAACCTATTTTCGCAGTTTTAGGTGCATTTGCGGTTGGTTTTTTTTTACCAATATTACCCTATGCTCTAGCATTTGCGGCAGGAGCGATGCTATTTGTGGTTATCGAAGAGGTAATTCCTGAAACACAACAAGAAGAACATTCAGATATACCCATTCTAGGATTCATTCTTGGGTTTGTCGTAATGATGGTATTAGATGTGGCGTTAGGATAATTTAGTTTTTTAGCTATAGCTCATTTTAGTCGTACAGGAGGCTTAATAATTTCAGTGTATCAATACAAAATTTAGTTTTCTAGACCTAACTTACAGGTAATGCAAGCAAGGACATATTTGCTTCATTACCGTTTTATACCAAACATAACAAAGGGGCAATGTCTAATACATTGCCCCTTTGTTATGTTTGAAATTATAGAATGGGTTGAGAACTAGTTCAACGCTTCAATTTTTGCTTGAGTTTCTGCGGACAAAGCCTCATCTTGAACAAAATCATAGTAGTTCTTTAAATTCTTTAAAGCCTCTATGTTTTTTGGGTCTATTTCCGTTGTTTTTTTAAGATAAGGTAACGCACGAGCAATCTTTGTTTTCAGCTCAGCTACTTTTTTATTATAGTCAGCAGTAGGGATTGATTTGTTCTCATTAAGCTTCATCAATTCATCACGACCAGAATTCATAATAACTACGGCTGCGTTCGTATTCGCTTCTATATAATTTGGATCAATTTCCAAAGCTTTTTGGTAAGACTGCAGTGATTTATCTGTCTCACCAATGGATCCATAAGCTAATCCCAAATAATAATGTAAGTTTTTATTTTTAGGATCTTTCGCGAGTTGAGCCTCAATATCAGAAACTATCTTTGCCTCATTTCCAGTGATTAAATTCAGCTCAATATTTTGAACGACTGCGCTATTATCTTCTGGATAAGCAGCCGCAGCTTCAGCTGCAGCGGTAATCGCAGAAGTTGTATCGCCTTTTTGTAAATACAGTTTTGGTAGATCAATCATAATAGTTTTATGACTTGAATACTCTTTTACTGGAATTAACGCTTTGTATTTCTCAATGGCATTATCATAATCTTTGTTTTGTACTGCTGCCAATCCTGAATAGAAAGTTAGCGTAGTATCCCCAGGTAGATAGGTCAAAGCATCTGAAAATTCGCTATAAGCGGTCACAAAATCTTGCTTGTCCCAAGCAGCAACCCCTTGATTAAATTTGAATTGACCCAAAGTTTGACTCGCTACTGTAATATTTTCAGCGTTTTTCTTTTCTGTATCTAATTCAGTTGCTTTTTGAATACCTTCCTTTGCTTTGGTTGCTAAATCCGCACTTTTATTCAAATTTGCTAAATTTGAATAAACAAGAGCATAATAAGTCCAAGCTTCCGGGTTGTCTTTTGTTTTCTCATGAAGGATTGCCTCGTCAATTGCTGTTTGAGCCTCCACTAAATATGATTTACCCAGTTCTGCTGTTCCAGCAGCTTTTAATTCTTCATATTTTACGATACTTGCCTTTGCTTTTTTTACATTACCATTCTGTGCGAATAGGGCAGTACTGCTAGTTGCAAAAAGTAATCCTACGAATAAAACTGATCTTTTTAAATTCATGTCGTATTAATTTGTTTGATTAATTAGTAAGTTGATTTAACAACAAGTTTACTCTATCTAGTTGAGTTGCGTCTCCAACTTTATCATAGAATAAAGCAAGTGATTTTAATGCATTTATCTCATATGGTTTAATTTCGTTAGCCTTTAAGAGATAATTTTGTGCATTGTATTGTGCCTCTTGATTATTTACATCTTTTAAGAATTCATTCAGACCAATTAGCCCCAATGCCAAGTTGGATTCATAATTGTTCGGATCTAATTGGAGAACTTTTTCATAATAATTCTTAGAAACCTCGATGTTATTTACACTTTCATTTGCATAACCAGCTAAATAATTAAGCTCAATATTCTCAGGCTCAAAGCTTAAAGCCTTATCGATAATTGGAACAATCGCATCGTATGAATTGTTTTGTGCATAACTCTCTATTAAATAAAACAATATTTCCTTGTTTTCTGGAAATTTAGTTTTAGCTTCCTGAAGTAGATTTAGAACGTTTTGTTTCTGCTGTAATTTATTATAAAGATCAGCAAGTTCTATAAATTGAACAGGCGTCATTTTTCCTGATTCCTTGATGTGTAAATAATGTTTAACAGCATCTTCTGACTTTCCGGCTTTACTAGCTAATAAGGCGAGATTGTATGTTACATCCTCACTATTTACTTGCATCTGATCAACTCTATTAAAATCTAGATAGGCCTGATCAAATTTTTGTTCTTTTAAAAATTTGTTAGCTCTAAAAATTAATGCAGCTGCTAAATTTTGCTTGACATAGTCTAATTCCCCTGCATATGCTGATCTATCTCTTTCTTCAATCATTGAAATTGTTTCACTTGTTAGATCTATAGGGTCTTTATCTAATTTTATACTTCTTGTGGAATCAGCATATGCTAAAGAACTCATGACCATCGCCCGCAAAACATTAACCTTTGTCTTGGAGGAGTCACGTTTAGTTTTATAAATTTTAGCTAATTGATTTTTAGCGTTATCTAAATTTTTTATTTCACCAGTTTGTGTATAGAGCGCAAAGGCATTACTAGCCTCCTTATAGGCTGATTGTCCAAATGCGCTATTTGTCATGAAAATAAATAGAAATCCAAAGGATCCAATTATGAAATTATACTTTTTCCTCATTTTCAGTGTCAGTTGAATCATTTTCAGATTGATTGTCAATAGAAGTATCGATATCAATTTCTTCTATCTCTTCAATTTCTTCCTGTTTTTCGACTTTTGTTATAGAAGCAATAGCATCACTTCCTTTTAATGTAATTAACTTTACACCTTGAGTTGCTCGTCCCATGGTCCGAAGGTTTTCAACCGAAATTCGAATTACAATCCCCGATTTATTAATAATCATGAGGTCGTTTTCGTCGGTAACTCCCTTGATAGCAACTAATTCTCCTGTTTTCTCCGTAACATTAATGGTTTTTACCCCTTTTCCGCCACGGTTAGTAACTCGGTAATCTTCAATATCAGTTCGTTTACCAAAACCTTTTTCAGAAACGACTAAAACAGTTGTCTCTTGATCATTAACACTAATCATGCCAACCACTTCATCCTTTTCATGTGCAAGAGTAATACCACGAACACCAGTAGCAGTTCTTCCCATTGGTCTGACTTTTGATTCATTGAATCTTATTGCGCGACCCGAACGAAGTGCCATTACTATTTCACTAGCACCATTCGTTAGCGTTGCTTCTAATAATTGATCACCATCATTGATATTTATAGCATTTATACCGTTCGCTCTAGGACGAGAATAAGCTTCTAATGAAGTTTTTTTGATTGTTCCCTTCTTCGTACACATGATGATAAAATTATTCTCAAGGTATTCCTGGTCTTTCAGATTGGTTACCTTAATGAATGCTTTAATCTTTTCCTCTTTAGGGACATTTATAATGTTCTGTAATGCTCTTCCTTTGGAGGTTCTGCCTCCTTCCGGAATTTCAAATGCTCTTAACCAGAAACAACGGCCAGCTTCTGTAAATAATAATAAATAATTATGGGCCGAAGCTGTAATAATGTGTTCTGTAAAATCTTCATCTCGTGTAGTAGATCCAATTGATCCCTTACCACCGCGACCTTGTACTCGGTATTCTGTTAAAGGTGTACGTTTGACATAGCTATTGTGAGAAATAGTAATTACGACCTCTTCATCATCGATAAAGTCTTCCATTCGCATATCCTCTGCGGAATGTACGATTTGAGACCGTCTTTCATCACCGAATTTTTCTTTTATTTCTTGAAGCTCTTCTACGATTATCTTCATGCGGAGTTCCTCAGAAGAAAGTATTTCTTTTAAGTACTCAATAGTTTTCATCAACTCTGCATATTCATCCTTAATTTTATCACGTTCTAGTCCTGTTAACCTCCTTAAGGTCATATCAAGAATAGCACGAGCTTGAATATCAGATAATCCAAAGCGATCAATTAACCCAATTCTGGCATCTTCTGGTGTGTCTGAATTTCGAATTAATTTAATAACCTCATCAAGATGATCTAAGGCGATTAAATAACCCTCTAAAATATGTGCTCTTTTTTCAGCTTCTGATAATTCAAACTTGGTTCTTCTAATGACAACATCATGCCTGTGTTCAACGAACTCGTGGATCATATCCTTTAGGTTCATTAACATTGGGCGCCCTTTTACTAAGGCGATGTTGTTAACAGAGAAGGAGGTTTGTAAAGCAGTGTGCTTGTATAAATTATTTAAAACCACGTTTGCATTGGCATCTCTTTTTATCTCATAAATAATGCGAATGTCTTTTGATGATTCATCTCTAATTTCAGAAATTCCTTCTATCTTTTTCTCTTGAACAAGATCTGCAGTACGTTTGATCATATCTGCTTTGTTCACCTGGTAAGGGATTTCAGTAACGATTATTATCTCACGGCCATTTTTGGTCGTCTCGATTTCAGCCCTTGCCCGCATGACAATTCTACCACGACCGGTCTCAAAAGCCTCTTTGACGCCATTAAATCCATAGATTAATCCAGCAGTAGGAAAATCGGGGCCCTTAATGTGGGTCATCAATTCGCTAATTTCAATATCGCGGTTTCCAATATAAGCAATTGTCCCATCGAGAACCTCCCCTAAATTGTGAGGAGCCATGTTGGTTGCCATACCCACGGCAATCCCTGAAGCACCATTTACCAATAAATTTGGAATTCGAGTAGGCAATACGGTAGGTTCCTGTAAGGAATCGTCAAAGTTCAATTTGAAATCAACGGTATCTTTATGGATATCACCCAACATCTCTTCAGCTATCTTACGTAGACGAGCTTCCGTATAACGCATTGCAGCAGGTGGGTCTCCGTCGATTGAACCATAGTTTCCTTGTCCATCAACCATTGGATAGCGCATTGACCAATTTTGGGCCATACGAACCATTGCGTCATAAACGGAAGTATCACCATGTGGGTGATATTTACCTAGAACATCCCCAACAATACGAGCAGATTTTTTGTAAGCTTTTCCACTTGTAACCCCTAGATCCAACATGCCGTATAATACACGACGATGCACTGGTTTAAGACCATCACGAGCATCTGGTAATGCACGAGAAACGATGACCGACATCGAATAATCGATGTAAGCAGATTTCATTTGGTCTTCAATGTTAATGGGGATAATCCTGTTTTCAGCAGGAACTAAATTGTTTTCGTTTTCTGTTTCTTCAGCCATTATTTTTTGGTTTCGATCAAACTAATATTGCCAATGCTTTAAAAGGCATCTAGCAGGCGAAGATACATATTTTTTTGCTCAAAATACACTAAATGAATCATTAAAAATAATTGCAAATACCTGAAAATGTTGGGTACATTTTAAAACTTATCGTGAGAAAGGATTTTTGAATTGGGATGATAAAATCGTATTAAAAATAGACCTACTTTGGAAATTTTTAAACAAATTCGGAATTTATTTTAAATTTTTTTAAAAATATTTTACCTTTGGGCATTAAAAAGTTAGATCAAACGGTTGTTTAGATTTTAACCACTTTATTTTTAACAACTTATATAGTTATAATGAAACATAATTTCGGTGCAGGCCCATGTATTTTGCCTAAAGAGGTTTTCGAGGAAGCCTCAAGAGCGGTTATAGATTTTAACGGAACAGGTTTATCTATTTTGGAAATATCGCACCGCTCTAAAGAATTTGAAGCAGTTATGATTGAGACTGAGCGTCTCGTTCGTGAATTGTTGAATGTACCTGCGGGGTATTCTATATTATTCTTACAAGGGGGGGCAAGTCAGCAATTTGCAATGGTTCCAATGAATATTTTACCTGAAAATGGTAGAGCTGCGTATTTAGATACTGGTACCTGGTCAACTAAAGCAATTAAAGAAGCAAAGAAGATAGGTAATGTTGAGGTTGTAGCTTCCTCGGGTGATACTAATTACAATTATATCCCCAAGGATTTTCAAATTCCAACAGATGTAAGCTATTTTCATTATACATCAAACAATACAATTTTCGGGACCGAGGTTTTTAATAAGCCAGAGACTTCAGTTCCTGTCGTAGTAGATATGTCATCTGATATATTAAGTCGACAAATTAATGTTTCTGATTACAGTCTTATCTATGCCGGTGCTCAAAAAAATATGGGACCAGCAGGAGTAACACTTGTGATCGTAAAAGATGATTTACTTGGACATTCTGGACGTACAATTCCGACAATATTTGATTATCAAGCCCACGCTAAGGCGGACTCAATGTACAATACACCACCAGTTTTTTCCATCTATGTGTCCATGTTAAATTTGCGTTGGTTGAAAGCGAAAGGAGGAATTGAGGTTATCGAACAAGAAAACATTATCAAAGCGAGAACGCTTTATGATGAAATTGAACGTAATTCGTTTTTCAAGGGAACTGCTCAGATTGAAGACCGTTCGCGTATGAATGTTACTTTTGTCATGGATTCTGCAGAGCAAGAAGCTGAGTTTTTAGAATTAGCAAAACAACGTAACTTAATCGGAATTAAAGGTCACCGTTCAGTCGGTGGATTTCGCGCATCTATTTACAATGCTTTAACCATTTCTTCTATCAACGCTTTAATTGATACAATGAGAGAATTTGAAGAAAAGAATAAATAAAATAACATGAAAATATTAGCTAACGATGGGATTGATCCTATCGGAAAAAAAATATTAGAGGATGCTGGCTTCACAGTTGACACCAATCATATTCCACAAGAAGAATTAGCAGCAAAACTAAACGCATACGATGCTGTAACAGTTCGTAGCGCAACTAAGCTTAGAAAAGAATTAATTGATGTCTGTCCTAACATTAAAGTGATCGGTCGCGGAGGAGTTGGAATGGATAATATTGATGTTGATTATGCGCGAGCAAATGGTATTGCTGTAGTCAATACACCTGCAGCATCATCTCACTCAGTTGCAGAATTAGTGTTTGCACATTTGTTAAATGGCGTTCGATTTTTATATGATTCTAATCGTAAAATGCCAATTGAAGGAACCAGTAATTTTGCAGCTTTAAAGAAGGCCTATGCTGCTGGTTCAGAATTACAGGGAAAAATATTAGGCGTGGTAGGTTTTGGTCGTATTGGTCGAGAAACAGCCAAAATAGGACTTGGTTTAGGGATGAAGGTTATTTATTCAGATCTTTTCGAAGGACCTAAGTCGCTTTCATTAAATTTTTCAGGTGATATTGTTGTAGAAATACCGGTTGAGCAAGTAAATATTGAGACAATTTTCCGTGAATCTGATTTTATTTCATTACATGTGCCTTTTACTGATAAACCAGTGATTGGTGTTGAAGAATTCAAATTGTTAAAGGACGGTGTTGGTTTAGTAAACGCATCACGTGGCGGTGTGATTGATGAATTGGCATTGGTTGATGCCTTAAATTCAGGAAAAGTTTCATTTGCTGGAATTGATGTATTCGATAATGAACCAACTCCAAGGACAGAAGTTTTAACACACCCTAAGATCTCTTTAACGCCTCATATTGGTGCTGCAACAAATGAAGCGCAGGAGCGAATAGGAGAAGAACTAGCTCAACTGCTGATTGAAAATCTGAAGAAGTAAATCTTCCGCATACATTTATATGCGGCACAGAAGCTTTAAATAGCATTTGTGCCGCATTTTTTTTAGTAATATATTTATCCCATTAAAATATAGTTAATAGTAGATATGAAAATTCTTAAGTTCGGAGGAACATCTGTTGGAAGCGCAGAACGCATCAAAGGTTTACTGGATATTGTAAACCCAACAGAACGTCAAATTGTTGTACTTTCAGCCGTAGCTGGTACTACAAATGCATTAGTTGAAATAGGTAAATCATTTTTAAATGGTAAAAAGGATGAAGCCAAGCAATTGATCATTGAGCATAAGGACAAGTACTATAATTTAATTAATGATTTATTTAGTTCCGATGAGGGAATCAAACAAGGAAAAGAGCTAATTGATTATCATTTTAACCTAATTGCTTCATTTTCTAATGATTTATTCACCCCGACAGAGGATAAAATTATCTTGGCACAAGGGGAACTATTATCTACCACTTTGTGGCACTTATATCTATCAGAAAAAGGAATAACCTCTGTTTTATTACCGGCTTTAGATTTTATGAAGATAGATGAGGACAACGAACCGATTGTTCCATTTATTAAAGAAAAGTTAGAATCTATTTTGACCGCATATCCTGATAATTGCCTATTTATAACCCAAGGTTTTATTTGTCGAAATTCCTTTGGTGAAATAGATAACCTTAGAAGAGGAGGATCCGATTACACCGCGTCCTTAATAGGTGCTGCAATTCAAGCTCAAGAGATTCAAATTTGGACTGATATAAATGGAATGCATAATAACGATCCTCGAATTGTAAAAAATACAACGCCAATCGCCAACTTGAGTTTTGATGAAGCAGCTGAGCTCGCTTATTTTGGAGCGAAGATTTTGCATCCGCAAAGCGTATTTCCTGCTCAGCGTTACAATGTTCCTGTAAGGTTATTAAACACAATGGATCCCAGCGCCCATGGAACCTTAATCTCTCAACATGGTTCCCAAAAAGGTACGATTCGTGCTGTAGCGGCGAAGGATGAAATCACGGCAATTCATATTCATTCCTCACGGATGCTTTTGGCTTATGGTTTTTTAAGAAAGGTGTTTGAAATTTTTGAACGATACAAAACACCAATCGATATGATTACAACTTCTGAAGTTGCCGTCTCTCTTAGTATAGATGACACGAAAAACTTAGATGACATTATTCGCGAGGTTGAAGATTTCGGTACCGTAAGTGTAGATAGGAATCAAACTATAATTTGTATTGTTGGAGATTTTGGTGCCAGTACTAATGGATATGCAGCACGAGTATTGGATTCTGTAAAGCATCTTCCTTTAAGGATGATTTCTTACGGAGGGTCGGATTATAATGTTTCCATACTTTTAGATTCTGAACATAAAACAGAAGCTCTTAGATCATTGCACAATAGATTATTTTAGCAAAAATGAATATCAATCAAATTAATTTAAACGAACTAAAAAAATTCGAAACTCCATTTTATTTTTATGATTTGGAGTTATTAAATAAAACATTAGATGAGGCAAAAAAAGCCGCTCAGAAAAGAGGATTTCATATTCATTATGCACTAAAAGCAAATTTCAATGAACGTATCTTAGAACTTGTTCAGTCCAAAGGATTTGGTGCAGATTGCGTTAGTGGAAACGAAGTGCAAAAATCCATCGATAAAGGGTTTGATGCTTCCCAAATTACGTTTGCAGGAGTAGGGAAGTCTGACAAAGAAATTTTGCTAGCCTTAAAGCATCATATTTTTGCTTTTAACGTTGAGTCAATTCAAGAACTAATTGTTATTAATGAAATTGCTTCAAAAGAAGGAGTGAAGGCTCAGGTTTCATTAAGGATTAATCCGAATGTTGATGCTCATACACATCATTATATTACGACAGGACTTGATGAAAATAAATTTGGAGTTCCAAATTCTGAATTAGAAAAAGCAGCGTCTGTTCTTCGGTCTTGTGAAAATGTTGAATTGTTAGGATTGCATTTTCACATTGGTTCTCAAATAACCGACATGAATGTTTTTAAATCCCTGTGTGTAAAAGTTAATGAATGGAAAAATTGGTTTGAAGAAAGAGGAAACACAATTAAGGTTCTTAATGTTGGTGGTGGTTTAGGCGTTGATTACCATGCGCCGGATACGAATTCTTTGCCTGACTTTGAAGAGTATTTTGAGGTTTTCGATAAATTTTTAGAACGTACTGCTCAACAAGAAGTTCATTTTGAATTAGGAAGAGCACTCGTTGCTCAATGCGGTTCTTTAATCAGTAAGGTACTTTATACAAAAAGCGGTGTAAAAAAGAACTTCTTAATTCTCGATGCTGGAATGACAGAGTTAATGCGTCCAGCTTTATACCAGGCATTTCATAAAATTGAGAAATTGGGGTCAAATCAAGATTCAGAAATTTTGAATTATGATGTTGTTGGTCCTATTTGTGAGAGTTCTGATTGTTTTGGAAAGGAAGTTACTTTGCCGGTTTCTGAGCGTGGTGATTTAATTGCTATTCGAACGGCTGGAGCCTATGGTGAGGTGATGGCTTCAAGATATAATTTGAGAGAGGAAATTAGGTATGTTTTTTCGGATAATATTAAGGAATAGATAGTTCAAGCAGCTGATTTCTGGAAATCTTTTCAGAATATTCATAAAAAAAAATAACAACAAAGTGCAAACGGTACGTTTGCACTTTGTTGTATAAGTTGCTTTTTTCGCTTAAACGTCCTGATTTAAGAAGACAAATTTTCTATCAAAAACATCAATTTTTATTTTTGAATCTTTAGTTATGTGACCCAAAAGAATCTCTTTTGATAGTTCATTTAAAATCCGCTTTTGAATTACTCTTTTTAACGGTCTAGCTCCATATACAGGATCAAATCCCAGTTGAGCCAACCATTCTAATGCTTCCTCTGATACAGAAATATTAATATTTTGTTCTGCCAATTGTTTTCTTACCGCATTAAATTGCATTTTCACGATATCTGCAGTCTCATCTCTACTTAAAGGAGTAAACATGATAATTTCATCAATCCGATTTAAAAATTCAGGCCGAATTGATTTTTGCAATATTTCAAACACCTCATCCTTTGTTTTCGCTACAATTTCATCCCTGTTCATCTCGTTTAATTTTGAGAAATTTTCTTGAATGATATGTGACCCTGTATTGGAGGTCATGATTATAATTGTGTTTTTGAAATTAACTACACGACCCTTATTATCCGTAAGATGCCCATCGTCTAATACTTGAAGTAATATATTAAAAACATCTGGATGCGCTTTTTCAATTTCATCTAATAAAACCACTGAATAAGGTCTGCGACGAACTGCTTCGGTGAGTTGTCCGCCCTCCTCATACCCAATGTATCCCGGAGGAGCCCCAATTAAACGAGAAACCGCATGCCTCTCTTGATATTCTGACATATCTATTCTCAACAAGGCTTGTTCATCATCGAAAAGAAATTCAGCCAGAGCTTTCGCTAATTCTGTTTTACCAACTCCAGTTGTGCCTAAGAAAATAAAGGAACCGATTGGTCGTTTTGCGTCACTTAAACCAGCTCTGGAGCGACGGATAGCATCCGAGACAGCTCCAATAGCTTCTTGTTGGCCAGCAATGCGCTTATGTAGTTCCTCTTCTAAATTTAATAATTTTTCGATCTCTGATTGAACCATTTTATTAACCGGTATGCCAGTCCAACGGGATACCACATCTGCAATGTCTTCCGATGTGACCTCTTCTTTTAACATTCGGCTACTTTGTTGTTTCTCAGAAAGTTCCTTTTTTAAACTCTCAACCTTATCCTGTGATTCCTTTATTTTTCCATACCTTAATTCAGCAACTTTTCCATAATCTCCAGCGCGTTCAGCTTGATCTGCTTCTAATTTGAAATTTTCTATATTTTGAATTTCTGTATTAACTTGATCAACCAAAGACTTTTCAGCTTGCCAAGCTGCTTTTAAAGAATCTCGATCACTAGATAAATTTGCAATATTTTCAGATAGTTCAGTTATTTTTTTCTTATCATCTTCACGCTTGATGGCTTCTCTTTCAATTTCTAATTGCATGATCTTACGATCTAGCTCATCAACTATTTGTGGGACTGAATCCATTTCTAATCTTAACTTAGAGGCCGCCTCGTCAATCAAGTCAATCGCCTTATCTGGAAGGAAACGATCTGTAATGTATCTCTGAGATAGTTCTACTGCAGCAATGATGGCCTCATCTAAAATCCTTACTTTATGATGCGTCTCATAACGTTCCTTTAAACCGCGTAAAATAGAAATTGCATCTTGGATGTCAGGTTCGTCAACTAGAACTTTTTGAAACCTCCGTTCTAAAGCTTTGTCCTTTTCAAAGTATTTTTGATACTCATTTAAAGTAGTTGCCCCAATTGCTCTTAATTCACCTCGCGCTAATGCTGGTTTTAAGATATTTGCAGCATCCATTGCTCCTTCACCACCACCTGCACCAACGAGTGTATGAATTTCATCAATAAAAAGTATAATTTCACCATCACTATCGGTAACCTCTTTGACAACTGCTTTTAGTCTTTCTTCGAATTCACCTTTATATTTTGCTCCAGCAACTAAAGCGCCCATGTCTAAAGAGAATACTGTTTTGGATTTTAGATTTTCTGGAGCATCACCCTTGATTATTCTATAGGCAATGCCTTCCGCGATGGCTGTCTTGCCAACACCCGGTTCACCCACAAGAATTGGATTGTTTTTGGTTCTGCGAGAAAGTATTTGCATGACACGTCTAATTTCTTCATCACGACCAATAACAGGGTCCAATTTTCCTGATTCAGCGTAATCATTTAGATTTCGAGCGTATTTATTAAGGGCATTATAACTTGCTTCTGCATTTTGATCTGTTACCCTATTTTTCCCCCGGAGCTCCTTAATTGCTAAAGATAGATCTTTCTCATTGACGCCTTGATCTTTCAATATGCTGGCAGTCTTATCGTTGGAAGATAATAAAGCTAATAAAAGGTGATCAATGGATATAAACTCGTCATTGAAAGTTTTTAAGTAATTCTGTGCTTTCTGTAAAACTGATATTGAGTTATTGCTCAAATATGGTGCACTTCCACTTACTTTGGGATATCCCTCTATTAGCTTATCAATTTCCGTAGAGACATAGTCTATATTAACATTTAATTTTTTTAAAAGATGAGCAATAATATTTTCATCGATTGATAATAATGCTTTCAGAATATGAGCGGGCTCTATTGCTTGTTGTTGGTTTCCAGCTACTATTTCTGATGCTTTATTAATTGCCTCCTGGGCTTTGATTGTATAGTTGTTAAAATTCATAGACTGGTTTTTAATACAATTAATCTGTAAACAATTTAAATGCCTTTCCTGTTTTAGGAAATTTACCTGAAGTATTGTCATGAGTTGAATGAAAAACCTGACAATTATTCATAAAACTTGTTGCTTAAACGTATTCTGATTTGATTTCCTCACAGAATTTAAAGGGGTAAAGAAGCTCCTACATATAAATTTTACTTTTTTGTTTGCTATCAAATAGAAATAAGCTATTTTCATCCAAAATGGCTAAAACAAGCAGGACAACTAGAAAAAAACAATCTCCAAATAATAAAATAAATCAAAATTTACTATTTTGGAGCATTGCTATTCCTGCAGTTTTTGTAGTTCTTATTTTCACTTGGCAACATAGGGCAGGGCTTTCTTATTTGATGATCAAATGGTTTAAATCTGAAACGATGCAAAATAATGAACAGACTAAATACGATGTTCGTAACATCGAATTGATGCGGAAACACAATGACAAGGTTTTTGGTATAGATATTTCTCAATATCAAGGTGATATCCTCTGGGAGGAAGTATTAACAATAAATGAAGAATTTCCAGTTGATTTTATTTTTATCAGAGCAACAATGGGAGAGGACGGCAAGGATAGTAAATTTAAAGACAATTGGGACAAAGTAAAGGAAAAGAATAAGCTCCGTGGTGCTTATCATTATTTTAGACCCAATGAAAATTCTCTTAAACAAGCACAAAATTTTATTGATGTAGTGCATCTTGAGCCCGGAGATCTTCCACCAGTATTGGATATAGAAGAAATGCCCAAAAATCAATCGATGGATAGTCTAAAAATGGGATTAAAAAGATGGCTAGTACAGGTAGAAAAACATTTTAAGGTGAGGCCTGTTTTATATTCTGGAGATAAATTTTTTGCTGATTTCCTTAAAGATGAATTTAGCGATTATACCCTTTGGATTGCCAATTACAACTTTTGGATTGAAAATCCCAAAAAAAATTGGAACTTTTGGCAATTTTCCGAAAAAGGCACTGTTAAGGGGATAAAGGGTCCGGTCGATCTTAATTTATTTAATGGTGAAATTGAAGAATTAGAAATATTAAGTATTCCATATAAGAAATTATAATAATGGCATCATTTAACGAAATCATAAAGAAAAATACAATGGTTCTGGTGGACTTTTCAGCCACTTGGTGTGGACCTTGTCAAATGCTTGCACCTATTCTTAAAGAGGTAAAGGATGAGATGGGGGATGAACTAAGTGTTTTAAAGATCGACGTAGATAAAAATCAAGCAGTGGCAGCGAAATTTCATGTCCAGGGTGTTCCTACTCTGATTCTATACAAACAGGGGAATCAGGTTTGGAGACAGAGTGGCTTACAAAGTAAACACGATTTGATTAAAATAATTAAACAGTTTGCTTAACAATTAGGATAGCGGACTGAGACAGTTTTAAAAAGCGAATAAAGGCGTTATGCGGATGAGGTAGCGATTTTGGACCTGTTTACCCACTAAGTTAATCCTTTGCTTATACTACTTAGAATAAAAAAGTCGAATTAATCAATATTCGAGGTTTCATTAGGCGAATCATCCAAGAGCTTTAATATTAATTTATCAATACGGTGTCCATCCATGTCCAAAACCTCAAAATTCATATTTTTATAGATAACCTGATCACCTTCTACAGGAATATGGTCCAGCAATAAAAAAACTAAGCCAGCTACAGTAGTTAAATTTCCTATTTCATCCTCATCCTCTTCCGAGAGAACGATTTTAAAAACGTCCATAAAATCGTCTAACTGATAACTACCATCTATTACAAAGGAGCCATCTTCCCGTTTCCTAATGGTCTTTTTCTCCTTACTCTCAGCGGATTCAAATCCACCAACGAGTGAAGCTACAATGTCGGTCATCGTGATTATACCTTGTGGACTTCCATATTCATCCACAACTGCTGCCTGTAAAACCTTAGCCGTTTTTAGAGTCTGTAAAACATTATATGCATTTGTATTTTCGTTGACAAAAGGTATGGGCTGGACTAATTTATTTAAATCCATCTCGTTGTTACTGAGATATTCTTTAAACAGGGTCTTAATGTGCACTAAACCAATTACATGGTCAAAATTGCCATTACAGATTGGGTATTCGGTATGTTCATCAGAAAGAATAAATTTTTTGTTTTCTTCAAAAGAACTTTGAATATCCAAGTAGATAATCTTGCTTCTATGAATCATTAAATTTATTGCTTTCTTATCCCCCAGACTCAAGACCCTATCGACCATATCATGTTCAAATCCTTCAATAGCACCACTATCTACCCCTTCGTCTACTAAGGCTTTAATCTCCTCCTCAGTTACAGCATTATGATTTATTTTGATATTAAATAATCGCACTATAAAATCTGTAGACTTACTAAGTAACCAAACGAAAGGTTTGACGATCACACTTAAAACTGACATGGGAACAGCAATAAAGGATGCAAACTTTTCTGGAATTGCCATTCCAATTCGTTTTGGAACAAGTTCTCCAATAACCAAGGATAAATAGGTAATAATTAATACGACTAAAATAACAGAGATTTGCGATGAATAGGGGGTTAATAGGTCTATTTTATTTAATTGTTCCTCAATAAATATTGAAATAGTTCCTCCTGAAAAAAAACCAGTTAAAATACCAATTAATGTGATTCCGATTTGGACGGTAGATAGAAAATTATTTGGATTTTCTTTTAATTCTAAGGCAGCTTTAGCACCATTATTTTTTTCACTTGCAGACTGTAATCGTGCTTTTCGACTTGAGACAATTGCAATTTCTGATGCAGAAAGGATTCCGTTAATAATAATGAGGATGAGAATTATAAAAATTTCCGTGACCATATATTGGGCTATTCGCTTTAGAGATGTTCCAAATTACAAAATTTTCCAAAGAATTACGCGAATTATGTCGAATTTAATTCTTGAATCTCGTGCAACCGATTGATTTGAAAAAATATTTTATTTATTGATAGGATATATAGATATTGCATTTGTATACATGAGATTATGAATAGAAAAGTGAAGTGATGTCAACCAAAGAAACTGAAAGTAGCCTGCAATCGGCAAAAAAATTCAAATTAGAAGGAGAAGTGCTAAATGTAATACCGTTTGGATCGGGCCATATAAACGATACATTTAAAATCACAACCAATTCAAATGATAATAATTTATACCTGCTGCAACGGATAAATCATCTGATTTTTCCAGATGTAGAGGGTTTAATGAAGAATATTGAAACTGTTTGTAATCACCTCAAGCAAAAAATCGCGCATTTAGGTCGTAACGAAGTGATGAAGAGAACAATGACCTTAGTACAAACATATACAGGCGATAATTATTATCAAGATCCAAATGGAAATTATTGGAGAATGTTTATCTATATCCCTGAAACCCGTAGTTACGATATATTGGAAACCACTGACCAGGCATTTTCTGGAGGAATGGCATTTGGTCAGTTCCAAAAACAATTGAGTGATTTGGATCCAAAAAATATTGTTGAAATTTTACCCAATTTCCACAATATTGAATTTCGATTAGACAATTTAAAGGCTGCTATCCAAAAAGATTCTGTTGGACGTGTCAAAGACGTAAAAGATTTACTAGACTACATTTTTCAAAGGGAAGAAAAAATGAGGACAATTTTGGAATTAGGTCGTTCTAATGTACTTCCATTGAGGATAACTCATAATGACACCAAATTCAATAATGTTTTGTTGGATAAGGATGATAAGGTTCAGTGCGTTATTGATTTAGATACAGTTATGCCGGGATATGTTGCCTATGATTTTGGTGATGCGATTCGTACCATTATTAATTCTTCAGCAGAGGATGAAAAAGACACCTCAAAAATTACCCTTAATATTCCTCTATTTCAATCTTTTACCTCCGGTTATCTTTCCGAGGCTAGAGACTTTTTGACAGAGGCGGAAATAGACTCATTGATTTATGCTGTGCATTTATTACCATATATGCAGGCCGTCCGTTTTTTAACGGATTATATAGATGGTGACACGTATTATAAAATTAGTTATCCGGAGCATAATCTGATTAGAACAAAATCGCAATTGAAACTGGTTAATGAATTAGAGATAAATCATGAAATACTAACAACTATTTTGGAAGAGAACCTAACATCTAATTAAAATGAAGATTTTGGAGATTCGTGAACTCGTTTTAAATACGCGTGAAAAAGATTATTGGACTCTATCAAATGCTATGGCAGATTTGAATTGGAATAGTATTCAAGAATCTACATGGGATAAGGAGTATCCTTATTCACCAAAAGCAGAATTTCAAATGGGTTATGACGCATCACATATATACCTGCATTATTCTATTCAGGAAGATTTTGTGAAGGGTGAATATATCCGGCCAAATGAAAATGTTTGGGAGGATAGTTGTGTAGAATTCTTTATATCCTTTGACGAGAGAAAGACATATTTTAATTTAGAGTTTAACATCTTAGGTACTGGCTTAATCGGATATGGTCCTGCAAGAAAGTCAGATCGATCCAGACTTTCAGCAGCCGAAATTTTGAGCGTACAGACTTTTACAAATATAAAATCGGTTAATGGACACAAGAAGTGGCAAGAAATACTAGTTATTCCGACTACGCTATTTTCAATGGGAGAGCATTCTTTAAAGGATAGTAAGGCCCATGCAAATTTTTATAAATGTGGGGACGGATTGCCTAATCCACATTTTATTTCCTGGAGTAAAATTGACTATCCATCCCCAAATTTCCATTTACCAGAATTTTTTGG
This sequence comes from Sphingobacterium sp. GQ94, assembly GCF_059758715.1. Taxonomy (NCBI): domain Bacteria; kingdom Pseudomonadati; phylum Bacteroidota; class Sphingobacteriia; order Sphingobacteriales; family Sphingobacteriaceae; genus Sphingobacterium; species Sphingobacterium sp. GQ94. The sequence continues at coordinate 267,537 of NZ_JCAXEC010000002.1, forward strand.
CGAAATAAGATTTATTTAAGACACCAGGTATTAAATAAATCTTTCAGTCCATTCTCTGAACGCTCTAATATATTCCTTCAAAAAACCTTGTGTATCTTTATCTACTAATTCACCTTGTTCATTGAAAATGCCAGCTACGTTCCCCAAATAAGCCTCTATTTGTGGCATTATTGGTACATTGACAAAAACTAAAGCCTGTCTTAAATGATGATTCGCACCAAAACCACTAATTGCACCAATAGATGAACTTATTATTCCTCCAGGTTTCCCATTCCAATAATTCTTTCCATATGGTCTTGAAACTACATCAACCGCATTTTTTAAAACACCTGGTATGGATCTATTATATTCAGGTGTGATAAATAAGACGGCATCTAATTGACTAACCTCTTCCCTGATTTTAGTGTAGCTTGCCGGAGGATTCCCGTTATCAAAATCTTCGTTATATAAGGGAAGATCTCCAATCTCTATTATCGAGAACTGATAATCATCTGGGGCAATAGTTAAGAGGTGATTAGCGATTTTTCTATTATATGATTCTTTCCTTAAACTACCTACAAATAGCCCTACTTTTTTACTTGTCATAATTCTTGCTTTTTTAAGGTATAACAAATTTTAAAATAAATTGTTAGAATTTAAATTCAGCAAACAGCTTAAAAGTTTTATTGGCAATATTTTTTTAAAGATTTTAACACCCTAATTTACAGTAGGAAATATTGTTGGATAGAACTGTTTATTAAAGTAAATCGATTTAATTTTCGTATTTTGAATTAAATTTTAATGAGGCTATTAAAAGCTTCTTTCAGTTATTGACTTCATTTTTTAGAAAAATGTATAATCAATTCATAAAAGGTATTGGAATATTTATAATTGGTTTTGCACTTTACTTGGCGGGATCTTATGTGCACGCTCAAGATGAAAGAAAGAATCGCTTTTCAATTGTTCATCTTCCAGATGACAAATGCGTTAACGTCTTTTTGGATGAGAATCTCTTTACTTCTTATCTATATGCTGATAGCTTGAAGAAGCCGATTCTATTTCCTTTAAAAACAATTAAAGGTCATCAACTTACGCGCGGATGGCCGATTGAACCTAGGGCTACTGAACGAACTGATCATCCACATCAAATGGGATTATGGTTTAACTATGGCGATGTTAATGGATTAGATTTCTGGAATAATTCCACAAAGATACCTCTGGAAAAGAGAATGAACTATGGCGAAATTATTCATGCTAAAGTAAATTCATTTCAGTCCTCAGCTGATTCAGCCTTCTTAGAGGTTGGCAAATATTGGCTGACCCCAATAGGTGATACTTTAATTCTTGAAAACAGCCGTTATGTGTTTGAAGTCCTCGATAATAATACAACGGCAATTGAAGTCCACATTTCGCTTAAAGCGTTAAAAGACGTCTCTTTCAAAGACAATAAAGAGGGATTGCTTGCTTTGCGAGTGGCCAGAGAACTTGAACAGCCTTTCGAACAGGCTACTACGTTCACGGATGAACGTGGAATCTCACTTTCTAAGCCACGAATAGACAATAACGGAGTTACAGGAAATTATCTGAGCAGTGAAGGTAAAAAAGGTGACGCAGTTTTCGGTACACGAGCAAGGTGGGTAAGCCTTAATGGTGTAATTGATACTGATAAAGTATCTATTTTAATTTTAGATCATCCGGATAACGTTGGATATCCGACCTATTGGTTTGCGAGAGGATACGGACTTTTTGCTGCAAATCCACTTGGACAGAAATTTTTTAGTAAAGGTAAAGAAGAACTAAATTACCGACTTTTAAAAGGACAGTCTGTGAAGTTTAAGTATAAAGTGGTAATTGTTTGCGGCAATTATCCGAAAACTTTAGACATTGAACGAATGGCTGAAGTTTTCAGAAAAGAATAAAGTTAACTAACATCGACAAAAATTAAATCTAGATATTTTACTCAATCTATCACCGGCTATTTGATTTTTTTAACCTTATTTACCAAAGCCAAAATTATTTGAAAATTGCATGTATGAATGTGGTTTTCTATACTCCATCCAAAATAATCATTAACAGATTCTGCTATTTTTTTTAAAAAGCTAAACGCATTTAGAATATTTGTTTTAATGGATTTGTTGAACATTTTGATCCGTCCTAGATTCATGCTCCTCCGATTTAATCTCAAAAACAATTATCAACTTTTCATGCGCTATTTTAAGATAAATTTTCTTTAATAATTCTTTATTATTAAAAAAATTTAATAAATACATATAGTTAATTAAATTTTTTTAATAACTTTAACTTGATAAACAATTATCATAGTTTTAACCTCAACCGACTGAAATAATTGATTGAATCAAATTTGTTTCAACAAATTAATTGGTAATTAACTAAATCTAAATTATGTCTTATTATTCTAATTCCAGGTATTGGATAGCAAATCGCTTGAAAGTACTCATGTCTCTAGGGATAATTAATCTAGCTTATGCTCATCAAGCTTATGCAATTCGTCCAATAGAGAATTCTCCTTTCGAGATCCAACAAATTGTAAGTGGCCGTGTTTTAAACGAACAAGGAAAACCCTTAGAAGGGGTTAGTGTTTCTTTGACTTCCTCCGAGGTCTCGGTTTCAACTGATGCGAAAGGATCTTATGCAATTGCAGCAGGCAGCCATGGGCAATTGCGGTTTACATTTATTGGCTATAAAGAACTTGTTGTTGAAATTTCCTCCAAAACTACCATAGATGTCGTTTTGAAGGAGGACATTTCTGCTTTAGATGAATTGGTCGTAGTGGGGATGGGGAAACAGAAGAAAGCAAGCGTTATTGGAGCAATATCCACGGTTAAGATGGAAGATCTCCAAGTACCTTCTCGATCTTTAACGAACGCTCTAGCAGGAAAGATGGCAGGCGCTGTTGTTGTGCAACGAAGTGGAGAGCTTGGCCGTGACAACGGAGGAATTTGGATTCGTGGTATATCTACATTTAGTGCGAATCGTTCTCCACTTATCTTAGTTGATGGTGTTGAGCGTGATATGCAAGACATTTCGGTAGAAGAAATTGAATCAGTTTCTATACTTAAAGACGCTTCGGCAACAGCTGTCTACGGTGTTCGAGCAGCGAATGGTGTTGTTATTGTTACTACTAGAAGAGGTAAGGTACAAAAACCCGCTATCGATTTTGTAGCGGAAAGCGGTCTCTCAGACCTGCCTAATTTGCCCGAATTTATTGATGGTACCGATTATGCAATGCTTTATAATGAAGCGTTAGGTAAAGAAAACTATAGTCCTGAATACATTGAAAATGTTAAAAACGGTTCGGATCCTTATTTATATCCTAATGTTAATTGGTATAATGAAATTTATAAAAAATATTCAAACAACAACCAAGCAAATTTAAATATACGAGGAGGGGGGGAGATTGCAAGATATTTCGTAGGAGTCGGGTATATTAATGAGTCTGGCAATTATCGGGATAATCCAGAAAATGACTACCGGTCAAACATGAAACTTCAGCGATATAACTTTCGTTCCAATGTAGATATTTCGTTAACTAAAACTACGGAGATCGGTTTGGAGGTAAGCGGTAGCTTGACAGATCTTCATACCCCGGGAGTTGGTGGCCAAATATACTCATCCTATTATACGCCTGCACAAACATTGTTTTATTGGTCTTCTCTGGCAACTCCGATTTCAAATCCTGTACGATTACCAATTGGCAGAGATCTCCAAGGTAATGAGATATGGGGTTGGGGTGCCCCGACTCAAGTTGGAGAGGACAACCCAGTTGAACGATTAATGGGTTCTGGTTATAATACCGAATTTAGAAATCAATTTATGAGTCAAATCTCACTAAACCAAAATCTTGATAAGGTATTACCTGGATTGTCTTTTCGGTTTGCATTCTCGTTTGATGCCTATAACCAGACTGAGATTCAAAGACGAAAATTTTCACCAACTTGGGGAATTCAAGGCCGAGATGAGGCGAGTGGAGAACTCATAATTAAGGAGGTAACCCAAGGTCAACAAACATTAGATTATTCTAGAAATTTGGTAACTAATCGTGCGAAAGAACTCAAGAGTCAATTTAATTATGCTAAGTCTTTCGGAGTAAATAATGTTACTGCTATGATCATGTATTATCAGCGGGATTATATTGATGGAAATGCAGCTTCATCAATACTTGCCTTGCCTTATCGAAGACAAGGAATTGCATTTCGCACGACTTATGATTTTAATAACCGATACTTTGCAGAATTTAACGTCGGTTACAATGGTTCTGAGAACTTTCCTAAAGAAAACCGCTTTGGCTGGTTTCCAGCAATGGCAGCAGGTGTGATTCTATCGAATGAGAGTTATTGGGATAATTTAAGAAATACAATTAACCTATTCAAGATCAGGGGGTCTGTTGGACTCGTTGGATCCGAGGCGCTTCCAAATGGAAATCGATATGGCTATCTCTCAGTATATGGCAATGGATTAGGAGGATACACCTTTGGGGAAACTGGAATAGGGTATGCTGGGACTGGAGAAGATAGAATAGGAGTTACGGATTTGACTTGGGAAAAAGGACTAAAACAAAATATTGGTCTGGAACTAGGGTTTTGGAATGACCTGGTTAAGTTCGAGGCTGACTATTTTTATGAGAAACGTACCGATATTTTGCTTCAGAGGGCCTCACTTCCTTCGTTTTCGGGATTCAATTCTGCTCCGTTTGCTAATATGGGAAGAATGATTAATCGTGGAGTGGATGGAACTTTAGAGGTAAATAAGCGTCTAGAGAATGGAGGTTTCAGGGTTTATGGAAATTTTACCTATGCAAGAGACAAAATCTTGGAGCAAGACGAGGCGATGAAAAACTATGGGTATAGAATGCGAACTGGTCATAAATTTGGGCAACAATTTGGCTTGGTTGCTCTAGGTTTGTTTGCTAATGAAGATGAGATTGCAAATAGTCCAACCCAGACATTTGGCGTGGTTCGTCCGGGAGATGTTAAATTCAATGATACCAATGGAGATGAACAGATCACTATAGACGATGAGGTCGCGATTGGATACTCAAATTTACCGGAAATTAACTATGGATTTGGTTTTCAAGTCGATTTTAAAGGATTTGATTTGGGGATGTTTTTTAGGGGACAATCGAGGGTTTCTTATGCATTGGGAGGAGCTTATATACCATTCAATCAAGGGGTCGGTAAAGGAAATATTTTTACGGAAGCTTTAGACCGATGGACGCAAGATAATCCTAATCCGAATGCATTATACCCGAGAATCTTTAATGGTACCTCAGCAAATAACTGGCAATCTTCTACAAGAACATTGTACGACGGTAGCTTCTTACGCCTTTCAGAAGCTGAATTGGGATATACTTTCAGATCGGATTGGTTGCAAAGAGCGAAGATAAGCAAGCTTAGACTCTATGTGCTATCGCATAATTTAGCCACTTTTTCAACTTGGAAACTTTGGGATCCGGAAACTGGATCAAATCAGGGTATGAACTATCCATTACAACGCAAATTCAATTTTGGTTTAAGAGCCTCTTTTTAACTTAAAAATATGAAAAAAATAATTATTACAATTATAGCAGCTCCGGTTCTTTTGTTTTATGGCTGCAAAGATTTCCTTGAGAAACAACCCGATGATATGAAAACGGATGCTATGATTTGGAGCACACGATTAGAAACTGAGAAGTTTCTGTATAATGTATATTCACAAATACCATCTCAAAATTTCCATCAAGATGATCCCTGGTTAGGTGTTTCTGATGAGGTAGACTTGACTTGGAATGTTTACTCGACATATAATATTAATTTAGGAAACTGGACGACTGTATCAAACTTTTATTTAAAGTGGCCAAACTGGTATAAGGCTATTCGCGCAAGTTATGTATTTGAACAGAATGTAGATAAAAACCCTCAGTTGAGCGATGATCTAAAAAGGCAATACAAGGCAGAAGTGAAATTTTTAAGAGGTTACTATTATTGGCTTTTACTAAGACAATATGGGCCAGTAGTATTAATTGATAAACTGGCGCCTTTAAATGAACCATGGAGAGATTATGAACGGTCTCATTATGATGATTGTGTTGATTACATTGTTTCTTGCCTGGATGAATCCTATGTTGATTTACCAATGCATTACCAGAGTGATAAGCAATGGTTAGGAAAACCAACTAAATTTGCTGCAAAAGCCGTCAAAGCGGAAGTTTTGCTTATGGCTGCAAGTCCACAATGGAATGGTAATTTACTGTATGCAGATTTTAAAAATAAGGATGGTAGTCCACTGACTTCTCAAACATATGATGCGAATAAATGGAAAAGAGCAGCTGATGCAGCAATAGACTTAATCAACTTAGCTGAATCTACTCCTGAGGCAAATGTTCGTCTTTACAAAAATAATGAAAACGGAGACGGTACTGTATTCAATCCTTACAAATCCGTGCGGGATTTACATATCAAGAAATGGAATTGTGAGATCCTTTGGGGAAAAGCGGGTTTGGACGTGAACGCTTGGGAGTTACATACTTCTCCTGGTCCAAATAATTTAGGAGGAGTCGGTCCAACTCAACGCGCAGTTGATGCATTTTTTATGAAAAATGGTAAAACAATTGAGGATCCAACTTCAAATTATGTAGAAGATGGTTTTGCCATTACTGGCGGTGATGAATGGAATCCAACAAACTTAGATGTTGCTGCTGACCGTGTTAAAATGATTGAACTCATTAGAAGCGGAGAAGCCTGGGGGCATTGGCCTGGGGATTGGAATATGTTTGCAAATCGTGAACCACGTTTTTATGCATCAGTGTTGTATAACAAACGAATTATACCCCAATTGCCAAGCGATGTTGCCAAGCGAGATTACTACTCTACGAACAATAACACAGTTAAGCAAGCCGACGGCTATGGCCGTGTAGAATTTTATTACGGCGGAACCTCAAGACAATCTGGCTCCTACACATTCTATCCTCAAACTGGTTATTTGGTGTTAAAAAATGTTGATCCATTAAGTAATCTCCGTGACAGGCAATATGTTAGTGCTGGTCGGCATCAAACGTTCATTCGTTATGCGACGATATTATTAAATTATATTGAGGCGATGAATGAATTTAATCCAGCTGATCCGAACATTAAAAAATACTGGGATATGATTCGTGAACGAGCTGGAATTCCTTCCATATACTCTGTTTATCCAGAAATTAAAGGAGATAAAGAAAAACAAAGGGAATATATTCTTCACGAACGGCAAGTAGAATTAGCGTTTGAAGGTGATCGCTACTTTACAACCAGAAGGCGCTTGTTGTCTAATACACCAGACGATGGCAACCCTCGACGTAAATTTGGTGAGGGAGGAAAGTTCTATGGTCTTGATGTATATGCAGGAACACCCTCAACGAATAGTTTTGCTACAAAGGAGTTCTATAAGGTAGTTCCCTTCGAAACGCGTGTTTTTAGTAACAAAATGAATCTTTTTCCTATTCCACAATCTGAACTTGATAAGGCTCCTTTACTCGTTCAAAATCCAGGTTGGTAAAAAAATAATATTATGAAATATATACTAATAATTTTAAACCTGATTTTCTGTCATCAGGGCTTTACACAGGAAAAATTTAACAGAACAGATATCGTTGACCTAGCTCTTATTTATCATGGCGGGATTCATCGTGCTCAATACAAATGGGATAAAGAGTTGTTTGAACCTTATGTATCCTATACAAATAAACAAAACCAGCAGAAATGGCTTTATGACGGATTTCTATTTCTTGAATTCAAAGATGGCAAAGGGCGTAATTACGCACCAGGTTATGAAAAGATGAACGCACGTAAAGTGGAATGGTCTTGGTTACTCGATCGTCACTTCGAAAAAAGAACTGCTTTTAATGCCTTAAATGATTTGATAGGACAGAAGAAGAAAGTTATGAAAGCTCCAAGCTTTAAGAAACATAAAGTGGTAATGGGTCTTCCTTCGGCTATCCATAAGCAAACTGACTGGGGAGAACTCAATGGCAAAATGTTAGATTTCAATTATAAGGACGATCGCTTAGAAGCGGTTAAATGGTATATCGATCAATTCATGACACGTTTCCAAAATGAAAAGTTTAAGAATTTAGAATTTTCGGGCTTCTATTGGGTTGATGAAGATGACCGTGATGGCAAAGGAATTACACAAGAAGTTGGAGATTATGTTCGTTCAAAGGGTTTGAAATTCTATTGGATTCCTTATTGGAGTGCATCTGGGAATACGAAATGGAAAGAAATGGGTTTTGATTTTGCGTGGCAACAACCCAACCATTTTTTTAATGCGAAAATTCCAGATTCTAGATTACAGCAGGCATGTGAACTAGCTGATGGAGCAAAAATGGGAATGGAGATGGAATTTGATGAATCTGCACTAGTTAATGCAAAGGATAGCAAAAGAGATCGCTTTGTTGCCTATATCGATGCGTTCAAGCGTAATGGAGTATTCGATCAATCTTCTATCGCGTATTATCAAGGTAGTGCCGCATTTTATAAACTAATCAAGTCAGCCGATCCAAGAGATCATGAGCTATACTATATGTTGGCAGATTTAATAGCGAAGAGAAAAGAAAAAAAAGAATACAGACGTCTAAAATCGAAATAATCCTCCTATTTAATAGAGTATCCTGTTTTGATCTAATGGATACTCTATTTTCTATGTCCATATTTTCATTATACTTTTTATCAATAGTAGAACCTTTACCGTGATTTAGTTAAAAAGTTTTCTAAACATTCTTTATAAAATCGCCCAATTGATAGCCAGATACTGGAATACCATTGACATGCGCCGAAATTATTGTTCGCTTGAGAGATAAGGCACTTTTAGTATAAAACTTAGGGAGAAAATCAGGCGGTTCATTTAGGATCTTTAACAGATGGTTGGATAAAAATCAAAGTGATTTCTTAGAATAGTCCTTCATTAGAGTTGGATCTTAAGATTTTTGTTTAAATACGTTTGAAGATACCGTATTTAAACAAAAACCTTAAAGACGAGTAAAATGTTTTTATGTGGAATCATAAGGCTTAATTGTCTAATCTAAAAGCGTATGTTACCTATATCCTCTTTGGCGATAGCTGCTCAGAAAGAACTCTTAAGTAGTCCACCTCTAGCAAAAAAAGCTTTGCAGAAATACCAGTTGACTATTCGCGGCACCTATGATGGTCTTTGGACTGTAGTACGATGGCCAAATGGAAAATCAGCATGTTTTCGTATGGCTTTTAGTCTTGGTAATCGTCTGAATATAATAAACATAGAAAAAGAGTCAGCCGATTCAATGGTATTGACTCTTGAGGCTCATAATGCCTTTTACAAAGTGAGCATTAAATTACCAAATGATGCTTCGGCTATCTTCCATTACTCGACAACACTCACGCCAAAAGTACCTTTGATGATCCCATTCTGGCCTAAAGATATTTTGCCACTAGGCAGCAAAGGCGCTGTGCAGGGAAAAGGGCAGATTCATATCCGACAAGTTGGGGCGCGATCCGGGCTTATATACTTTAGTATGCCGGGGACTGGTTCGGTCACATATTTTCAAAACTTGACTGCGCTAGGCCCATATTGTGAAGCCACCAAAACGTCCTCAGCGGAATTGGTTGGGGGTAATTGGCCAGAGATTGGATTCTCTTTACCAATTACAAAAGATGATCCATTACCAGCAGGTGAATCATTTATTATATCGGATGCTCATGTATTGTTAAGCCAAGAATTGCCCAAGACACAGGAGGAGATTGCGAAACTTTTTTTGATTAATCTGGCTGAGCTTTATCTTAAAATTCCTAGGCCTGATACAAAATATCATGACTGGCTTGAAACGGCAGAAACAGGACTGGATGATTTGATTTACCATAAAGGCTGTTGGACTTTTGCAGGCAATCATCCCTACCTGAATGCTTATGTTTCTGATTACAAAACTCCTGCAGAGATTATGGTGCAATTGGCTGTACTTATGCCTCTTATGGAATATGTGGGTTGGAAAGGCGAACAGCATCAACTTACTGCTGAACTCTCGGACGGATTACCTTCCTTTTACCATAAAAAGATGAAAACTATAATACGCTGGTTGCCTGAAATGGAAGATAATCTAGATAAAAGTGAGGAGCAGAAAAGAGAACGAATTATTGATTCTTGGTACCTTCACCATCCGTTGATGAATTTAGCCAGACTTGCACGTAGTGGTAATCAAATCGCTAAAAAGCTGCTGTTAGATTCTATTGATTATGCAATAAACGTGGCGCACCATTTTAATTATAACTGGCCGGTGTTCTACCGTATGGATACACTTGAGGTGATAAAGGAAGAGACAAAACCTGGAGAAGGGGGAGAAAAAGATGTACCGGGATGTTATGCGCACCTAATGCTGGAGATATGGGACCTTACCGCAGAGGATCGTTACCTAAGGGAGGCCAAAAAAGCGGCCAAACATTTGTTAGGCTTAGGTCCTAATATCTTTTATCAAGCTAATAATACAGCCTTTGCAGCCCAGGCAATGATGAGATTGTTTAAAATTACCGGTGATCAGCAGTATCTCGATCTTAGTTACAGCTGCCTTGCGGGGATTTTTCGTAATACCCAACTTTGGGATTGCGATTACGGTTACGGGAAATCGTTTCCCACTTTCTTTAGAGTTTTCCCATTGAATGATGCACCTTATACGGCGGCATATGAGGAACTGGAAGTGTATGCAGGATTAATAGCCTATCTGAAGGCCGCCGACGGAATAGATATTCTGTCTTCTGTTCGGCTGCTAATAGCGGAGTTTATCCGTTATACAATCGCAAGGATGCCATTTTATTATCCACCATTGTTGCCTCCAGAAATGCTGAGCAAAAATGTTAAAACCGGAGAAATCGATTCTAGATTGTGGATCCCACTTGAAGATATTTACGATGGCTGGGACCTTGCGGGTAAAATTGGTCAAGAAGTCTATGGTGCAGGCCTAGCCTTTGGCATTGTTCCAAGGCAATACATTAAGGTTCCAGGTGAGAATTTTATTATCTATGTGGACTATCCGATTGCGAATAGTAGAATTTCTAAAGATAAACGTCTGTCTTTTAAAGTTGGGGGAAGTAAATTGCTATCTTGTATCGTGATGGTGATATCAATGAAGCCTACGGCAGAGCAAAACTTTCACTTATTTACTATAGATGGTCCCAAAACAAAAATTGAGGTACAACCTAAAAGTAACCAAACCAATAAGCTGGAATTCCAGGTCTGCGGAGAACAGTCTCTAGAGTTAAGATGGTAAGTCGAGCAAAATATTTTTAATTGAAAATCCTTAAATAGTAAACCTGATCATTAATTATCACAATGCCTAAAGATCTGAAAACTGCAATATACGTAATACAATCTTTGAACTGACTAGTCTATAAATCCTCTAAGAGCGACAATATCTCTTGTATTGAGAATTTTGCTCCGCAAATTGATTCATCGGCTGCTCCATAATAAATAGTAACTTCATCCCCCTTTACAATATGACCATTGGTAAAAACCACATTTCCAAAGAAGCCATTAATCTCATATTCTATGGAGGGTATCATTATCGGTTCTTCTGTACGGGAAATAATTTTCTCAGGGTTGTTCAAATCCATTAAAAAAGCACCCAAAGCATAATGGTTTTCCGCATTAGCCCCATGGTAAATCTCAAGCCATCCATAAGGAGTTCTAATGGGGGCCGCGCCAGCACCTACACGTGCACTATCCCATAGTCCAACCCTTGTCTTTACAATACATTTGTGGTTTCCCCAATGCAGACCGTCATATGATTCGGATAACCAGATGTATTTTCCGCCAACCTCTATACTCGCTGGCCTATGCAGGGCATAGTATTTACCATTTATTTTTTCATTAAAAATAGCACAATCCTTATTATGCGGTGGAAATATCATACCCAAATGCTCAAAGGTTTTCCAATCTTTGGTAAGTCTGAGCCCAACTCCAACACCATTATCTGATACTGCTGTATAGGTTAGGTAGAAGGTATCGTCAATTTTAGTAATACGGCAATCCTCAATACCAAACCGTTCTAGGTTCCCTTGTCCAGTTATGAGGTTGTATCCTTCAGGTTCATAAAATTCTACTCCATTATCGCTGCAAAGCAATCGTAAATGGGAAATAGTAGTGAGATACCCAAATCCTTTGTATGAAAATTTCCGTGGGTCGTTAGCAATAAGTTCTGGATCACTTAAAGGAACTTCAATGATTTCAGATTTTCCCAGATCATTAATTATTGGAAAGCGGATCGCATTCGGTTTTTGTGCAATACCTTCGGCAACCCTTGCTACTAACCAAGTTTTTCCATTAAATTCAAATACACCTGGGTTAAACAAGCAAATAATTGCCAGGTCATCGTTGCTGGGCCTCAAATCTTTTGAGCTTACAAGTGGGTTTTTGAGAAACCGTTTGGCTATATCCTTCATGATAATCTTAATTTTAAAATATTACATAAATCCTAGTTATTTAAGTAGCTTATGTTGTCCCTTCTGAACAATTTGCAGTTTAAAAAGTTAGTTTGGATAAAGAGTATATTATACTGTGAAAAAAATGATGTACAAAGGAAAATTGAAACAGCCAACAATGGCGGGAGTAGAGGGAATGTTTGCAATTTTAAAGGCGAATAGTTTCTTGATTTATTATCTGATACAATTGGACAGCAGAATGTTCATTGTATAGTCTTTAAATGAATGCTATGAAATAGCTTATAACATTAATTTGCAAAAATTCGGCTTAAATAATAACTTTAAACTGAGAGTAAGTGGCAATTGAAGTCAGTGAAATCATAAACAATACTAGGTATTAAAATAATGAATCTCAGTAGCAAATTTATTGGACAGTGGAAAGGCTCATATCGTTTGGTGTTAGGTTGGTTGCCCAACCCTGACTTTATATCCATTTCTAACATGACGATTAAATCAATCGCTAATGATAAATTTCTTGTCCTTAGTTACGATTGGAAACATGAGGGGGTAGAGCAAGATGGTTTAATACTAATCGGCAACATCGACAAGCAAGCCGAAGTTACCGCCTCATGGGTTGATTCTTGGGGGATGAGTGGAAAAATCATGAATTGTTATGGTAAAGTCAATGATCAAGGTGATATTATTCTATTGGGTTCTTATGAAGTGCCGAATAATCCTAATTGGGGTTGGCGAATAGAGATTCCATGTTTAAATGCCGATGCATTGCGAATTGTTATGTATAATATTACCCCAGAGGGAGAAGAATCCCTAGCAGGAGACGCAAATTATACGCGTGTTTGACAAACTAAACACTACTTTACCCCAAATAATTACTTGCGCTTGTGTCTCGTACTTATTTACCTCTTGAATAAGTAATATTGACAATTAAAGTTTCATTCACTGTCCTGCCTATTTTGCTTTTTCAATTAGAAGGGTAAGTTGAGATTGCAGATATTGCTTTAAAAAGCAAAAAGCCTACAGATCATTCAATTTGTAGGCTTTTTGTTGTTTTGATATATTTTTGGCGGAGAGTGAGGGATTCGAACCCCCGGACCTGTGACAGTCAACAGTTTTCAAGACTGCCGCATTCGACCACTCTGCCAACTCTCCGCGACAAAAGTAGAAAAATTTACTTGCTCTCCAAAACTAAAAAAGTATAATACTGAGAATGAGTATGATTATTTTTTGGACCCAAAAATAAAATGTATTACCCTTAATTTAAGTGAAGGTAGTAATGATAAACTTTCAAAATCAACGAGATTTCATTAATTCGATTAAGAAAGTCTAAATTCGTTATAATTTATAACGAATTTAGTGTTCACATATTTTTAAACAAAATTATGAGATTAATATTGATTCTTATTGCAATTATTCATGTTTGTTATGCTCAGAAGCTAAATCTTGCTTTTGACACAAAACCATTTGATGCAATTGATCAATGGGTTATCCTAAATAAGACGGAAAATGACCCAAATTATATGTTAGGTTTCGTTTACATCGATCCACAAGCTGGATTCACGTTTAATTTCCAAGGACAATTGGAAGTAGGGACTGAAGATCTTATTTTATTACCAAGGTTGGATAGCTCTAATATAATAATGAGATTGGACCGTAAAACGGCTGATCTAGCAGTTTTAACTGATAGCCAAAAAAAACAATTAAAACTTCCTGATCATCCTGATTGGCTAACCAATTACAAGACGAATGAAGAATTTATCGGTTACCGCTTGGGAATTGGTAGCGCCCTTAATGCAATAGGGGCAAGTCATAAAGCGTTGCCGATTTTGCAAACAGCTTACCAAGAAGATCCTCATTACGAAGGTTTAGAATTTGAGTTAGCTTATGCATACAATGCTACTGGAAGTTATTATAAAGCATTAATTATATTGAATAAAGCTATTGAAAATGAACCTAGCAATTTTTGGTACTATAGGGAATTGGGATTTTCATTTAAACATTTAAATAATCTTGAAGAGGCTGAGAAAACATATTTAAAAGGAATTGAATTAACTGGTGATAATTTTCAAAAAGCTGAAATGGCAATCAATATGGTACAAAGCTATTTTCATAATAAAAATCGTTTGAAGTTTGATCAATGGAAAAAACTGGTAGAAACCTATTCTGAACCCAATAGTGTATTTTTGGAGTATTTAGTCTACTTTGAGGATAATTGGAATAAATGATTATCATTCAAATACACAATCATCTTTCTAGGTAAGTTGTAATGTTAACGAATATTTGGTCCTCGGAATCCTAGTTTTTTTAATCCTTTTTGGATTTCTGGCGCATTCATGAATAAATTCCAGATTAAACCTGTGCGGGCATTTTCTATCATCACAACAATGGGGCCTTGATCAATTGCTAGGTAGCGTTTAGGAAACCAATGCGCAGTTTCACTATAAGCGTCGTAAAAACCATATTTTCCCCATACCTCATCCGATAAATTTCTAAATAAGTATTTTGCAAAAGAGAGACTCTCCTTTGGTGCATAGGGCATAGAGGACAAAGCAGCAGTTGGACTAATTACTGATTTATCATTGTCTGGATGATGTGCATTGTATCCATCGATCGAGTAACTTGCTGTCCATCCCCAGCCTTTATCTGAACCATAACCTGTATAGTTATTGGGGTTGGCATCTGCATATGAGAGATTAATTTTAACATGGTTTTCTACTACATCACCGTAATTGACGAATGAATCTTGTAGTCCTGTTGGGTTAAGACCCATAAATGAATAATGGGACCAAAACAATGGTCCAACTTCACCTGGTTTTGCATTGTGTTTTATTCCGATTGGAATATTTAATTTTTTAAGGCTAGATTTAATTTGACCAGATCGTGCCCAACCTTGATTATACACTTCACTATCAATGGAATAAGTAGGGGAAGAGGCTGCTAAAATATAAGCGATAAGACATTCATCAAAACCCTGAATGGGATGATTCATGCCGAAACCATGCATTTTGCTCCAATGCCAGAATAAAACTTTTTTTTCATTGGTGTAATGTTGCCAATCAATTTCTAACCAAAGTTGGTTTGCTTTATCTGCTATTGATTTTTGTTTTTCAGTACCATTTTTTAAATATTCTCTTACAACGATTAACGATTGCGCAAGAAAAGCGCTTTCTACTAAATCACCACCGTTATCTTTTCCACTAAAGGCTTTAACTTTTCCAGTATCGCCATAATACCAGTGCGACCAAGCTCCTTTGAATCTTGGGATTTCTGCCAAATAATTCATGATGTGATCTAATCTTTCTTCACCCTGTAAAGTCGTTATAAAACCGCGTTCTATTGCTACAATCATTGACATTATACCGAACCCGCTCCCACCAATAGTAATGACGTTTTGGTCGTTCTCAGGGTATTCTCCATCAATGTGTATTCGTTCTCTAGCTAAACCCGAGGTAGGTTCTGCGCCTTGCCAAAAATACTGAAAGGTCTGCCGTTGAATTTTATTTAATAATGAATCATTTCCATTCACCTCCCTATTATTTGAAATCAGATCGGGAGCTAATTGGGTATTTGCCGTATTTTGACGATGAAGAGAACTAAATATAATTAGAATTGTACTAAATTTTAACAAGGTCATTTTCATAAAATTAGCCAGGGTGACCCACAAGATTCGATTTTGTGGGAGGAATGAGGCCACGACTCCTGTTTTGATTAACAATATAACCTGATTTCTGCAACCTCTCAGATAAAATTAAAAACCATACGCCTAGATAATGTTTGTTCTTAGTGAAATGGTGAATATGCATAACTCATACGTAGAAAAATTTGATCAATTGGATAAATAGACAAAAAGCTAATAAACCAGTTAAGTAGTAAAAAACTTATAAATATGGAAATCAATATAACGATTCAATAGTAGTAAATATGCCATAATTTTAACTAGTTTATTGTAAAAAACCCTTATTTTGTATTATGCTTAAATTTGCAAATGCTAAAATCAATATTGGACTCCATATCACGAAGAAGAGAGAGGATGGATTCCATGATCTTGAAACGGTTTTTTATCCTATAAAATTATATGATGCGGTGGAGGTGATACCGTCGGATAGTTTAGAATTAAAGATTTGGAATTCAAGTTTGGCCGTGGATAGTAATAACTTGTGTTTAAGAGCCTTTAATCTTTTGAATCAAGATTTTCATCTTAAGCCAGTACAAATCCATTTATTAAAAAACATTCCTGTTGGAGCAGGATTAGGCGGAGGATCTTCTGATGCCAGTACAACTTTGAAAATACTAAATGAAATTTTCAGTTTGGATCTTAATGGGGATAAATTAAAGGAATATGCTGCAACATTAGGCGCGGATTGTCCATTTTTTATTGATAATAAAGCGATGTATGCTGAAGGTATTGGAACAAAATTAACAGAAGTACCATTAAATCTTAGTCGTTATCAGATTGTCGTTGTAAAACCTGAATTACATGTTTCTACCAAGGAGGCGTATGCAAATGTCATTCCTGCTGAATCAGAAATAGACTTAACAAAGGCAATTGAGTTGCCTATTCAAGAATGGAAATATCTGATTAAAAATAATTTCGAAACTTCTCTTTTTGATAAATATCCACAAATAGCAGATATTAAATCGATGTTGTACAAAATGGGAGCCCATTATGCCTCAATGAGTGGATCGGGTTCATCAGTATATGGTATTTTTGATGAAATCGTAGATTTAACTGAGCTGAAAAAATTCGGGACAGTGTATTTACCTACTTTGGATATTTAAAGACAGATCATTGTCTAAAATAAGTATAGCCTTACGTTTAATGTTCTAAAGCGCTATTTAACAGTCCAGTAGCTTCTTCTATGATGAGCCTTTGTTTATCTTTTGGGCTTTCAATTTTTTCTAAGTGATCTGGACTCTTAATCAAATCTTTTACTAAAATACACTGGTTCTTTAACAACATTGCCTTGTCCTGAGCGGTTAAAGTAGTTAGGCAAGTTATAGGATACTCTCCATTGCTATCAACTCTATTTTTTATACTGTTTCCCTCAGGATAATCCCAAGAAAGGAGATTTAATTTATAATAATTTCCAAAAGCAATTGAATCCTTTGTCAAATAGGCATTCGTTACCAGCCATCCATCGGTGAATTGTCTGTTTTGTTTGAAGAAGGGATAAGTTAATCCCAAGATGTCTTCTTTCCGTGATTTGAAATACATTGGGGTGGTGACAGAAATTTTTTCTTCAGGATTATTTCTGAATTTACATTCAATAGCAATCATTTGATTGCCCTTAGCTGCAACAACATCTATTTCATGTGAGACAGCATGTCCTTGAATAGTTTGACCTGTAATTGCTTGATAGCCATCTTCTTGAAACAATCTTGCGATCCATTCCTCGAAATAAAATCCTTCTGGTCCTAATTCTCTAAGTGCCTTTTTTAGACTGTATCGGGCTGCATAAGAATTTTTCTTTTGTTTTAAAGAATTGAATGCTAATTCGTACAATTGTTTCGTGCTAATTCCATCGTACAATGAATTTTGGATTGATTCATATACATGATCAACCTCCTTTTCAGACGCACCTGAACGGGACAAGGAATGGCGAAGTGCAGATTCATCAAATGGCACGAGTTCTCCTGAATACTTTTTTACTAACATACTTTGTTTTTATGCTGTTTTTGTGAATATACACATATTTAAGAAAAATTTCTCTTGTTTAAATGTGAAAAGAATAGAAACATTTTAAATATCTACCTGTTAATAGAATTAGTTAATTAAAGAAAAAGAATATGATCGGTTTATTAAATTATGCCTATAAAAGGCTCAAAGAGCAAATGAATCAAGCGAATGAAAATGGCAATGTTGGAAATTCTGAAAGAATTCTTTCGGTAATTTCAGGAGGATTTATTTTGGGAATGGGTCTAAAAACTATTTTAAAAAGTCCACTGACTGCAATGTCCGAGATTGGTGTTGGCGGAGCTTTGGTTTATAGGGGTGTTACGGGGTATTGCCCAGTGAAAAATGTTGTAGAAGGGAAACAACCTGAAACTACTGTTATAGAACATCGTTATTTCGTTAAGTGAAGAAAATAGTTGTTTTTACTGGTGCGGGAATATCTGCTGAAAGTGGGCTTCCAACATTTAGAGGTAATGACGGTCTTTGGGAAGGATACCGAATAGAGGATGTGGCGACCCCTCAAGCATGGTTAACAAATCCGGAAATGGTTCAGCATTTTTATAATTTACGTCGCAAAAATTGTTTAGATGCACAACCTAACAATGCTCACCGAAAATTAGTGGAATTGGAATCAGATTTTGAGGTAAACATAATTACTCAAAATATAGATGATTTACACGAACGTGCTGGAAGTAGTAAGGTTTTGCATTTACATGGACAAATACTTAAATCCCAATCTTCTTTGAATCCAGCGTTGGTTTACGATATCCAAGGACCCACACTTGAGATGGGGAGTTATTGTGAACTAGGGTCTCAATTGAGACCACATGTCGTTTGGTTTGGGGAATCAGTACCAAATTTATACGAAGCTTACCGCATTACTTCTGAAGCTGAAGTTTTTATTGTTATCGGAACTTCATTACAAGTATATCCAGCTGCTAGTTTAATTTTTCAGACACAAAAAAAGTGTAAACGTATTCTTATTGATCCCAAAGCCGATCAATACTTAACAGATCAGAATGTGATTAAAATTTCTGAAAATGCCTGTGCAGGTATTGAACATTTGGTGGATTTGATAACCAAATAATATTTTGTTATCATATATAAAAGACATTGTATCAGACAAATATATAGTTTAACTAAACTTAAAGTAATTGCACGCAGCTAGACTTTGGGCATAAAAAAACTGAATCACCAAATATAATTTTGAATTCAGTTTTATACTTTTTTAAAGTATTTTAAACTAGGTGTTTACAAGTTTTATATCAATAAATCATTGATATTTATTATAAGTGTTAATAACAGCGTCTCTCATCTCTGAAAATAGCTGGTTTACGCGTTTAATAAAATCTTCATCTATCATTTCAAAGATTCCATTAATGCCCCCAACAACATCTACTTCCGCAAGTTTATAAGATTGTTCCAACGTACCTTGTTCAAATTTGATGATAAACTTTTGATTCATTCCAAAGATTGTAATTTTACAATCTGGATGTGGTAATTCAGCTAATACTCTCATATTGTTATAAAAAATAAAAGTTCCAAGCAATTTCGCCTGGAACTTCAAAATTATAAATAATAACCTAATTATACGACGCCCTGTGACTTCATAGCCTCAGCAACTTTTATGAATCCACCAATATTGGCTCCACGTAAATAATTTACATAACCATTTGATTCTTTACCGAAACGAACACATGTTTTATGGATATTCTCCATAATACTTTTTAAACGGTTATCAACCTTCTCAGGGGACCATTGTTGTCCAATGGCATTTTGAGACATCTCTAATCCCGATACAGCTACCCCGCCTGCATTAGCGGCTTTACCAGGACCAAAATGAATTTTTGCCTGATGATATATTCTTATCGCCTCGGCAGATGAAGGCATGTTTGCACCTTCAGCCACAATGTGACATCCATTTTTAACGAGTCTTTTCGCATCAGATTCTGATATTTCGTTTTGTGTTGCGCAAGGTAGAGCAATATCACATTTAAATTGCCATGGGTTTTCCTTAGCATGGAAAGTAGCTGAGGTGAATTTTTTGGCATATTTGTGTAAATCTCTGCCTAATGTTCCTATATATTGCAGTTTTTCTAAAGTGAAACCCTCTCTATCGTGAATAGTCCCTTGACTGTTTGATAGGGTAATCACTTTGGCACCTAGATGTATCGCTTTCTCAGCGGCATAATAAGCTACATTTCCGGCACCTGAAATTGTGATGGTTTTACCTTCAATATTATCATTATTATAATCCAAGATACATTGCACAAAATAAAGTAATCCATATCCGGTTGCTTCAGGTCGAATAAAAGAACCGCCCCATTGAGTACCTTTGCCTGTTAATACTCCTGAAAAATTGTTTTGTAATCTTTTGTATTGACCAAACAAAAAACCAATCTCTCTTCCACCGACGCCAATATCTCCGGCAGGAACGTCTGTTTCTGAACCAATATGACGTTGCAATTCAGTCATAAAACTCTGACAGAAACGCATAATTTCAAAATCTGATTTTCCTTTAGGATCAAAATTGGAACCACCTTTACCACCTCCAATAGGCAATCCAGTTAAACTATTTTTAAATACCTGCTCGAAAGCAAGAAATTTTAAAATACTAAGGTTGACATCTGGTGCAAATCGTAATCCTCCCTTATAAGGTCCAATAGCTGAATTCATTTGTACGCGGTAACCACGGTTTACTTGAATTTGATTTTTGTCATCTAACCAAGCTACTCGAAATGTAACTATTCTTTCTGGTTCAACCATTCTTTCCAAGATCTTCATATCAATCAAATCATTACGATTTTCAATGATATATGGGATTAGATCTTCAACAACTTCTGTTACAGCTTGTAGAAACTCAGGTTCATTAGGATTATTGGAATCTACCTGTTTGATGAAACTCTTAAGATTAAGGGACATTTATTGATAATATTATATATGATTCGGCACAATATTACCAAAAATATGTTAATTATGCCAATATTTTAACTTCTTTGTTACTAGATGATTTTTTTTATATTTTTAGAAAATGAAACAATCTGAGCTTTTTGATTTTTATTTAAATGAACATGAAATAGGCAGAATTGGTCTTTTACAACAGCCAAGCCCATTATTGCCTCTTAAGCACATCAGCGAGCGATTTAAAACTGAAATATTCATCAAAAGAGACGATTTATCAGAGCTCGGGATGGGAGGTAATAAATTAAGGAAATTAGAATACTTGATTTGCCAAGCGAAATCTCAAGGTGCAACACGAATTATCACGGTTGGAGCAAGGCAGTCTAACCATGCCAGATTAACTGCTGTGGTCGCTAAAATGCATGGTTTTGAAATAGATTTAATTCTAAAAAACAGTGTGCCTTTAGATACGGAGAGCTATCAATTAAACGGAAATATAGTTTTAGATAATCTGTTAGAGGCTAATATCCATGAATTGGATAAAGATCGTAGCGCAAATGAATTCATAAATGATTTAATAGCTTATTATGAAGCCAAAGGAGAGAGGGTATATTATATTCCAATTGGTGGGTCTAATACAATTGGAGGATTAGGGTATGCGAGGTCCGTTTTTGAAATTGAAAACCAAGCAGACTTAGTAAATCGTAATTTTAATCACATTGCTTTAGCAAGTGGTTCAGGTGGTACACATGCTGGCTTACTAGCGGGATATGCTTTTATAAATAAAGATATTGATGTACATGCTTATAATGTTCAGCCCGAGAATGAACCTTTGCTCTCTGAAACATTTAAAATAACAAATAATATTCTTAAATTATTAGATTCTTCGCAACTGTCGAATCTCATAAAATACAATTTGAGTAATGATTATGTCGGTGAAGATTATGGGATTCCTGATCAGGCAACTTTAAATACTATTAAACTGTTGGCTCAAACTGAAGGTGTTATATTAGACCCAGTATATACCGGGAAAGCGTTTACCGGTTTTTTAGCGGATATAAAAGCTGGGAAATATCCACAGGATGAACCATTGTTATTCATTCATACCGGAGGAACACCGGGTATTTTTGCATATAGTAATTGGTTTTAATATTGTATCTTTATTACGGATATTCTTGATCTAAACCTCAAATGTTCCGATATGAATCCTAAGATTCTTGTTTTAATAGTGAAAATTTTGGTGCTTTTTATTCCCTTTAACTTTGTTCATGAATAGGGAAGTGGTTCAGAAAAAACAAATCCTGAATACCCTTATTTTAGGTTCAAAAGAATGTAACATTTTGGATGATGGAAGTTTACCAAATTATAGATATTCTTGGACTATAATACTCGATAAAAACAAAATTATTGTAAATAATTGCTTTAATAAGCGTAACTGAACTTGCTATATATCAGGTTTCATAATAGAACTAAATTAAAACCAATAAAAAATTATGCATAGAAAAGACTTTATAAAATCGGTGTCCATTTTAACCGGAACAGCGCTGGTTTCTCCAGCAATTGGAGGAGAATTTAAATCCATTAATAGATCAAAATTTAAAAAGGGAATAAGTTATTATATGATCAAAGAGGATTTATCTATTCTTGATAAATTTAAATTAATTAAGGATTTAGGATATGATGGTATCGAAATTAATACGCCTTCTGAACTTTCTATTAAGGAACTAATAGAAGCCAAAAATAAAACAGGAATTGAGATCCCAAGCACAGTAAATAAGGACCACTGGGGAAAACCATTATCAGATCCCGATTCTTCAGTCAGAAAATATATTGTTGATTCCGTAATAAAATCGCTTCATGAAACAAAAGAATTAGGTGGCGATACGGTGTTGGTTGTTCCAGGGGTTGTAAATGAAAAGGTGTCCTATGAAACGGCGTATAACAATGCCTTAGATTCGATCAGGAAATTAATACCACATGCTGAAAAAACTGGTGTAAAAATTGGTTTAGAAAATGTTTGGAACAACTTCATTCTAAGTCCTGTAGAGGCAAAGCATTTCTTAGAAAAGATTAATCATCCTCTAGTAGGTTGGTATTTTGATCTGGGAAATATTCTTCGTTATGGCTGGCCAGAACATTGGTTAGAAACTCTTAATAGCAGAATTTTCAAATTACATGTCAAGGAATTTAGTCGTAAAATAATGAATGAACAAGGTTTAAGTAAAGCTTTTGGCGTCGAGTTAACAAAAGGGGATGTTAACTGGCCTAAAATTATGGAAACCATTGAAAATATCAATTATAAAGGAGAATATTTAACTCTAGAGGTTGGAGCAGGTGATCGTGTACATCTAAAACAATTATCTGAAACAATGGATAAAATTTTGGCAATGTAGATAGCATATGTATTATAACAAGCCACAAACACTAAGAAAGTAAAAACGATTGCCAAAGAAAACAAAATCCTTAATTCTGAGAATTATAATTGCATTATGCGTTATCATCGTATTTCATGCCGTTTTTTCAGGAAGAAGTATTTTAGGTGAATATCTGTTTGTTGTAGTTATTGTTGTTTCTGGCTTGTGTAATATAGGGATATGGTATTTAAATAGTAAATATTCTAATTAGCCAAAATAAAATGGTTTCTAAACTCTTAATGCTCCTCTGAATCCTCTAACTCCATAATATGATTCTGCTCCATTATGATAGATAAATACGCGTCCAAATCGCAAATCACCAAATATTGCACCCCCTTTTTCACGGATTTCATCTGGAGTTAGTAACCAGCTTGAGGACTTCAGGTCAAAATTCCCCAACGTTTGAAGAAATTGATATTCTTCTTCACTAAGTAATTTAATTCCCATTTCATTAGCCATTTCAACTGCGCTGTGTTCTGGTTTATGGGTTTTCCTAGATTCTAAGGCTTCATAATCGTAACAAATACTTCGGCGGTTTTTGGGACTTTCTTTAGAACAATCCATGAAAATATACTCGTCAGCTAGACTGTCATATGCTACTACATCTGGTTCTCCCAGAGTTTCTTCCATCTGCTTTAAAGACCATAACTTGTTTTGATCTAATTTAGCAATAACCTTTTCCCATTTCAAATCTTTATGACGAATCATATTATTTTCAAATCGATGCTGGAGTATGGCTATTAATTCTACAGAATCTTCGGGTAGAAGAGAATTCTCTTTTATATTATTTTTCATTTTGTTTTTGTTTTAAGCACACCTTAGAATTTAAAAAATCAATCTAAAATATGTTCTTAATTAGATTTTCTGATGGATAAAGTAATCCCAAGTTGCTTTAGCAATTTCCGCTATAATTTTTGCACTTGTGGATAAATCTTCTTTTGAGTTTGTGACAAACACACTAATAAAAAACACCTCTCCATTGGGCAATGTAATTACACCAACATCGTTAAGTGCAGCAATTTCTTTCGTGTCAGGATGTTGTCCAGAATAACCTGTTTTATGTGCAACTACAGTTCCTTTAGGTAGGTTTGCTTTCAACTGATTTTTACCAGTCATCGTTGAACGCATCGTGTCCCATAGATATTGATGAGAGCTCTTTGATAATAAGTTATTTTTATTCACATAATAATCATATAGAATCTTATTGACAGAGGAAACAGTGGTCCAATTTTCAAATTGGATGTTCCAATTGTGTTGTTGGATTTCCTCAGTCCATTTGATCGATAGGTTATTGTAGCCATTGGCAATAAAATATTGCTGGACCTTTTCGGGACCGCCTAGCAATTCAAATAATACGTCGCAAGCTACATTGTCACTTTGCGATATAGAATATTTTAAAATCTCATCAATGCCTAAGGTTACCCCGTTTGGAAATTTATCTTTAATTGGACTATAAATATCAGTATTAACTCGTTGTTCGGTAATTTCAATAGGTTGAGTCAATTGTAGATTACCTTTATCTATCTGATCTAATACAGCAATGCCCAAATGAACTTTATAAACACTTTGTAAGGGATAGTGATAATCTCCATTAATAATTAAACTATCCGTAAAATTAGCATTGTGAATCGCTACTCCAACTTTGGCCTCGTATCTATCAATGATTTTAGTTATATCGGATTCCAATTTCTCTATTGATTGTGCAGAAGCATAATTAATAGAGGGACCTAATGAAAATAGAATAGGGGATATTGCGATTAAATAATGCATGAAGAAAATGATTTTTTGGTGGTGATATATCTTGGATGTAAAATATTTTTAAATTAAACAATCGTTTGCTTATTGCTATAACAAAGATAAGTAATGATATTAAAAAAGCCCAAAGATGAAATATATAATAATAATGTATTTTAGAGATGAAATTAATATTCCTAAATATGAAATTATTCACTTTCATGCTATCTTCAGCATTATTTTTAAGTTTTTCTTCTGTTGCGCAGACAGCAAAGGATTACCAACAAGCGTATGATTATTTGTCTGTTTTTGAAGACCCAATGGCTCTTAAACTCAAAAATAACATGAGCAAAAAGCAGCTTGACAAAATTAATAATCCTCAAATAAAAGAATATGCTTATGCGCTTTTAGAGGGAAAATCTACAAGCAAATATAAATTTGCAGTTTATCAAGCCAAATTGTCTCCAAGGATATTAGGGCAAGAATTAAGTATTGGAGATGGCTATAGTAAATACGAAAATATAACAGGCGTTTATCTACCGATAGGAAAACATGTTGTAATAGTAGATGGTATTCAGAAAGATAAAGATGTAAAATTAATCGTTCCAAATTGGTTAAGAAAAGCACCTAATCCAGAAGATCCAACCAAAGATCCAAAGGGTTGGGGAATTGAAAAACAAGAGTTTTATCTTAAGAATGGAGTTAATATAATTAATCTAACTGACTATGGTAGTTTAGCTTATGTTAGCTATTTTTCTGATAAACCTAACTCTGAGAACCCCATAAGCATTCACTTTATTACTGGCAAAGATAATGGGTATTTTGACATAAATAAACATAATAATGGTGATTGGAATACTTTTATTGATCAGGGCCGTATTTCCCATATTGGATGCTAAAGGACAACATATTCAAGTTGTTTATCCCGTACAAGCTATGAAAAAATATGCTTACAATAAAGGAGTTGAGCTCATCAGTAATTATGATTCCTTGATATATAGACAATACAAGATTATGGGACTAGTTAAGCATAACAAGGTTCCAAAAAATAAAATATTATCTAGAGTGAATTTTAATTACTACATGTTTAGAGATGGGGACGGTGTAGCCTATATGGGAGATAAAAAAGGCTATGCAATGGCAATGGTTGTGGACCCCAATCGCGTAATTAAAGGGGATCCATGTTGGGGATTCAGCCATGAAGTCGGTCATGTCCATCAAACTACTCCCATGTTTAGATGGGGTGGTTTAGGAGAAGTAAGTAATAATCTATTTTCTTTATATGTTACAACATCTTTTGGTAATAATTCTAGAATTTTAGAACAAAATAATTATCAATCTGCTCGTAAAAGCATTATCGAAGGAAATATATCCTATTTACAAGATCCAGATGTTTTCAACCGTTTAGTTCCATTTTGGCAGCTACAATTATATTTCTCTGGAATAGGTTCTAATCCAGATTTTTATCCTGATTTATTTGAAGCATTTAGAAAACAAAATTCTAATAATACTCCAACCAGGCAACGCATTCGTGAAAGTTGGGGAAAAGCGCCTGTTGTAATTGAAAGGAATCCAGCGGTGCATCAATTAAATTTTGTAAAAACGGCCTGTGAAATTTCAAAATTAGATTTAACTGATTTCTTTGATAAATATGGCTTTTTTTATGTGGGCGAACTAAAATATGACGATTATGGCGCTTACACGTATAATATGACTCAAGAAATGGTAGATGAGTGTAAGAAAACTATAAAAGCTTTGAATTTGTCAAAACCAAAAATAGATATCTCGACGCTTACGGATTAAGAGAATCAATAGCATCGTACGCGATTCGCCTAATTTTTGACTTTTACTTCAGGATATATATCTGTCCAATAATTTATATTATGTTAAATAGAATATTACAAAGACTTCCCCATATAGGTTGTCTTTGTAATTTATACTTCTTGAATTATTGCTGCAGCTACTGTGATATTTGTTCTTGGGTCGATAATAATAGCTCTAGAGTTTTCAGGAAAATCTTGTTGTCTATCAAATACGACATCTTCAGCAGCTTTGATAAGAACTCGACCAATGTCATTTAATTGGATTGGCTGATTTTTCAATTGATCCTGTGTATGTACATCATACTTGTATAGAATTTCTTGAATTTTGATTTTTGTCGTTTTGCTATGAGTTTGTAATAGATATACTTGATTGATGTCTAAATCTTTGGTTTCAAACCAAGAAATATTTGCTTCGAAAATCCGTTGAGTCAACGCTGGATAATTTGCACTTACGATAAAATCACCTCGGGAAATATCAACTTGATCAGTCAGATGAACGATTACTGAAGAACCATTTTTTGCTTCAAGCAATTCTTTTTGATTAAATTCTATCGATTTTATTTTTGATTTTATTCCAGCAGGATACACAATTATTTCTTCTCCTACTTTAAGCCCCTCTCCTAACACTCTTCCAGCATAACCTCTATAGTCATGTAATTCAGCGCTTTGTGGTCGTATGACCCATTGAACTGGAAAGCGCCAGCCGTTATTTAGAGTCTGTTTAATTTCAACATTTTCCAGATAATTCAACAATGAAGGTCCTGTGTACCAAGGTGTTCTATCGGAATTATGAACGATATTATCGCCTTTAAGTGCAGATACTGGTATGAAATCAACATCTTCCAGTTCTAATTTATTCGCTAGATTTAAATAGTCCGATTTTATATTTTCATATACAGCTAATTCATAATCTTTCATATCCATTTTATTAACACATACCAGGATTTTTTTTATTCCCAATAATTTGGCTAAAAATGAATGTCTTTTAGTCTGTTCTATTACCCCTTTTCTGGCATCAATTAAGATGATAATCAAATCAGAATTTGAGGCCCCGGTGACCATGTTCCGCGTGTATTGAATATGGCCTGGTGCATCTGCTATAATAAATTTTCTTTTTTCAGTTTGAAAATATTTATACGCAACGTCTATCGTAATGCCTTGCTCACGTTCCGCTTTTAGGCCGTCCGTTAAAATAGCTAAGTCAACGGTACCATCATCGTTTTTTCTGTTAGCTTTTTGAATAGCTTCCAACTGATCATCAAGAATTGAATTGGTGTCATACAATAATCTACCAATTAATGTACTTTTTCCATCATCAACTGATCCAGCGGTTAAAAATTTTATTATGTTCATCTGTTGTTTACGAATTTATATTATTTTGTGATGAATTTACTATCCTAACAAAGACTAAAAATATCCTTGTTTTTTGCGATCTTCCATTGCAGCCTCTGATACTTTGTCATCCATTCTAGCCCCTCTTTCACTCACTGTCGAGGCTCTAATTTCAGCAATAATGTCGTCTAATTCCGTAGCTTCTGAATCTACAGCAGCAGTACATGTCATATCACCTACTGTCCTGAAACGGACAGACTTGTGTTCAATAATATCACTAACATCAATTTGTAATGCAGGATCTGCAGCCATCCACTGTCCATTGCGAAATACAACATCTCTAAGATGACTAAAATAAATAGAAGGAAGGTCTATTTTTTCTCTTTTAATATAATTCCAAACATCCAATTCCGTCCAGTTTGAAATTGGGAATACGCGTACGTTTTCTCCTTTTTGGATCTTTCCGTTGAAAATATTCCACAGTTCTGGTCGCTGTCTTTTTGGATCCCATTGTCCAAATTCATCCCGTACTGAAAAAATTCTTTCCTTTGCTCTAGCCTTTTCTTCGTCTCTACGTGCCCCACCGATACAAGCATCAAATCCAAATTTTTCAATAGTATCTAATAAAGTGGTTGTTTGTAATGAATTTCTGCTAGCATTTTTGCCTTTTTGTTCAATTACTTTTCCCGAATCAATGCTGTCCTGTACATAGCCGACAATCAATTTTTCACCTGTTTGTTGAACTAACCAATCTCTAAATTCAATGGTTTCGGGAAAATTATGGCCAGTATCTATATGGACTAAAGGAAAAGGAAATTTTCCGGGCCTAAACGCTTTTTTAGCCAGATGAACCAATGTAATGGAGTCTTTTCCTCCTGAGAATAATAAAGCAGGGTTTTCAAATTGACCCGCAACCTCTCTAAGTATATAAATGGCTTCTGCCTCTAATTGATCTAAGTAGTCCATTATTTAATTTTATTATTTACTTGTAATATGTAATCCACACTCCTTTTTGCTTTTATCTTCCCACCACCAACGGCCGGCTCTAAAGTCTTCCCCTTCTATTATTGCTCTAGTGCAGGGTTGACAACCAATACTAGGATACCCTTTGTCGTGCAATGGGTTATAGGGAACAAAATTCGTTTTAAGAAAATCTTCAACTTTCTTTAGTGTCCAATGAAATAACGGATGAATTTTGATGATTTTATTACCTTCATCCCATTCCACTATTTCCATTTGATCTCTATTTTCGGATTGCTCAGCTCGAATACCTGTTATCCAAATTGTATAGCCTTTTATAGCTCTTTTCAAAGGTTCAATTTTTCGAATAAAACAACATTCCTTCCTGTTTTCTATAGATTCATAGAAGCTTGAAGGGCCCTTGAGAGAAACTAAGTCTTGAACAGATTGTGTATCAGGATAATAGGTTTTTATTGGAAGCTTGTAGATTTCCAAAGTTCTATTCCATACATAATAAGTTTCGGTAAACATTCGACCAGTGTCCAATGTGAAAATGGAAGTTTTCGCTTTTATTTGAGAAAGCATGTGAGTGATCACCTGATCTTCTATTCCAAATGAGGTTGAAAAAACTACCTTATTTCCAAAATTTTTATCTATATAAGCAAGGATTTCTTCCGCCCTCAATCCCTGTATATCCTGTTTAATTTGATTCAGCATACTACTTCTTTTTAATTAATTGTTGCGTATGAGCATTCAATGCTGTTATTTTATCCTGTAAATCACCTTTTAATTGTTCTCGCAATTCAGACATCAATGTTAGAGTTTCATCTATTTCCTCAGGAAGTAAATCATTTAATATTTCTTTTAAACGTTTAGCAATTGTAGGAGATTTGCCATTTGTAGAAATTCCTATTTTTAAATTTCCTTTTTGCACCACTGAACCTAAATAAAAATCACATAGACTCGGTTTATCTGCAACATTCAATAATATTCCCTTTTGAGAAGCAAGCCCCCTAATATGATCGTTTAAGGTTGAATTGTTAGTGGCTAAAACAATTAATTGTTTTCCTTGCAAGTCTTCATCTTTAAAAGGTCTGATTTCCAGCCTAATATTAGGCCTACCTTTAATGAAATTAGTACATGCTGGGCTGATGGTTTCTGAAACAAGTGTAATTTTTGCCTCAGGGGAATTATTTATAATCGCATTTAGTTTTTCTAATCCTACATTACCAGCCCCCACCAATAAGGTGTTTATTTGATCAAGCTTAAGGTATACGGGAAATAGCGTATTCATTTTACGACTGAATATATTGTAATTCTTGTTTAACGGTTTGGAAATCTTGATGTTTAGCTACAACTTCACCAAGAACAATTATCGCTGGTACACCAATTAATGATCTTTCTGATTCCTGTAGTATCGTATCGATATTTCCTAATACAATCCTTTCATTTGGTAATGAACCATTTTGAATTAATGCAATTGGCAAACTTCCTTTGCCATTAAGCTGATAAAGTTCTACAATTTCTTTAAGTTTTGAAAAACCCATTAAAACGACTACAGTTGCGTTGGTCTGTACGGCTTTATAGAGATCTTCAGACAATTTCCCTGCCGTAGTTGCACCTGTAATAACCCAGAAAGATTCTGAAATGCCCCTATAAGTCAAGGGGATTTGTTGTAATCCTGTTAATCCAACTGAGGAAGATATTCCTGGTATTACAGCAGTTTGAATATGAAATTGACGAACAAAATCAAGCTCCTCCCCACCTCTTCCAAATACAAACGGATCACCCCCTTTTAATCTAACGACATGACCATGGGTCAAGGCATAATCTACTAAGAGTTGATTAATATAATCCTGAGAGGTTGATAGTCTTTCGGCTCTTTTGCCTACATATATTTTTGTACATGAATCTTTTGCATAATCCAAAATTTCTTCATTAACTAATGCATCATAAAGTATTACATCCGCATTTTGAATTGCCTTAATTCCTTTCAATGTAATTAGATCTGGGTCGCCTGGACCAGCTCCAACTAAGGTCACCAATGGTTTTACTTCTTTCATCTCCTCCACCTAATTTATTGACTAACTGATCTTAATTCTTCTCTAAGTTGAACTCCTTCTAAGTTAAAAACGGTTGCTTGTTTTAAATAAGTTTCTGCAAATTCTTTTGAAGGTTCATATTTGTTGATCTGTAAAACAAGATCTGAGAATGATTTAGACAATTTAATTATTCCTGTATTAACATAATGTTCATCAAATCCATTTATCACTGCAACTTGCGTAGAAACACTTATCCCTTTGTCTAGTAATAACGCTTTTGCTGTCCAAATAAAGGAACTGTATGTGTGATAAATAGCATCTGCATATTGATCGTTTTTTAATGTTAAGTTAGCTAACTCTATTTTTTCTTCCGCATCATAAAATAATGTGGCTACTAAATCAATTATTACTCCGGCACATTCACCAACCCCAATTGCAGTAGTATATGTTTCTTCGTGTCCCCAATCCAGAAGCTCATCTGTTGTTAAATTGGTGAGATCAGATAGTGGTTTTAAAAGCTTGTAGAAGTAATCCTTTGTTTTAAGATCATAATACTGATGAAAATTTTGATCAATTTCCTTGTTGGCTTTATAATCTGAAAGAATTAAATCTACGACTTGAAGCACTCTTTTTGTTGGTACTTTAATTACCCTTTCAGCCATTCTTCCAATTCCATCACCTATAGTTCCGCCAGCTAGTAAGACCTGGGCAGCGGGTATTACGTTTCCTCCAGATTTTAAAGAGCTACCATGAAATCCTAAATGAGCTAAACCATGTTGACCACATGAATTCATACATCCGGAAATTTTGATTTTAAACTCCTGTTCGTGTATGAAATCTGAATGGAATTCATGAATGTAATTCTCTAAAACTCTAGCCATTTCCGTTGAATTGGAAATACCTAAATTACAGGTATCGGTACCTGGACATGTTGTAATATCTGCTGTGCTATTGTGCCCCGGTTTAGCAAAACCCAAAGAAAACAATAAATTATAGACATGGGCAAAAGATTCTGGTCTAACAAATTTGAATAACAAGTTTTGATCTTGAGTTATTCTAATATCGTCGGCCACGTGATCCTTTAAACCATCGATTAGTATTCTCGCCTTTTTTGTACTAATATCACCCGTTTGAATATTGGCATATACTCCATAATAACCTTTTTGCTTTTGCTCAAAAATATTGGTGCTTTTCCAAATCTCAAAGCCAATTGGATCAATCGGCAGTACCTCAACAACGGGTTTATTTGGTGCCTCAGGCTGTGGGATTATGTTGTAGTCAATCTCAACTTTTTTATTTTTTATGGCTACCTTTTCTTGTTCTATTAGTTCCAATACAGTTTCTAAACCCAGTTTTTGAATTAAATATTTAAATCTGGCTTTATTGCGATTGGTTCTTTCTCCATGGCGATCAAAAACACGGATAGTAGCCTCAATATAAGGTATAATGTCTTGCTCAGGCATGAAGTCATGGACTGGAAATGCTGTAAGGGGTTGTGCACCTAATCCTCCACCAAGCATCACTTTGAATCCCCTTATTTCTTGACCGTTTTCAGTTTTTATTTTAGGAATGAATCCGAAGTCATGGATATATGAAAATGCAGTATCCTCATCACTTGCGGAAAATGCTAATTTAAATTTTCGTCCCATTTCAGCACAAATAGGATTTCTCAAAAAATAAGAAAATGCAGCATGAGCATATGAAGAAACATCAAAAGGTTCATTTGGATCAATTCCAGCGGTTGGAGAGGCAGTCACATTTCTAACTGTATTACCGCATGCTTCCCTAATGGTAAGTTGATCCTCCGCGAGTTTGGCCCAAAGCTCTGGTGTTTTATCCAAACTGACATAATGAATCTGAATATCTTGTCGAGTAGTTAGGTGCAGATTATTACTAGCATACTCATCAGAAATATCTGAAATTCTTAAAATTTGTTTAAAAGTTACTCTCCCAAATGGTAACTTAATTCGCACCATTTGCACCCCAGGTTGACGTTGACCGTAAATTCCCCTAGCTAACCTTAACGATCTAAACTTTTCTTCAGGGATATTGCCTTTCTGAAAGTTTCTAATCCTTCTTTCTAACTCGATAACCTCTTGTTCTACGAGTGGATTCTCTAATTCAGTACGAAAGCTCTGCATAAGTTTTATTTAATAATTATGAAATACGTAACGTTAATTAGTATTCCTTTAGTAATTGATAATGTTTCTTTGACAAATGTATAAAATAAATATCTATTAAGTACATTAAATCTACTGAATTAGTATATATTTGTAGCGCTAGTTTTAAGATGATTTTTAAATTACAATGTGTGAACAATTATAAGTATTTAATTTTCAGTATTATAACCCTTTATTTCATGTATTCATGCGCCCCAAAAATTTCTGAGGGATATGATAAAGAAAAAGGATATGTAGGAACAATTTCTATATCAGGGGCATTCGCTTTGTATCCTTTAGCAGTAATTTGGTCTGAAGATTTTAAAAAAAATAATCCCAATGTCCGATTCAATATATCTGCAGGCGGTGCAGGTAAAGGAATATCTGATGTGTTAACTAATATGGTGGACGTCGGGCTTGTTTCAAGAGATTTGCATCAAATTGAAGTTGATAAGGGAGCCTACCCTATCCATGTTGCAAAAGATGCCGTAATTGGGACAATTAATAATAAACACCCAAACGCTGATCTCATTAAACAAAGAGGACTCACACAACTAGAATTAGAAGGAATATTTATTAAAAATAGTTATAAAACTTGGAATGAAATTGATCCTCGATTTACACATGACCCTATTGAGACGTATGTAAGATCTGATGCCGCCGGCGCTGCTGAAACTTGGGCCAAATTCTTTGGAGCCACTCA
Source organism: Sphingobacterium sp. GQ94 (assembly GCF_059758715.1). Classification (NCBI taxonomy): domain Bacteria; kingdom Pseudomonadati; phylum Bacteroidota; class Sphingobacteriia; order Sphingobacteriales; family Sphingobacteriaceae; genus Sphingobacterium; species Sphingobacterium sp. GQ94. Next base: position 301,689 of record NZ_JCAXEC010000002.1, read on the forward strand.
GGAAGAATTGAGGGGTATTGGAATATTTGGGGATCCAGGCTTGGCACAGGCAATTATTGAAAATCCATTGGCAATTGGATTTAATAATATCAATTATGTTTATAACCTGAAAACAAAAAAGACAAATCCAGGGATAATGTCTATACCGATTGATCTTAATAGTAATGGTCAGATTGATTCCCTCGAGAATTTTTATGAAAATATCGATGAATTATGTTCAGCGGTTGCCAAAGAAATTTATCCATCTCCCCCATCTCGGGATTTGACTTTTGTTATTCGAGCTGATAAACAAACAAAATTATTGGTTGAATTTTTCAAATTCATACTCTCTGAAAAAGAACAGGGTCATCTATTAGATAATGGGTACGTTCCATTGAACAAACAGGCTATTGAAAATGAACTTAAAAAGTTAAAACCAAATGAGTTATAGATTAATTAAGGACACGATTATAAAAAATATTTCAGCGGCCTTACTTTTGATTGTATTATTGGTCATTATTTTAATTGTCATTGGTCTTTGTGTTAAAGCAAAGCCGCTCCTTCAATACGAGTCATTGTGGAATATTATTTCCAATAGTGTTTGGTCCCCAATGAAAGGCAATTTCGGTTTTTTATCATTTATAATGGGAACGATTTGGGTCACACTTATATCTCTGGTGATTGCAGTTCCTTTATGTATTGCTGCATCTGTTTACTTAGTAGAATATGCATCAGATAAGCTACGTAATATGGTATTGCCGCTTGTCAATGTTCTTGCCGCAATTCCACCAGTACTTTATGGGGTTTGGGGAGTGCTTTTTGTTGTACCAATTTTAGGGAACATAATTGCTCCACTTTTAGGCATCACTATGACTGGTTATTCAGTTTTCGCGGGAGGAATTGTATTAGCTGTAATGATTTTTCCCATCATGGTTAGCATTCTGGTCGAAGTTTTACAAACTATTCCTTTAGAATTGAAATCAGTTTCACTCTCTTTAGGAGCAACTCGTTGGGAAACAATTCAACACGTAGTATTAAAGAAGGCTAAGCCAGGAATTATTGCAGCAATTGTTTTGGCTGTTTCACGAGCTTTCGGAGAAACAATTGCTGTATTGATGGTTTGTGGTAATATTCCCCAAATACCAAAGTCAATATTTGATGCAGGTTATCCTATTCCGGCATTAATTGCAAATAATTTTGGAGAAATGATGTCTATTCCCCTTTATGATTCTGCTTTAATGTTTGCAGCCTTATTGTTATTCGTAATCATTTTCGTATTCAATTTAATATCTCGTGTTATTTTAAATAGACTGGAGGGCAAACATTAATGAGTAACATTCAATGGAGACTTAGAAAGGAACGAATTGCGAAAATTTGCATGCAATGTTCTGGTATCATTATAACAGGATCGTTGTTTTTTATTATAGGTACAATACTTATTAAGGGATTACCTTATTTGTCCTGGGAAATGGTATCTCAGACTCCTCAAGGTGGATTTTATATAGGAAAATCTGGAGGAATTTTAAATGCTATTTTAGGTTCCCTTTATTTAGCTGGATTTTCAACTATTTTGGCTATTGCGGTAGGAATTCCAATTACCCTTTATTTAAATATTTACATCAAAAGTGGATCATTTATTTCCAGGTCGTCAAAACTGCTTTTTGATGTACTCTTTGGCATCCCGTCAATAGTATATGGGGCTATTGCCTTTAGCATTATGGTTTGGTTAGGAATTAGGGCTTCTCTACTTGGAGGAATTATTACCATTACCTTATTAACTATTCCCATTGTGGTAAGAACACTCGATGAGTTAATAAATACAGTACCTGTTGATCTAAAAAATATAACATCTTCATTAGGGGCAACAAGATGGGAAACGGCTAAGGTTGTATTAAGTTATATAAAACCAGGGCTTTTCACTGCCATATTGCTCGCATTCGGCAGAGCAATTGGTGACGTTGCTGGTGTTTTGCTTACAACAGGTTTTAGTGATAATATTCCGTTGTATTTAGATGAACCGACGGCGACGTTACCCTTGGCTATTTTCTTTCAATTGAGTAGCCCAATTGCTGAGGTTCAAGGGCGTGCTTATGCGTCTGCATTAATATTAACAATCATAATTTTATTAATAGTTTTATGTACACATTACCTAGCCTCCAAACAAAAGAAACACAAAATATAGAAATTCCATCTCGTCCGCATATTCAAATTAAAAACTTGAATGTTTTTGTCGAGAATCAACAAATTCTTAAAAATATCAATCTTGATATCCCCAATAATAGTATCACCTCAATTATTGGACCCTCTGGATGTGGCAAAACTACACTCTTAAAGACCCTTAATAGATTAATGGATGATTCTAAAGATGTCAAAGTGGAAGGATCTGTATTGGTTAATGGTGAAGATATTTATGATAAAAATGCTGAGGTAACACATATTCGAAAAAAAATGGGCTTATTATCTCAAAAACCATTTCCACTGCCAATGTCTATTTTCGACAATATTGCATATGGTCCCAAAATTCATGGACAGAGAGATCGTAAAATATTGAAAGCAATTGTTGAACAACAATTAAGAAATGTTGGGCTGTGGGACGAGGTAAAAGAACGCTTGGACACCTCTGCCACTCGTTTATCCATTGGACAACAGCAAAGGCTTTGTTTAGCGAGAGGTTTAGCCGTTGAGCCTGAAATTATTCTTGGAGATGAATCAACATCTGCCTTAGATCCTATTTCAACCCAAATAATTGAAAATCTTCTTATTGATTTAAAAAAGGATTATACCATTGTTCTAGTAACCCATATTCTTCGCCAAGCAAGAAGGGTTTCAGACTATATTCTCTTTCTATATAATGGTGAGATTATTGAATTTGGTAAATCAGAAGAGATTTTATTGAACCCAAAGCATGAATTGACAAAACAATACGTTAAGGGGTATATTTCTTAAATAGCAGCAATAATATATAAAATACCCCCAAAAAGTTAGACACTTTTTTGGGGACATTTTATATATATTAGATTTTAATGATCATTTTTAGATTCAGGACTCTCATGAATTAAGTCTGCAATTTCTTCCAAACCATCCTCATCCCTGTCAATTCGATAAGGAGCAGCCTCATCAAATTCTCCTTCCCATTTTGCCACCACAACAGTGGCTAAACAGTTACCTATTACATTTACTGAAGTTCTTGCCATATCCATTAATTCATCAATACCTAATATTGCAGCAATAACGAAAACAGGCAATCCAAATTGGTCAGCTGTAGCAATTAATACAATTAGTGAAGCCCTTGGAACTGCCGCAACTCCTTTTGAGGTAATCATTAAAGTGAAAGCAATTAATAATTGCTGACCAAACGAAAGATCAATTCCAGCCGCCTGAGCTACGAATATTGACGCTAATGATAAATACAAAGAAGTGCCATCCAGATTGAAGCTATAACCGGTTGGAATCACAAAGGATACAATTCTTCGAGGGACACCAAATTTTTCCATAGCGCTCATCGCTTTAGGCAATGCAGCATCTGAACTTGTCGTTGCAAATGCTATTGAAACAGGTTCCTTAATGGCATTGATAAATTGTTTAAGGGGAATTTTAAGGTATAGACATACTGGTAATAAAACACATGAAAGAAATATTAACAGGGCCAGGTATAAAGAGGCCAATAGCATGAATAGATTTTTTAAGATATCTACTCCTAAATGACCTACTGTGTACGCCATTGCTGCTCCCACGCCGATTGGGGCAAAAAGCATGACCAGGTTTGTAAACTTAAACATGGCCTCTGATAAACTTTCTGCAAAATCAACAAAGGGTTTTCGTTTCTTTTCCTCTACCATCGCTAGGCCTATACCAAAAATGACAGCAAAGACTACGATTTGTAAAACCTTATTTTCATAAACAGATTTAACTATATTCTCTGGAAATGTGTCTCTAAAAAATGTGGTGAATTTAAATAACCAATGAGCACTCTGGTCAATATGTTCTAAAGCCATTTTATCAGCATCTGACATAGCAGATGTCGAAGGTAATTCCTCATGCGGCATACTCGCTATATCAATTCCTACACCTGCTTGAGTTAGATTGATTGTGGCCAATCCAATAAAAATTGCGCATGTGGTTGCACAGAAAAAATACAACATTGATTTCCAAGCCATTCTTCCGACTTGTTTCAAGTCTGAATGTCCTGCTATTCCGACTACCAATGTTGAAAAAAGAATTGGTCCGACAATGGTTTTAACAAGCTTAATAAAGCCTTGACTTAAGGGCTGTAATGCTCTAGCTGCATTGGGAAAATCCAGGCCAATAAATATACCCAGAATCATACAAGTAAGAATCCAAGTTGTTAATCCTTTCCTAACTATTGCATTCCAAACGAGTACAAATCCAGTCACCCATCGTACCGCGATCATTACTGATTCTGATATTTGGACTAAATTAAATTCATATAATAAAGTTAGTATTGAAGCTATTGCTATGGTAAACAATAAGATATATCCCGTGTTTTTTTTAGACATGTAGATTATTTATGGTTATTATTGAATTTAATTCGATTATTTCACGAACAAAAATATAAAAATAGCTCTGCATACCAAATATTTTACGGATTTGTATATTGCCCTATGGAGTTTTTGTTTTCTATAAGTAATTAATGGAAATAGATCTAAAAGACTTTATGTTAAGATTTTAAAAGAGTATGATTTGTATTACCTATCCCTTGAGAAAAAGAATGGGATTGATAAAAACTAATTTATCAACCCCATTCTAAGTTTTTTATCAGTATAACTGATAAAAATAAAATATTTTAATTCTATTCGGCGTGGAGCCAAGCTTTCTTTGCTAACAATTCTTCATTAGACTCAACGATTTCTTCATCCTCAACACAACAATCTACAGGACATACAGCAGCACACTGAGGTTCATCATGAAATCCAACACACTCCGTGCATTTATCTGAAACGATATAATAAAATTCGTTTGATACTGCGTCTTGTGATTCGTTGGCATCCAATGTAACACCATCACCAAAATCAATAATTCCATTTAAAGCTGTACCATCAGAAAATTTCCATGGAACAGCAGCATCGTAAATTGCATTGTTGGGGCACTCTGGTTCGCAAGCGCCACAATTTATACATTCGTCAGTAATTTTAATCGCCATTTATGTCCTTACAATAAAATAATAAACTAATTTTGTATCTCAAAGTTATGACTAATTTGATACACTAATAAATAAAAGTATATAAAATTAGTAGTTATTTACTTTGATATGGCAAATATACTGCAAAATAATTACAGATTTATTCTAAATAATAAGATTTTGACAATAAAACAAAGAATTCAGGCCTTTATAAAACTTGGAGTTTATTTAAAATCACAGGAAATTAAAACCTCGGATTTCTTCAATTCAGTAACAAGTAAAAACCCTTGGTATACAACGGAAAATGTCTTTAAGCAAATCAATGCTATTGCATCTAACCTAACTGAAGATAAACTAAACAATTGGTTAAAGGATGTTCCAGATATTAATACAACCAAAGTTGTTGGTCTAGTCTTGGCAGGTAATTTACCCCTAGTAGGATTTCATGATATTCTCTCCGTATTGATTACAGGATACGATGTTAAAATAAAGGCTTCTTCGGAGGATGCTGGTTTGACAGCATTTATTTTAGATTTATTAATTAACATAGAGCCCGAATTTAAAAACAAAGTCTGTTTGGTTGAAAAATTAGCTAATTATGATTTAATCATTGCAACAGGAAGTAATAATTCAGCTAGATACTTTGAATATTATTTTGGGAATAAGCCACACATCATTCGGAAAAACAGGAATTCTTTAGCTGTTCTCTCTGGAAAGGAAAATAAAACTGAATTAAACAATTTGGGACATGATATATTTGATTATTTTGGTTTAGGATGCCGTTCTGTTTCCAAAATTTTTATCCCTGAAAATTATGATATTGCACATTTATTCGAGGGGTTGGTCCATTTCGAATCAATCATAAATCATCATAAATATTCGAATAACTATGATTTCAATAAATCAATATTTCTCATAAATAAAAACACACATTTTGATAATGGATTTCTACTGCTTAAAGAAGATCAAAGTATATCCTCTCCCCTTTCTGTTGTCCATTATCAACGGTATTCGTCTTTGGATGAAGTGATTAATTACATTAATTCAAATCAAAATACAATTCAATGTGTAACCAGTGAGATTGCTATGGATATAAATTCACCTCTATTTCCTTTAGGATCTAGTCAATGTCCATCATTGGATGATTATGCTGATGGAATTGACACCATCGCTTTTTTATTAGAAAACCAATAATTAGGAATTTACAACGTTATATGATTGTGAATCCACAAAAAATTATAATTTTGTTCAACTATGTATGTAATTAAGGTTAAAGGTGTAGCTAAAATCCCAGACTATGTGCAATTGCGAGATGATGCTTTTACACTTTTAGCTTATTTCCGGGTTGATAGACCGGAAAAATCTTTGGACAAAATTGGACTTGGGGATAAAGCGGAATATATTATGAATATTGTTCGGGAATTACCTTTTGGTCAAATCAAGAAAATCGACTTAAAAATATTATGAGAGAAACGAATACGGTTATAAAATTAAAAAATGTAGATATTTATCAGCAAAAGCATCTCGTATTGTCTAATGTAAACTTAGATATTGCCCATGGTGAATTCTTGTATCTTATAGGACAATCTGGATCAGGGAAAAGTAGCTTATTAAAGATCATATATGGAGATTTGTATATAGCGACCGGTGAAGGTATGATTGCAGGTTTTGATTTAAAAAAACTACATGAGAATGATGTTCCGTTTTTAAGACGAAAATTAGGTATCGTCTTTCAGGACTTTCACTTATTGAATGATAGAACTGTTGAAGAAAATTTAGAATTCGCACTACGGGCAACAGGTTGGAAAGATAAGAAATTGATCGAAAATCGTATGTTAGATGTCCTGGAAAAGGTGGGGTTACGATCTAAATTCAAAAAAATGCCTCATGAACTATCTGGTGGCGAACAACAACGGGTAGTTATTGCGCGAGCTTTATTGAACAATCCTGAAATTATCCTTGCAGATGAACCAACAGGAAATCTGGACCCATTAACATCGGAAGAAATCGTATTGCTCCTACGTGATATTGCGGCCTCGGGCACAGCCGTGTTAATGGCCACTCATGATTATCAGATAATAAAAAATATGCCAGCACGGATTCTTAAAACCGCTGATGGTGTATTACATGACAATGTTAGTATTTAGTTGCTGACATAAAAATACTAAATCCGACATTTTTGCTAGTTACCTCAGGGAAACACTGACAGCATGTCGGATTTTTTTTGTTGGCAATAAAATTGTTGCAACGCATATGAGTATATAATTTATAAAAGGTGATGATGAACGAAAACGAAAATCTTGAAGATCAGGAATTAAATAATTCAGAAGAGACTGCAGAAAATACAACTTCCGATATTGAAAAGTTAGACCAAAAACTAACTGAGGCAAATGAAAAGTATGCTCGCTTATTTGCTGAATTTGACAACTATAAAAAAAGAACATCTAAGGAAAAACTTGATTTAATGCAATCTGCCGGTAAGGATGTAATAGTAAAACTACTTCCTGTATTAGATGATTTTGATCGCGCTTTAAGTTTTATGAACGAATCACCAGAACAAGATTCTTTAAAACAAGGTATTGAGCTAGTAAATGTTAAGTTTCGCAAAACTTTAGACCAACTTGGTGTAAAAGAAATGGACGTATTAGGGAAACCATTTGATCCAGAATATCAAGAAGCTATTACCCTAATTCCTGCGCCTACTGCTGATCTGAAGAACAATGTAATTGACGTTGTTGAAAAAGGTTACACGTTAAATGACGCAGTAATTCGATTTGCTAAAGTTATTGTAGGTCAATAAGAAAATAAAATGTCAAAAAGAGATTATTACGATGTTCTAGGAGTTTCTAGATCTGCTGAGGCCTCAGAGATTAAATCTGCTTACCGTAAGTTAGCAATTAAATTTCACCCAGATAAAAATCCTGGAGATAAGGAAGCTGAAGATAAGTTTAAAGAAGCAGCTGAAGCTTATGAGGTATTAAGTAATACAGATAAAAGAAGGCGATACGACCAATTTGGTCATTCAGGGAATTCTGCAGCAGGTCACGGAGGTGGCGCAGGCGGAATGAACATGGAAGATATTTTCAGCCAGTTTGGAGATATTTTTGGAGGAGGTGGGAATCCTTTTGAAAGTTTCTTTGGCGGAGGTGGATCACGTGGTGGACGTCGGGTTCAGCGTGGTAGTAATCTTCGTATTAAAGTCAAACTTACTCTAGAGGAGATCGCTAAAGGTGTAGAAAAGAAAGTCAAAGTAAATAAACAAATTGTTTGTACAACTTGTAGTGGTAGTGGTGCAAAAGATAAAAATTCTTATCATACATGTGGAACCTGTGGTGGTAGTGGTTCTGTTCGTCGTGTTACAAATACTGTTTTAGGACAAATGCAAACCACAAGTACCTGCCCTACTTGTAACGGAGAGGGTGTGGAAATTACAGCGAAATGTACAAGTTGTAAAGGAGAAGGTTTGATTCGTGGGGAGGAAACAATTTCTATCAATATACCTGCAGGCGTGAGTGAGGGTATGCAACTTTCGATGAGTGGAAAAGGAAACGCTGCGCCTCGAGGTGGAATTCCTGGTGATCTAATCATCCTAGTTGAAGAGATACCGCATGAAACTTTGAAAAGAGATGGTATTAATGTCATTTTCGATTTATATATCAGTTTTGCTGATGCAGCCTTAGGGACTAGCGTGGAAATACCCACTATTGATGGGAAGGCAAAAATTAAAATTGATGCTGGAACACAAGGGGGAAAAATTTTACGTTTAAAGGGCAAGGGGCTACCTGAGGTAAATTCTTATCATCACGGTGATCAATTAGTCTATGTGAATGTCTGGACACCAAAAACGGTGAATAAGGAGGAAAAGGAATTGTTGGAAAAACTAAAGGATTCTGCAAATTTTAAACCACAACCAGGTAAAAGTGAAAAATCATTTTTTGAGCGTATCAAAGAATACTTTGAATAGCCTATTTAGTTAATTTTAGTGAAACACATATTTGAGTATTTAAATGCGAAGTGAAATCTTCGCATTTTTTTTGATATTTCAAAAATGTCGGTTTGAATTTTGAAAACTTAATTTAAGTATACAAAAATAGAAAGAGGAATCATCTTCTAAGAATAATTCCTCTTTTTTAATGGTTGAGTAAATAATCTTACAAAATGGCCTCTCTAATTCGGACTAATTTTGTTAACAAGCCTTCCAATAAATCCAAATGAAGCATATTTGCGCCATCAGATTTAGCGTTAGCTGGATCTGGATGTGTTTCTATAAATAATCCATCTGCTCCTACTGCTATAGCCGCTTTTGCAATTGTTTCAATTAATTCTGGTTTTCCACCGGTAACTCCGGAGCTTTGATTAGGTTGTTGTAACGAATGAGTACAATCCATTATTGTAGGAACATCAAATGATTTTAAAACAGGAATACCTCTGAAATCCACGATCAGATCCTGATAACCAAAAGTATTTCCCCTATCCGTTAAGAAGACTTTATCATTCCCAGAGTCAATTACCTTTTCAACCGCGAATTTCATGGATTCAGCTGATAAAAACTGCCCTTTTTTTATGTTAACGACCTTTCCTGTTTCGGCAGCAGCAATTAATAATTCAGTTTGTCTACATAGAAACGCTGGTATCTGTAAAACATCCACATAAGCAGCTGCCATCGCGGCTTCATGACTTTCATGGATATCCGTTACAGTAGGTACTCCAAATGTTTTACCAACTTTTTCTAATATTTTTAATGCTTTCTCGTCACCTATCCCAGTAAAAGAATCTACTTTTGATCTATTTGCTTTCCGGTAAGACCCCTTAAATATAAAGGGTATATTAAGCTTATCGGTAACAGAAACAATTTTCTCTGCAATTCGTAAAGCAATTTCTTCACCTTCAATTGCACATGGACCTGCCATCAAAAAGAATGCAGGTGAATTGCCATTTTTAATTCCTGGCAAATATTTAGTAATCATATAAAATTAATTAATTTCCTAGTTCAGACATAAATTTGATTCTCATCAGTTGAATATCCTCATAAGAGTAATCTTCTTCACCCAATTCATTTAGAGCCAATCCTATTTCATCGTTTTCAGCTGACTTGAAATAATCATAGACTTCATCTTGACGGTCTTGATCTATCATTTCATCGACGAAGTATCCGATATTAAGTTTGGTTCCAGAATTTACAATTGATTCTACTTCCTTTAAAAGATTTTCATAACTAACCCCTTTAGAGGAAGCAATATCTTCTAGACTAATCTTTCTATCAATATTCTGAATTATCGAAACTTTGAGTGCGGATTTATTTGCTGTACTCTTAATGACTAAGTCTTGTGGTCTGTCAATTTCATTATCTTCCACATACTTTTTTATTAACTCAATAAATGAGGTCCCAAATTTCACGGCTTTACCCGAACCAACCCCTTGAATTTGCTTCAGTTCTTCTAATGTAATTGGGTAATGTGTACACATTTCATTTAAAGAAGGATCTTGAAAAATTACAAAAGGAGGTAAAGATTTTTGTTTTGCAATCTTCTTTCTCAGCTCCTTTAACATTTTTAATAGTTCTGTATCGAGAGCTCCAGATTGTCCTGACTGTTCGTCGAGTGAATCTGATTTTGCAGCAAGCATTGGTCTATTAAGAATAAATTTTATTGCATAAGGACTGTTTAAATACCGCTTTCCTTCTTCTGTTAGTTTTAATAAACCATATTGGTCTACGTCTTTTTTTACGAAATCGGCCAAAACAGTTTGGCGAAGCAAAGAGTTCCAATAATTAATCCCAAGCTCTTTCCCACTTCCAAATAAGGGATGCGAATCATGTTTGTAAGAAGATATCGGTTGATTATTTTGACCAATCATTACATTTATTAAATGTTGATCATCAAATTTATCTCCTTGTTGTTTAATAAAATCTAAGATCTTAATCAGAGGTGCTTCTGCATCAAAGTATGTTTTTTTAGCACGGCAATTATCACACATATTATTACAACCAGTTTCATCAAACTGTTCACCAAAATAGTGCAAAATTTGTTTTCTCCTACACACTGCAGACTCGGAATAATCAATCACTTCTTTAAGGATTTGGGTACCAATTTCTTTTTCAGAGACTGGTTTATCCTTCATGAATTTTGTCAATTTTTCAACATCCTTTTCAGAATAAAAGGCTAAGCAATACCCTTCTCCTCCATCTCTTCCAGCTCGTCCAGTTTCTTGATAGTATCCTTCCATAGACTTTGGAATATCATGGTGAATGACATATCTAACATCTGGTTTATCTATACCCATTCCGAAAGCTATAGTTGCAACAATCACATCAATATCCTCCATCAAGAATTTGTCTTGCGTATCGGCCCGTGTTTTTGCATCCAGCCCAGCGTGATATGGTAGAGATTTAATACCATTAATACTTAATACCTCAGATATTTCTTCAACTTTTTTACGACTTAAACAATAAATAATGCCGGCTTTGTCCGAATTATTTTTGATAAATCGCACAATTTCTTTTATAACGTCTTGTTTGGGTCTAACTTCATAATATAGATTTGTTCTATTAAAGGAAGACTTGAACAAAGAGGCGTCATTCATTTGAAGATTTTTACGAATATCAAATTGGACTTTTGGGGTAGCGGTAGCTGTTAATGCTATAATTGGGATCCCCTGGCCTATTTCATTAATAACTTGACGGATTTTGCGGTATTCAGGTCTGAAATCATGGCCCCATTCCGAAATACAATGCGCTTCATCTACAGCAACAAAAGATACGGTTATACTTTTTAAAAAGTTAATGTTTTCTTCTTTGGCTAAAGATTCAGGAGCGACATAAAGTAGTTTAGTCTTTCCTTCAGAAACTTCCTGTTTTACCTTGAGGATTTCACTTTTTGAAAGCGAAGAATTCAGAAAATGTGCTATGTTATTTCTACCTCCGAATGCTCTGAGTTGATCGACTTGATTTTTCATCAAAGCAATTAAAGGGGAAATAACAATCGCGGTTCCCTCACTCATTAAAGCAGGAAGTTGATAACAAATGGATTTTCCCCCGCCTGTTGGCATAATTACAAATGTGTCCTTTTTGTTCAGGACATTAGTAATAATAGCTTCTTGATCTCCTTTAAAAGTATCAAACCCAAAAAAATCCTGAAGATTGTCGAATAGTGATTTTTCTATTTCCATTGACGATGCAAATAAATAGATGTATTAACAGTATAAAAAATACGTGTTAAATAATGTATTTTTGTAATGTGCGTTAAATATAATATATAAAAATAAGCAAATTTTACGTGAAAAACAATATAGATATTAAATTGCTAGCAAAGGAAACTTTTCAACTAGAAGCTCAGAATGTTTTAGCACTTTCAGAAAAAATTGATGATGAATTCGTTAGTGTCATCGAGACGATTTTGGACTTAAAAGGTAGGGTCATCATTACAGGTATTGGTAAGAGCGCAATAATTGCCCAAAAAATTGTTGCTACCTTAAATTCAACTGGTACTCCTTCTATTTTTATGCACGCTGCAGATGCAATTCATGGAGATTTAGGTATTATTCAAAAAAATGACCTCATCATTGCAATCTCCAAAAGTGGGAATACCCCGGAGATAAAAGTATTGGTGCCATTTTTAAAACAAACCAATAATATCTTAGTTGCTATGGTTGGTAATACATCTTCATTTCTGGCTGAAAATGCCAATTTTATTTTAGATACAACTATAACAAAAGAAGCTTGTCCTAATAATTTGGCTCCCACAACGAGTACGACTGTTCAATTAGCCATGGGTGATGCTATTGCTGTTTGTCTGCAGTCAAAAAGACAATTCACGGATCAAGATTTTGCTAAATATCATCCAGGTGGTTCCTTGGGTAAGCAATTATATTTAAAGGTAAGCGATCTTTCGGACCATAATGGTCTCCCATTTGTTTCTGAATCAACCGCTATTAGAAGTGTATTAATTAGTATCACAAAATTTAGATTAGGAGCTACTATTGTGATAGAAAATCATGTCATTAAAGGAATTATTACTGACGGAGATATACGCAGAATGTTAGAAAGACATGATGACATAAGTTCTTTAAAAGCGAAAGATATTATGTCATTAGACCCGAAAACGATTGAAAAATCTGAATTGGCAGTAAACGCTCTTCATATTATGCGAGAAAATAGTATCTCTCAGTTGGTGGTAACTGATCTAGGAAAATACGCTGGAATAATACACATTCAGGATATTTTAAAAGAAGGGATTATTTGATTATGATATCGACCTTCAATTGAATATTTTATCCTTATCCCGTTAGAACCTTTTAAGTATACATTTCACAATATGCTCTTTTATAACAGATCTATGGAGTGTGTTTGTAAAATTGTTGTTCATTTAAACAAAAATGTATTAAAATAGACCAAACTTGTAAAATTGGTCTTAATTTTGTCTTAGATTATCAACGAACTAATAATTGAAACAATGAAAAAAATAAAAAGTATATGTGCAGTTGTGGTAGCATTTATCAGTTTATCTTCCATGTCATTATTCACTGCGGAATTTAAATTTGATCAAGAAACACATGATTTCGGGAAAATTCCTTTGGATAAACCTGTTTCACACGAATATATTTTCAAAAATTCAGGTGATGAACCAATCATAATTTCAGCTGTTCAGCCAACATGTGGATGTTCAGTAGCAGAATATACTAAAACACCAGTAAAACCTGGAGAATCTGGAAGTATTAAAGTGACTTTTAATGCTGCAGCTAAAGGTCCATTTACAAAATCATTTATTGTAAAATCAAATACAAAAACACCGATTAAAACCCTTACAATAAAAGGAATCGTTGAATAGCTCTGGTGTCTAAAAAACAACTACCTTGTTCAAGAATTTAAAAAAAGCCATTCGTAAAAAGAATGGCTTTTTAATTTCTATTCAATTAATTTGTACTTTTACAAAAAAAAAGAACGTAATTAATTTATAATGCCAAGTATATCAAAAAAGGGTATTAACATGCCTGCCTCTCCCATTAGAAAACTTACTCCATATGCTGATAAAGCAAAAAAAGAAGGTAAGAAGATCTATCACTTAAATATTGGTCAACCCGATATCGAAACACCAGAAGTGATGTTAAATGCTTTAAAAAACATAGATTTTAAAGTTTGGGCTTATACCCCATCTGAGGGTACTCTGTCCTATAGAACGAAATTGGCTGAGTATTATAATAAGCTAAATTATAATCTCTCGCCAAATGATATTTTGGTTACCAACGGCGGATCTGAAGCGATTACAATTATTATGCAGGCTTGTTTAAATCCAGGTGAAGAGGTTATTATTCCAGAACCTTTTTACGCGAATTATAACGGATTTGCCTGTTCTGCAGATATTATAGTAAAACCAATAATGTCAACTATTGACAATGGTTTCGCTTTACCATCCATTTCAGATTTTGAGAAAGTAATAACTGATAAAACAAAGGCGATTGCCATCTGTAATCCAAATAATCCAACTGGATATCTATATTCAAGAGAAGAATTGAATGCATTGAGGGAATTGTGTTTGAAATATGATTTGTATTTATTTTCTGATGAAGCATATAGGGAATTTTGCTACGATGGCAGAGAGTTTATTTCACCAATGAACTTGGAAGGCCTTGAGCAACACGTTGTGGTTTTTGACACCGTTTCAAAAAGATATTCAGCCTGTGGAGCGCGCATCGGTTGTATTATTACTAAAAACAAAGAATTATACCAAACTTCTTTGAAATTTGCTCAAGCAAGATTAAGTCCCTCCTTAGAAGGACAAATAGCGGGTGAGGCGGCAATCGATACACCAGATAGCTATTTTGAAGCGGTTTCAAGAGAATATACCGCACGCAGAGACACTTTAGTACATGGGTTAAATCAAATTCCAGGAGTTTATTGTCCGAATCCAGGAGGTGCATTCTATGTCGTAGCGAAATTACCTATTGACAACTCAGATAAGTTCTGTCAATGGATTTTAGAAAGTTTTAATTATGAGAATGAAACCGTAATGATGGCTCCTGCTACCGGATTCTACTCAACTAAAGGTGCTGGTCTGAATGAAGTACGATTAGCATATGTATTAAACCAAGAGGATTTAAAAAGAGCACTTATTTGTTTAAAACATGCTTTGGAAATATATCCTGGAAAAATGCTTTAAACATATAACTTAAAAATGGCAGTGATTTATTTTACTGCCATTTTTTTTTGCATCCCATCTTTTAAAAAAATAGTGGATAAAGATTTTAGATATTAATCTACTATATAGATATGTATTTAGCCTGTTCTATTTCTTAGTTACCGAAACATCCTACTCATTCCTACATACATTAATTTCCATTACATTTTTGACTAGTTTTTCGAGATTCCTCTATCTTCTAAACACGATTACAATATTTTTAATTCTGTTTTATCTAACTGTAAATCAATATTTTAAGAAATTATTGCAACAATTTGAAGAATGATACGTTTATAGTAGTAAGAAACTAATAAATTTATTTATGGATAATTTAAAGAAATTCGAATTAATGGAAAAGATTTCCAGGGAACTTGAAGATATTCGAAATAGTCAACAAGCAGTTTTAGAAAAAGTCGCCAAAGTTGAAATTGATAATATAGATCTTGGTGATAAAATTATCGAAAATAAAATTCCAGAAATCTATCAAAGAACAGCAGAAAACTCCGAAGCTATATTAGAAATATTAACATCTTTTCAAGAGAAAAAGGATGAGTTTAGTTCAAAAAATAATATAGACAAGTTGCGTGAACAACAGGAAATTAATGATATGAAGTAAAAGGCAAAAATAAGAATGGTCTATCTGAATTTGATAGACCATTCTTATTTTTATATTAACGATTTGCGATTATTTTACAATTTTTTAGAAAGTTTTGAGTTGACTAGTTGAATAACAAAATCCAACTGTTCCTCCTGATTTAACTCTGAATTGTCCAAAACAATAGCGTCCTGGGCTTGCTTTAATGGACTCTCCTTTCTTGTACTATCAATATGGTCCCTGTGTGCTAAGTTCTCTTTGACCTCTTCCATGCTGATAATTTCTCCCTTAGCTGTTAATTCAGCATACCTGCGTTCAGCACGTATCTGTGGACTGGCTGTCATAAAAATCTTTAAGTCCGCATTAGGAAATACCGTTGTGCCAATGTCACGACCATCCATGACAACATTTCTTTTTTTTGCTAAGGCTTGCTGCTGTTTAACCATCGCATGACGAATTTGTTTAACGGCACTGACCTCACTCACATATTCAGAAATAAGCATACTTCTTATTTCTTGGGTAACATCTTCTCCATTTAGGAGTATTTGATCATTTTCAGTGTTTGGAACAAAGTCAATATGTATATTTTCCAGCGCCTTTTGTATCGAAAGCTGATCCTCAAGAGAAATCTTGTTCCTTAAAATATAGAGGGTTACGGCCCTATACATGGCACCGCTATCTATAAATACGAAATTCAATTTTTTAGCCAGTGCTTTGGCAACCGTACTTTTTCCACAAGAGGAAAATCCATCAATGGCAATTATAAAGTTATTCATACGTATTAATTTGCTCCTCCTATCATTATACCTGGTTTATCAACCAAAGGAACTTTAATCATATTGTCATCAATTATACTCTCAGGCAGGAAAATATATTTTTTATCATACATAATGCCATTAATATAAAAGCTCACCCAGTACTCATTGGTTAACCCAAAAACTTGTGGATCTATCGCTTCTATTTTTTGAAAAGATTGACCTTTCATATCGCCTATAAAATGTCTTAAGGTTGTAGTCTTAACTTGTTTACCATTGTTTTCACCAAATCCCCTAGAAGATACCAATACATTTTGAAGTTCTTTTGATTTCTCATTGATCAGATAAACATTCCATGTTTTGTTTGTAGGAGTCTCCGATTCTAAAACGATCGCAACTGAAATATCTTCAACAATATTTAATGGCAAATCCTTTTTCATAAAAATTATTTCTTTTTTGCCTTGGTAGCCTTAGGCTTCTTAGCTGCAGGGGTTTTCGATTTCTTAGTTGATGTTGATTTATTATCTTGTTCCGCCCATTTCAGCACATCCTGATAGGTAATATTATCAATCTCGGTACCTTTTGGGATTTTCAGGTTTTGTTTGCCAAATCGCACAAATGGTCCCCATCTGCCATTCTCTACCTTAGCATCTGGATTTTCTTCAAAAATTCGAATGATTTTATCTTTATCTTTTTGACGTTTCTCTTTAATAATCTCAATGGCCTGATCTTCTTCAACTTCCAACGGATCTATTTCTTTAGGAAGAGAATAAAAGCTACTGTTATGACGAATGTAAGGTCCAAATCTACCAATTGCAACTGTCATTTCCTTTTCCTCAAACTCTCCTACTTTCCTAGGTAATTTAAACAATTCTAATGCTTCATCTAAAGTGATTGTCTCAATCATCTGACCTTTGCGAAGAGAAGCAAACTTAGGTTTTTCTTCATCATCGGCTGTTCCAATTTGAACTAATGGTCCAAACCGTCCTACTCGTACTGATATTGGTTTACCTGAAACTGGATCTAAACCTAATTCTTTTTCATGGGTAGCTCTATCAGCATTCTCTAATGTATTTTGGACTTCACTATGAAAAGGACCATAAAAATTAGAAAGCATTTGAGTCCAGCCTTTTAAGCCTTGTGCAATTTCATCAAATTCTTTTTCAACTTTTGCAGTAAAGTGATAATCAACAATACCATTAAAATGTTGTATCAAAAAGTCATTTACCAAAACACCAATATCAGTTGGAAACATTTTGTTTCTCTCTGCGCCGGTGATTTCTGTTTTTTTCAACTGTGATAAATTACCATCTTCTAAAGTTAGAACTTGATATGTTCTTTCCTTCCCTTCTCTTTCTTCTTTGATCACATATCCCCTATTTTGGATAGTGGAGATTGTTGGAGCATAGGTAGATGGTCTACCTATACCAAGCTCTTCAAGTTTTTTTACCAACGCCGCCTCTGTAAATCGAGCAGGAGGTCTAGAGTACCGTTCGGTCGCCTGCAGTAATTTTGCAGCTAATTCTTGGTCAATAGATAATACAGGTAATAACGTATTTTCTGAATTTTCTGTATCGACTTCGTCAGATTCTTCATCTGTAGATTCAAAATACACTTTTAAAAATCCGTCAAATTTCATTACCTCTCCCGTGGCTACGAATTCTTCTGAACGCGTGGTAATCTCAATTTTAGCCGTGGTTTTTTCAAATTCAGCCTCACTCATTTGAGAAGAGATAGCACGTTTCCAAATTAATTCATATAAACGTCTTTCGGAATTGTCACCTTCAATACTATGTGCTTCAAAATAAGTAGGTCGAATTGCTTCATGGGCTTCTTGAGCTCCAGCACTTTTGGTGCGAAATTGTCTTTGTTTATGGTATTTTTTACCATAAGCATTTACTATTTCGGCCTCGGCCGCCATTAAAGCAGTCTCTGATAAGTTGACTGAATCGGTACGCATGTATGTGATGCGCCCAGCCTCATACAAACGTTGAGCAATTTGCATTGTTCGTGCAACTGAATAGCCTAGCTTTCTACTTGCTTCTTGTTGAAGTGTAGAGGTTGTAAAAGGAGCCGATGGAGACCGTTTTGCAGGTTTAGTTTCTAAACTATTTATTTTATAGTTTGCCTGAATACAGTCCGTTAAAAATGATTTAGCTTCCTCAACTGTTTGGAATCTTTTTGGCAATTCAGCTTTAAATTGTTCTTTTCCCTTACCAGTTTTAAATATTGCAATTATTTTAAAAGATGCCTCAGCATTAAATTTATTAATTTCTCTTTCTCTTTCAACAATCAATCGAACAGCTACAGATTGAACTCTACCGGCAGAAAGTGAGGGTTTAACTTTTCTCCATAATACTGGCGATAGTTCAAACCCAACCAGACGGTCTAGTACCCTACGTGCTTGTTGAGCATTCACTAAATTATAATCTATTGTTCTTGGCGACTCAATGGCTTTAAGTATTGCTGGTTTGGTAATTTCATGAAATACAATACGCTTGGTATTGGCCTCTTTCAACCCTAAGGTTTCAAAAAGATGCCACGAAATAGCCTCTCCTTCACGGTCCTCATCGGAAGCTAACCAAACTGTTTCTGCAGCTTTTGCTAATTTCTTTAATTCACTAACAATGGCTTTTTTATCTGAGGGAACTTCATATTTCTGTTTAAAATCATTATCTGTGTCAATAGCATCATCGGTCTTAACCAGATCGCGTATATGACCATAACTAGATTTTACTAAAAAATCTTTTCCCAAATACCCCTCAATTGTTTTTGCTTTAGCCGGAGACTCAACTATCAATAGATTTTTCGCCATTTAATTTTATAGATTTCTTGCAAAGAAAACGATTTCAAAATGGAATGCAAATTAATTTTTATTCGACATATTAATAAAGTGAGTATTCTTGTCAATTAAACAAACCAAATATTCAATAAATAAAACATTGCAAAAACCACAGAAGCAATTCCATTAATCGTCATAAACGTTCGATCAATCTTACTGAAATCTGTCGGACTTACTATGTTATGCTGATAAATTAATAACAAACCATATATAGTTACACCTATATAATAGAATATACCAGAAGGTATAAAGAAAATAGGTATTAACACAAATATAAAAGACAGTATATGAAGACCTTTTGAAATTAAGATGGCCTTCTTAATACCGTATTTAACAGGGATAGAATTTAATCCGTTTTCTTCATCAAATTCTTTATCCTGTAGTGCATAAATAATATCAAATCCACTAACCCAAGTCAATACAGATAATCCATAAAACAAAGGTACAATGTTGAAGACACCTGTAACAACCAGGTAAGCCCCAATGGGTGCTAATCCTAATCCCATCCCTAAAACAAAATGACACAAGGGAGATATTCTTTTCATATATGAATAGAATAGTATCACAAAAAGTGCTATTGGTGATAAATATAAACAAATAGGGTTTATAAAATAACAGGAAAACACAAAAATAACACAATTAATAATTGTAAACCAAAGCGCCTGTCCAGAAGAAATTTTACCTGCGGGGATATCTCGAGTAGCTGTTCTAGGATTCAAAAGATCGATATCCCGGTCTAAATATCGATTGAAAGCCATTGCAGCATTCCTTGCCGTTACCATACAAACTAGCATGAGTAAGAAGAGCTTCCATTCGAATTGATAATCAGTTGTATTTAGGGCTAAGAAAAAACCAATAACAGCAAAAGGGAGCGCAAAAATGCTATGAGCGAATAGCACTAAGGACATATATTTCTTCATAAACTAATCCAATGGAGATACAAAATTTTGGTTAATTCCTTCAATTGTTTCTAAAATTTCTTGGCATCCCATCTTAGTTTCGGATGAGGTTAAAATATGAGTAGGAACCTCTTCAAACCATTGTTTTATTGCTCTTCTAAACTTTGCAATATTCTGATCGGCCTTGACGATAGATTGTTTATCTGCTTTAGTGAATAGTAAAAAAAATGGGATTTCTTTTTCACCCAGCCAACAACAAAATTCAAGATCGATTTTCTGAGGTTCTAATCTGCTATCAATTAACACGAAAACACACTGCAGGTTCTCTCTCATAATCAAATATCGACGGATAAATCTTTCCCAATCTGCTCGATTCTTTTTAGAAGTTTGAGCAAATCCATAACCTGGTAAATCAACTAAATACCATTCATCATTAATGTTGAAATGGTTAATTAGCTGAGTTTTACCTGGTTTTTGAGATGTTTTGGCCAATCCCTTTCGACTGGTCATCGCATTAATTAATGAAGACTTACCTACGTTGGAACGTCCGATAAAAGCATATTCTGGACGGTCGGCTTGAGGCAATTTATCAACTTCTGTATTACTCGTTAAGAATTCTGCGTTTTTAATGATCATAATGCAAATGTACAATTTAAATAATTTTCATACTCATTTAGAATTACTATAAAATTCATACGCATTGTAAAAATATTTAATTAATTTCAGCCTAAAATTTGAATTATATGCTAGACATCCGTCACATAGTTAAACAGTATGCTAATTATAGAGCCTTAGACGATGTGTCTATCCAGATACCAAAAGGACAAATATTTGGGCTGTTAGGCCCTAATGGGGCGGGGAAAACATCTTTAATCCGAATTATTAATCAAATTACAGCTCCAGACTCAGGTGAAATATTAATAGATGGTGAAGTTTTGAAACCAAAGCATATTAGTCGAATAGGGTATTTGCCAGAGGAAAGAGGTCTTTATAAAAAAATGAAAATTGGGGATCAGATGATATATTTAGCCCAATTGAAAGGTCTTTCCAAACAAGAAGCAAAAATTAGAATTAAATATTGGTTTGAAAAGCTGAAAATTGAGTCATGGTGGGACAAGAAAGTTGAGGACTTAAGTAAAGGTATGCAGCAAAAAGTTCAATTTGTAGCGACTGTACTTCATGAGCCTGATTTGATTATATTGGATGAACCCTTCTCCGGATTCGACCCTATTAACGCACAAACTATCCAAAACGAAATATTAGAACTAAATAAGAAAGGCGCAACCATCATTTATTCCACCCACAGGATGGATTCTGTCGAGGCCTTGTGTGATCATATTGCTTTGTTGAATAAATCAAAGGTTATTTTAGAAGGATCGGTAAAAGAAATTAGAAATGAGTTTAGAAGTCAAACTTTTACGATCGAATTCAATAATAAACCGGGAGTTAATTTAAGTTTGGATTATTCTGTTTTGTTCGAAAACCTAACACCTGAATCCGTCAAAAATAAATTGACTATAAAAATAAAAGATAATTATACCCTTAATGAAGTTTTACTTTATTTAATTCCCCAAATTGATATACTTCAAATTTTTGAAATAGTACCCTCTATGCACGATATTTTTATCGATAAAGTCACCAACAATAATTAACTCTATACAAAGCCAAGCTCATGAATAAAATACTCTTAATTGTACAACGGGAATATTCGAGTAGAGTAAAGAAGAAATCATTCTTATTAACTACTTTCTTGGTCCCGATCTTCTTTATTGCTTTGTATGTTGGTGTAATTTTTCTGACTAAAAATAGTTTTGAAGGGACCAATGCTACAATCTATGTGATTGATCATTCAACAAAAGTAGCAGATAAGCTTAAAAGCAATAAAAATATCAGCTATACCACTACGGCTTTAGAACTGAATGAGCAAATAGAAAAAATGAAAGATGAAGAGGAAAACACCAACATTCTAATCATACCTAAAGATTTTTATTCTACTCAAAAAATTGAATTTCTTTCCTCAGGAAAACCAAATATAAACACACTGGGCGAAGTAGAATCCCACTTGGAAGAAATAATGATGAATTATCATTATTCTCAATTAGACATTGACCCAGAAACTATTAAAGGGATAAATAATAAAGTAACTATCTCGGCTAAGGAGATCATGGATTCCGGAGAAGCAAAAGCAAGTGATACACATATCGCAATGATAATTGCAATCGCATTTTCGATGTTGATATATCTTTCTTTATTTCTATATGGCGCTCAGGTTATGCGAGGCATTATTGAAGAAAAATCAAGCCGTATTATCGAAATTATTATTTCCTCTGTAAAACCGTTTCAATTGATGATGGGAAAAATTATCGGTATTGGTCTGGTAGGAATAACGCAATTTGTTTTATGGATTGTTCTGAGCTTTAGTCTTCTTGCTATTGCAAGTGCAGTCATTTTAAATAAAGATGATATTAAAGAGCACTTAACAAGTCAAACTGTAAATTCAGGTGGAGATATGGAAGGATTATCAATGCTTTCTACTGTTAATTCTGCAGTTGAATCATTGAATATTTCTGAATTGGTGATTTGTTTTTTCCTGTTTTTTATTGGTGGTTATATGCTCTATAGTGCTTTATTTGCAGCAGTAGGTTCTGCAGTGGATAGCGAGACCGAGGCAAATCAATTTACAATGCCGATAACCGCTCCTTTGCTTTTAGCGTATGCTTTATCATTTGGGGTATTAATTAATGATCCTCATGGCACATTGGCTACCTGGTTGAGCTTTATTCCTTTCACCTCTCCAATTGCTATGTTGGTTAGAATACCATTTGGGGTTCCTATTTGGCAAATTGCATTATCTTTTACCCTATTAGTAGCGGGATTCTTACTGACGACTTGGACCGCCTCAAGAATTTATAGAGTTGGAATTTTGATGTACGGAAAAAAAGCAAGTCTAAAAGAATTAATTAAGTGGTTTAATTATAAAAATTAGTTTTTTTGTATAAAGTGAGAGACTAATTTTTTACTGTGTGCCGTAAAACTTCTTTTTTACCGATTTAAATGTGGAATAGAGATAGGTCGACTGGAGAGACAGAGTATAAGAGCATCTTTGATCTGGTAAACTCTTTAAAAAACCCAGCTCTCACTGACCAATTTTTATTCAATTTCAATCTTTTTATTACCTTTGGGCCTTTAATATTTAATCTGAAAAACATATAATTGAATAAGAGAAAAAATGGCGAAACTGATTAATTTAACGGTATTTAAGAAATTTTTATCCTCAAATACGTCAGGCGGTATATTATTATTCTTTTGTGTGGTATTTTCTTTGGTAGTTGCAAATACCCCTCTGGCTGATTCCTTTAATCAATTATTGCAAACGACATTTGGTTACCAGGATAAATATATTCAGCTAGAATATTCTATTAAACAATGGATTGACGATGGTTTAATGGCCATCTTTTTTTTGTTGGTTGGGCTAGAAATTAAGAGAGAGCTCGTAGAGGGTGAACTTAGTTCACCTAAAAAAGCTGCTCTCCCAATCATTGCCGCTATTGGAGGCGCGGTAGTGCCTGCACTGATTTATACATTGTTAAATTTAGGCGGTTCAACAAGTCATGGTTGGGGAATCCCAATGGCAACTGATATTGCCTTTGCCTTAGCAATAATTACTTTATTGGGAGATAAGGTTCCAGCTAGTCTAAAAATTTTCTTGGCAGCCTTAGCGATAGTAGATGATTTACTAGCCATTTTGGTAATCGCGATATTTTATTCAGGCGAACTTCATTATACCTATTTAATGTATGCTTTTGGTATTTTAATGCTATTAATCATCTTTAATAGAATGGGGATTAAAAACATTTGGGCTTATATTATTCCTGGTTTATTTATCTGGTACTTTATCCACCATTCGGGCATTCACGCTACGATTGCAGGCGTGCTGGTTGCGATGACCTTGCCAACGACTATAGATGCTAAGGAGTCACCTTTGGAAAAATTAGAACATCTATTAGTTAGCCCAGTGAATTTTATAATCATTCCCCTATTTGCTTTGGTGAATACCAATATAACAATACATCATGAAATGCTTTCAGGACTAGGTACACCATTGGGTTTAGGGATTATTCTTGGATTATTTTTAGGTAAGACAACCGGGATATTTTTGACTTCATGGATATGTGTAAAGACTAAAATTGCAAATTTACCAGAATTAGCCGGATGGAAACATATGATTGGCGTTGGCATGTTAGGTGGGATTGGATTTACAATGTCAATCTTTATTTCTATGTTATCCTTTGAAGATCCACATTTTATTGAAGAAGCTAAGTTTGCAGTTTTAATTGGTTCATTAATATCTGGTTTATTGGGTTATTTTTATCTATCTAGTTTATCGAAAAAAAAGGCTTAATTAAAGCTATATTAATTTTGAAAACCTTCTGTATTATTATTAGCTACATGGCCTTGGTTTGTCTTAAGTTGGGATTGAACCTTAAAAATGCATTCACCTTCCCCTATTTAAATAATATACTTTAATACAGGTTATCGATCTTCGTGTTTTTCGGGGGAATAATTTCGAAGGGTATTATAATCCGGAAGATTGATTTCAACAGCAAATCACAGCTCAGTGCCTTAACCATACTACCCGTATTTATTTAATGTATATTTTAAAGCTAGGAAAAAAGATTATTAAAAAATTAATAGCTTATCCTTAAAAATATTCTTAAAAAGAAAAAATAAAAGGTGATTTGTTAAGATAATTTCAAACAAGAATCAACAAATAAGTTCAAAAAATAAAGCTTGAGACAATCGGGCGATCGCTCAAGCTTTAAAAAAATAACCTCTTAACGAGGTAATCAACCTAAACCTAAGACAAAGGTAGATAATTTCTTTATTAAAATCCAAATATATTTGAGTAATTAAGTAGTGTTCTATAGCCTAAAATATTTAACTATCTAGAAATGAGATGATTAAATTTTTAAAAAAAAAGGTTTTCAAACGGGGAGAATGAAAACCTTTAATAACCAATTATAAACCTAAATTATGATGACACAAAGATAGTGTACATTCTACACATTTGCAAATTTTTTTTTATTTTTTTTAAGTACGACTGACTTATTCGCTGAGAAAAGAATCATTATCTTTGTATAAATCGTTTAATGTATGTTTACAGGAATAATTGAAACCGTAGGAAAAGTTGTTAAAATTGATACTGAGCAGTCTAATCTTCATTTTTATATTCAATCAAAAATATCGAACTTCTTAAAGATTGATCAAAGTGTCGCCCACAACGGGGTTTGCTTGACAGTCGTTGATGTGATTGGTGATATACATAAAGTTACCGCTATCCAAGAAACCCTGGAAAAAAGCAATTTACTTCACTTAAAACAAGATGATGATGTAAATTTGGAGCGCTGTACGCAGGTGGGCGGTCGTCTGGATGGTCATATTGTTCAGGGGCATGTAGATCAAACAGCTACCTGCACTTTCATAGAGACTCACCATGGCAGCATCGAGTTAACTTTTGAATACAATATAGAGCAGAACAATATCACCGTTGAAAAAGGGTCTATTACAGTAAATGGTATTAGCCTTACAGTGGTGAATTCAAAGGTCAATAGTTTTTCGGTTGCTATTATACCCTATACATTAGAACATACCAATTTAAAAAGCATAACAGTAGGCTCAACTGTAAATTTAGAATTTGATATTATTGGCAAATACGTTAGTAAACTCTTAGCACAAAGATCCTAATAATGTTGCTAAAGCTAAAGTGACACTCCAATTACGTCTTTTTTCTTTTTGTTTTTGAACCGTTCAGGAACGATGGACAATATTTCATTTTTAAGCATGTTTATGGCGTGTTTTTTGACATAGTTTTGTGCCGTAACCAAACTAATTTCTCTGACTGGTTCAGGTGATTTAAAATAGCGAACTCTTGCAATTTGGTCTTCATCATAATTGGATATACTTAGCTCTGGAAGAATCGTGATGCCCCCATTTAAGTCTACCATCCTCTTTAAAGTTTCAACACTCCCTGTATTGTAATCGAAGGTCCCCTCCTTAGATTGATTATGTTTAAAATGACATATATTTAAAACTTGGCCACGCATGCAATGGTCTTCATTTAACAACCAAAGTTTCTCATCAGAAATTTCCTCAGAACTAACCATATTTTTAGCAAATAGAGTGCTTTTTTCAGAAACGTAGGCAACGAAAGTTTCATAAAACAAGGGTATCTCCTGAATAGCAGAATCATGTAATGGGGTTGAAAGAATGCCACAATCTAAGGTTCCGAGTTTCAATTCTTGAATAATTTTTTCTGTCGTATATTCCCAAATTTGTAATTTTAATCTATTGTGTTTATTTAGGAAGTTCGAAATAACTGAAGGTAGTAAAAATGGCGCAACAGTTGGAATTACGCCTATTTTTAATTCCCCAGACAACTCCCCTTTTTCGAATTGTAAAATTTCAGCTATTTTCTTGCTTTCTGTTAAAACCGTTCTGGCTTGTTTGATGATTTTTTCTCCAACTTCTGTAGGTACAACCGGTTGTCGACTTCGATCAAAAATTTTTGCCCCAATTGACTCTTCCAGTTTTTGGATTTGCATGCTCAAAGTAGGCTGAGTAACAAAACATTTCTCAGCGGCTGCAACAAAACTTCGATAGGTGTCTACTGCTATTACATATTCTAATTGAACCAGGGTCATACTATAAGTTTTAACTATACAAATGTACGGATGCCTAGTTGATTAAACGAATGGATGCAAAAAAATAAAGTCAAATGAGTGTGATTATTCATTATCATAAATGATAGAAAATCTGATTATTTTTGATGGTATCTCATTTCTAAGTCTAAGATAACATCTCTTTTTTTACCTTCTAGAAACGATAGGTTACCAGCAACAAAGACTCCCTTTTCTTTATTTTTGACATTGCTAAGGCCATAAACAGAAGATTCATCAGCAGGATCTGAAGCTCCCTCGTACCTGTAAAGCACATCTATTTCAAAATCTGATGCATTTGATACCAATCGGTCGAATTCCAAATTATAGTCAACGGAATAACCCTGTTTAATTAAGCTATCTAAAGCCTGTGTGATTGTGGCATATTTGTGAGAGGTATCCATATTCTTTTTTGATTGTTTAATTAAAAAACACATAACTTTACGGATTGTTTTTATAATTCTGATTCAATATATTTTATGTCATTTACTCCTCCCTCAACAGAGAAAAGTCCAGGCAAAGCTTTCGAAAGATTGTTAGAAGTACTAAATACCCTTCGTTTAGAGTGCCCTTGGGACAAGAAGCAAACAATGGAATCTCTCAGACATTTGACCATAGAGGAAATGTATGAGTTAGCAGATGCAATCCTAGAAAAGGATCATCAGGAAATTAAAAAAGAATTGGGAGATATATTAATGCATTTGGTTTTCTACGCACGCATTGCCGAAGAAGAAGAACACTTCAATATTGTTGATGTTCTAAACGGAATTTGTGATAAATTAATTTCTCGTCACCCTCATATTTATGCTAACGTAGTGGTTAAAGATGAGCAAGACGTTAAAAATAATTGGGAAACCCTTAAACTCAAAGAAGGAAATGTTTCTGTCCTCTCAGGAGTTCCGAATGGACTCCCGGCCCTTGTTAAAGCACATAGAATTCAAGATAAAGTTCGCGGTGTTGGGTTTGACTGGGAGGACAAATCTCAAGTTTGGGCAAAAGTTGAAGAGGAATTAGCTGAATTCAAGCAAGAGTTTAATGTGGAGAAAGACGAAATTAATATGCAAAGAGCCGAAGAAGAATTTGGAGACCTTCTTTTTTCTCTCATTAACTATGCTAGACATTTGGGTATTACTCCAGAAAATGCGCTAGAAAAAACAAATAAAAAATTTATATATCGTTTTACTTATTTGGAAAATAAAGCAAAAGAAAATGGTAAAAAACTTCAAGAAATGAGCTTGCAAGAAATGGATGTCTATTGGAATGAAGCAAAAAAAATAAAATAATTAATTGTTGGTAAGATTTCGATAACTTTATTATCAAATAACCTACATATGAATCCCTTATTTAAAATTCTAAAAAGGATTGGCATCTTGATTGGCTCTATATTGCTCCTATCAATCATTTTACTTTATGTATTCCGACTTGAATATATCTTAAAGGGGATTTATGTGACTTATCTACATGGGTATAATACAGCCTATCTGGAAGATTATACTTTTTTTGATAATCATATAATTGAGAATGGTATTGGAAAACCATGGAATAAATCTTCTGGCTATAATTCTATACCAATAAACGATTCATTAAAAAAAGTTCATGAAACAAGCCAAACCGTCGCTTATTTAATCATTCATAAGGATAGTCTATGGAGTGAGTCCTATTATGGAGGCTATTCAGATACCAGTAAATCAAATTCTTTTTCAATGGCTAAAAGCGTTGTTTCTGCAATCCTCGGAAAAATGATTGAAACAGGAAAAATCAAAAATTTGCAACAAAAAATAAAGGATTTTGTTCCTGAAATTATTGGTACTTATGCAGATTCATTAACATTTGAAAATCTTGTCTCAATGCGATCTGGCATGAAATGGGAAGAAAGCTATTATAATCCATTTTCCATAACCACAAGATTATATTTTGATCAGGATCTCAAAGGCACACTGAAGGCTTTGCCAATTGAGGATCGTCCTGGAAAAGCCTTTAATTACAAAAGCGGTGATACACAGCTATTGGGAATTGCTATCCAGAGAGCAAGTAATACCTCATTATCAGAATTGTTGTCGACTTATTTCTGGAAGCCCATGGAAGCAGAACGGAACGCCCTATGGCAAGTAGATAGCAAAGACAATGGATTTGAAAAAGCATATTGTTGTATTGCAAGTAATGCGAAAGATTTTGCTAGATTCGGGAAGTTATATTTACAAAATGGCAAATGGAATGGCAAACAATTATTGGATTCTTCCTATGTTAATAATTCAGTCCGTCAGAAATTTGAAGATTCACCAAAATACGGTTACGGTTGGTGGATTGGAAAGTATAAAGACAAAGACTTTTTTTACATGGATGGCCACTTAGGTCAGTATGTGATTGTGTTACCTGAGGACGAACTGATCATCGTGAGGTTAGGGAGATCTATAGATAGTTTAGCCAAAGAAGATCCTAAATCCGCTTTTTACCAATTTATCAACCAAGCTTATAAGATGTTAGGAAAACGTGTTGATCAATAAGTTTAATTTGTATTTTTGCCAGAATGAAAGATTCAGCCGTAATTTTTGATATGGATGGTGTTATTGTTAACACAAATCCCTATCACGCCAAAGCTTTTGAAGTGGTTTTTGAAAGATATAAGATTTCTTATTCCCAAAAGCAGTTTCATGATCACATTTATGGTAAACATAATAGTCATATTTTTACTTATTTTTTCGGAAGGAAAATTCAGGGTGAAGAATTAATTCATTTGGAAAATGAAAAAGAAAGCCTGTTTAGGGAAATTTATAGCTCTCAAGTTACACCCATTTCTTTTCTTATTGAATTTTTACAAGATTTATCTAACAATCAATTTAAATTAGGGGTTGCTACATCAGCTCCAAGAGCAAATATGGATTTAATTTTAGACGAACTAGATATTCGTCAATACTTCCAATCAACCTTAGGAAGTGAAAATGTTCTCCTCCATAAACCTCATCCTGAAGTATATTTACAGTCGGCTAAAAACCTGCTGGTGGATCCTCAAGATTGTTTCGTCTTTGAAGACTCATTTTCGGGAATAACAGCCGGATTAAATGCGGGCATGCATGTAATAGGTGTACTTACCTCCCATCATCGGGATGAGCTTCCGGTATGTTTAAGCTATCTAAAAGATTATAGAGGGATGAACAGTAAACGTCTGAAGGAACTGTTAAATTATGTGGTCTGAAACACTTCAATTAATTCCTAGCCCAACATACTGGGTACTTTACTTTTTTTGCGCTATTCTTATAGGAATCTCAAAAACTGGAATTCAAAATATCGGAACACTTGCAATTCCAATTTTTGCGTTCTTGTTCGGAGCTAAATTCTCTACTGGAATAGTGTTAATCTTATTGTGTATTGCAGATTTGATGGCCGTAATATACTACAGAAAAAAGTTCCTTTGGCAAGAAATCAAACCCATGTTATTATACTCCTTTATAGGTTTGTTTATTGGACTTATTTTAGGGGAACACATCAACGATCAGACATTTAAAGTAATTATGGGGGCGTGTATCTTATTGAGTGTGCTTTTGATGATATGGGTGTCCAACCAATCTAAAAAAGATAACCACAAAGCCGCAACTTTTACAAGCAAATGGTGGTATTCTCCTTTCTTTGGTTTTTTGGTAGGTTTTTCCACCATGATCGGTAACGCAGCTGGTCCAGCGCTCAGTTTATATTTAATCAGTAAAAAGCTCAAGAAGGTAGCTTTGGTCGCCACAGGAGCTTGGTTTATTATGATATTAAATTTTTCTAAAATTCCATTGCAACTTTTGGTTTGGAAGAACTTGACTGTAGAAGGACTTATATTAAACTCTTTAGCAATTCCCTTTATTTTCCTGGGTGCATTTATTGGTATCAAACTAGTAAAGGTCATTCCAGAAAAGGAGTTTAAAATTACCATCTTAGCACTTGTTGTTTTGGCATCAGTGATGTTAATCATCGCATAGCGGTTAACTAGGTAAGATATAAACATATTAAGGCATGGAGACTACTCCATGCCTTAATATGTTTAAAATAAAAGAAACTAAACTGATTAAAATGTAGTTGAATCAGCCTCAGAAGTTTCTGGCGCTTTGTCGATCAAATCCATAAATTGATCAAGTTTTGGCGTAATGATGATCTGCGTTCTTCTATTTCTGGATTTTCCATCTGGTGTAGAATTATCTGCTATAGGATTAAATTCACCCCGTCCACCAGCAGTTAAACGTTTGGGGTTTATTCCATAAGTATTTTGTAAAGCTTGAACAACGGATGACGCTCTGAGCGTGCTTAAATCCCAATTGTTACGAATGTTGGGTTGTGCTATTGGATCTGTGTCTGTATTACCTTCAATTAATACATCATAATCCTTATAATCTTTAATAATTTTTGCGATTTTAGAAAGCGTTTGACCAGCTTTATCGGATATTTCGTAGCTTCCTGACTTGTATAACATATTGTCTGATAATGATATATATACTACACCTTTAAGTACTTGTACATCTACATCTCTCATTTCCTCTCTGCTAAGGGAACGAGTTAGATTATTAGTTAACAGCATGTTAAGTGAATCACTTTTTTGTTTAGTGTTCACCAGATGTTTAATGTATTTGTTGGAGGCATTGATCTCATCCACCAATTTCGAAATATTTACATTTCCTTGAGTGTTTTGATTAATACTATTATCTAGGGTTCCTTGAAGTTTTGCTAAGGCCTCTCTCAGACTAGCGTTTGACTTTCGTTCTTGTTGAAGCTGATCTTCTAAGCTCTTCACCTGTGCCCTACTCTCGGCAAGCTCAACTTGAGACTTTTGATATTGTTCACCTAAAGTCTTGTGTTGGGCTTGTAGAGCCAAATGTGTTTTTTTACTTATTCCACACGATGAAATCAGAATTACTGACATTAAAAGGAGTGGAAAACTTATTTTTTTTATCATAACCTTTAATTTTAAATGCATTCATTAACCATTTTCCTAGTTAGAGCAAAAGCAGTGCCTATTGTGAAAAACCGAATTGGTCTAGCGGGTTTTTAAGAAACAAATCCCCAAAATAAAATAAGGCTTGCAATCGGGGAGATTGTCAAGCCTTAAACTAACCAATTATTAACCTAAATTATGAGTTAATGTATGATCAAACGATATACCAATCTCTATTGAATAGTCGATAGCTTAACAATATTTAACAAATTGAGATAGTTATTCAGTAAATAATGATAATTTTGTCCATGCAGCAGTTAAACAACTATCTTGAAAACCTTAAAATTAAGGCATTAAACCCTATGCAACTTGAGGTCAATAAGCAATTCGACCCCAAAAGAGACTTAATTTTGCTGTCGCCTACCGGATCTGGTAAAACCTTAGCTTTCGCCTTGATTGCGTTTCAACTGTTAAAAGATTATCCAAATACAATGGCATCGACATTAGTAATTGTTCCTACTCGGGAACTTGCATTACAAATTGAAGGTGTATTTAAAAAATTGGATAACCAATTGAAAATGGTATGCCTTTATGGAGGAAATGATACGCAAATTGAAAAGAAAAGATTAAGAGATAATCCACAGCTAATTGTGAGCACACCGGGACGTTTAATTTACCATATCGAGCGACTTCCAGACATGTTGGATAATACCCATACATTGGTTTTAGATGAATTTGATAAATCCCTTGAACTCGGCTTCCAAGAACAGATATCATTTATCGTAAATACCTGTAGTAAACTTAAACATCAAATTCTTACCTCGGCAACAGACATTCCCGAAATTCCTGATTATCTTGAATTGAATAACCCCTTAAGATTAGACTTTTTATCCAAAGAGACACTAATTCCAGATTTAACGTATTATAAAGTTGAAGTAGCTACTAAGTTTAAATTGGAGGCGCTATTTAAGTTAATTTGTAAAATTGCAAACGAGAGGGTTTTAGTTTTCTGTAATCACAGGGAGGCCGCTGAACATATATCAGAATTACTTGAGGGCAAAGGTATTTTGAGTATTCCATATCATGGTGGCTTGGACCAATATTTCCGTGAATTAGCTATAATAAAACTTAAGAACGGAAGCCAAAACATCTTAATAACAACAGATTTAGCCTCAAGAGGACTGGATATACCTGAGATGAATCATATTGTTCACTATCAATTTCCACATAAAGAAGAAGATTTTATTCATAGAAATGGTCGTGCTGGGCGTAATCAACAAAAAGGAAATGTATATGCTGTTAAAACAGTTGACGAGCGATGTCCTGAGTATTATAAAGAAGTGCCTATTTTAGAGTTAAATGAATTCTATCCAATTCCTGATGAACCTGCTTATCATACTGTTCGAATCACGGCTGGAAAAAAACAAAAGGTAAATAAAATTGATATTGTTGGCTATATCATGTCTCTGGGTGATTTTAACAAAGACGACTTGGGCTTAATTGATGTGAAAGTACTTGATTCCTATGTTGCTGTTAAAAGAGAAATAGCAAGATCAGTTGTGAAGTTAGGAAACAACGGAAAAATAAAAGGTCAAAAAGTAAGAATTAATTTAATCTAACTTTTCAATATATTTCATTATAATCTTTGGAATTAGCTTGCTGATATCTCCTTTGTTTTTCCAGATATCACGAACGATTGAAGAAGATATATGTGATTTTCCAGTTCGACTCACTAGAAAATAAGTTTCTATTTCTGAATCCAGTAATAAATTGTTCTGGGCTATAATGTTTTCATAGTCCAGGTCAGTATTGTTCCTTAATCCTCTTAAAATGAATTTCGCTTGAACAGTTTTACAAAAATCTATTGTTAAACCATTATATATTTCTACTTCAATTTTTGGATTATTTTTAAATAATTGTTGTATTGATTTTTTTCGTAGTTCAACATGCATCATCCCAACTTTAGAACTGTTTATACCAATTGCCACATAAATTTTATCGAATAATGGCATAGATCTCTCAATGAGATCTTGATGAGCTAAGGTAAAGGGATCAAAAGACCCAGGGAAAACGGCTATTCTCATATAAATAGGCTCCAAAATATACCCATAATACTAAGACTAAGGGGGGAATTGAGCAATATTCCTTTTTTGATTAAAACACTATTAACCTCTATACTAATTTTAACTATGCGATTTATCCTGAATAAAAACTGAAGGAAGAATTGCCATATTTTCTAGTTTCCAAGAAAGTTGGATGCTGAGCTAATTTTCGGCTACTCGGATGTTCAATTATGAGAAGACCACCATCATTTAATAAATTGGCTTCTAGTACAAGCTGAGCCAACTGAGGCAATTGTCCGTTGTCATAAGGAGGATCAGCAAATATTAGATCATAGCGATTGGGGGTAGAATTTATAAATTTAAAGACATCAGAACGCAAAGCTTTAACTTGTGTTAAATTAAGCTTTTTAGCTGTTTGATCAATGTATAAAATGCATTTATTATGGAGATCAATTGCGTCTACTTGGTCTACTCCTCTTGAGGCAAGTTCTAAGGTGATATTCCCTGTGCCTGCAAACAGGTCTAAACACTTTAAAGTCTCAAAATCAACCCGGTTATTTAAGATATTAAATAATGCTTCTTTAGCCATATCTGTTGTTGGCCGGACCGGTAAATTTTGAGGTGGGTTTAATCTCAATCCTGCGAGTGTTCCTCCAATTATCCGCATGATGGTAAATCTAGGATATAACTTTGGGCAATATCTTCAGGTACATCCTGAAGCACTTCTCGTTGAGTATTAGTATTTAATTGAATAATTTCTCCACTGTATTTGTTTATAGTATTCATAAAAGACTCCTGTATTCCAATACCGCTAACGATAGCTTTATTGACTTTTTTTGATATTCCAAAAACTTTAAAAAGATTCAGTATGAAGTAATTTAAGTCATCCTCGGATACAACCTCAAAGGTGTTGAAAAACTTAAATTGACCATTTATAAATAAAAAAATATCAGTCGACCCATCATGAAAAACAAGCCCCAAGACCTCCCCTTGTAAAGGAACATGTGCTCTTGCTTGTGTTAAGTTAAGTTTGAATTCAGGAATAAATTGTGCCATTGGAAATAACGACTTCCAACGTTTGAATAATAATGCATCATTTTGATAAATGGCTCGTATATTCAAAAAATCCAAATTCTCAATTTCCGCCATCGGTTTAGGGTTTTCCATAAATTCTTGGTACTTGTCTACATCCTCGATATCGAAAAGTTCTTCAGGAATAAATGTTAAATTTTGATGTGGAATAGTGATGTATACTTTTTGAAATGGTAAACTTAAAATCTTTAATGCATCCTCGGAAGGTTGATGGCTTGGATACTTCATATATATCATTAATTGCCCCATTTCATCGATAACATAAAGCATGTCATAGAAGAAATTTGCTTTGACGATTAAGGTATATTTAGCAATATAATGGAAGTGAAATTGTTTCGATGTATAATTCATGCCCTAATTGTGCTTTAATGACAAAATTAGCTTTAATAATTGGATTGACCAACCTTTTAAATAACTTTGAATTGTGCAAATTAAAAAAATTCTAATAAATCATTTTTCCCATCAGCCAACTCAACAACAACAGGAGGTTTTTGAATTAATCGGGAAATTTATTCATACTTTTTCTTCTCATTACTGCTTTATTTTAAAGGGATATGCCGGAACTGGAAAAACTTCGATAATTTCTGCATTGGTAAGTGCGATGCCATTGTTTCAAAAACGGGTGGTATTATTAGCACCAACTGGAAGAGCTGCCAAAGTGATGAGTTCTTATTCGAATAAGAGTGCTTTCACCATCCATAAGAAAATTTACAGAAAGAAAAATGCAACGAATTTAGAGATGAATTTTACCCTTGCGGACAACCAACATGAGCATACCTTATTTATTGTTGATGAAGCCTCGATGATTAATAATGAAGGTATGACTGTGTTTAGTAATGGTCTACTGGACGATCTCATAAAATATGTTCAATCTGGAAATAAATGTACTTTAATGTTCGTTGGAGATATTGCTCAACTCCCTCCGGTTGGTTTAGAATCCAGCCCTGCTTTGAATGCGGAATACTTAAACGCTGAGTTTGGATTAGATATTTTAAGTTACGAGCTTACAGATGTTGTAAGGCAGGATAAAAATTCAGGCATTTTGTTTAATGCCACCAGAATTAGAAATGAAATCCGATTAGACGAAGAGTTTGTTGAATACAGCTACCCTAAATTTATTGTGAAATCATTTAATGACATTTTTCGAATGAACGGCGATCGTTTGATTGAAGGGCTTCATTATGCCTATGGAAAATATGGTATTGAAAACTGCATGGTTATTTGTCGTTCGAACAAGTCTGCAAATCTTTACAATAAACACATTAGAAATCAAATTCTTTTTAGTGAAGATGAAATCTCTGGGGGTGATAAAATAATGGTCGTGCGAAATAATTATCATTGGTTACAACAAAACGATGAAAAAAGCACAGGATTTATCGCAAACGGTGACATGGCATCTGTTAGAAAAGTGAGTAATATACACGAAATGCATGGTTTTCGGTTTGCAGATCTTTATTTAGAATTTATGGATAATAACGAAGGTGAGGCCATAAGATGTCGCGTATTGCTCGATAGCTTGTATGTGGACTCCCCTAGTTTGCCCTACGAGCAGCAACACGCGCTTTATGAGAGTATAGCGAAAGATTATCAAGATATTCCAAATAAAAAAGACAGACTGGAATACATTAAAAAGGATCTCTATTACAATGCATTACAAATTAAATTTGCATACGCTATAACTTGTCACAAAGCCCAAGGAGGTCAATGGCCTTTGGTTTTCGTTGATCAAGGTTATATGGTAGATGAGATGTTGAATACTGAATTTATGCGCTGGTTGTATACAGCAATTACTAGAGCGAGCAGAGAACTTTTTTTAGTGAATTTTAATGAGAAATTTTATGAAGATTCTATTATTTTTGAATAAGTAAATGTTTAGGAATTCAATAATAAAAGTTCTTTAAGCAATTCAGTTAAATGATATATGATTTTTCTTAATGGATAATAACCAAATTGAAAGTCTTTTGAAGTATAGTGTTCCAGATTTTAATCTGGATCTACTTAAAACTATCACTTTAAATGATCTTATGGAATTAAGTTTGGATGTTCATAACCCTCGTATTTCTTTCAAAGCGTCTTGGGCCCTAGAGCATATCTTATTAAAAAATACAGAACTTTCTCATTTAGTATACCCAAAACTTATCCAGAATTATATTGAACTTAAAAATTGGAGTAGCCTTCGGAGTTATACAAAAATATTGATGTATTTCTTGTCAAAAAAGAATAAAACGATTCATATTACTCCCAAAGAACAGGAGTTAATAATTGAAAAATCATTCAATGTCATTGAAAATCCTGAATGTCCAGTTGCAGTTAAAGTAAATGCATTCGATATTCTATTTCATTTAACTAGTATACATTCCTGGTTAAAGGGAGAATTGATTATGATTATACAATTCAATTTAGAAAAAGAAGCTAGCCCAGCATTAAGAAGTCGGGGTAATTTAATTTTAAACCGGTTAACTAATGGAAATTAGAATAAAGTATTCCCTTTTTGTGGGTGCACTTTACCTAAGTGTTTAAAAGCTAATTCAGTACATTCTCTTCCTCTGGAAGTTCTCATTAAATATCCTTCTTGAATTAAAAAAGGTTCATATACTTCCTCAATGGTACCCTCGTCCTCTCCCACGGCAGTAGCAATTGTTTTTAACCCAACTGGTCCCCCTTTAAATTTTTCAATTATGGTGCTTAGAATTTTATTATCCATTTCATCTAAGCCATTTTCATCCACATTTAATGCATTCAATGCAAATTGAGCGATGGCTTTATCTATGGAACCGTTGCCTTTTATTTGAGCGAAATCACGAGTTCTTCTTAATAATGCATTTGCAATACGTGGGGTGCCGCGGCTTCTCCTTGCGATTTCATATGCTCCTTCCTCCGATATTGGTACTAACAGAATACTAGAGGAGCGCATGACAATATCGGTTAATAGTTTTGAATCATAATATTGTAATCTTGAATTGATTCCAAACCTAGCCCTTAAAGGGGAAGTCAGTAAGCCAGAACGGGTTGTTGCCCCAATGAGTGTAAAAGGATTTAAAGAAATCTGTACTGAGCGTGCATTGGGTCCAGTCTCAAGCATAATATCGATCTTAAAGTCCTCCATTGCAGAATATAGATATTCTTCGACCAAAGGGCTTAAACGATGGATTTCATCAATGAATAAAATATCACCTGTTTCTAGGTTAGTTAATAAGCCTGCCAAGTCACCCGGTTTATCCAATACAGGACCTGAGGTGATCTTAATCCCAACACCCATTTCATTCGCGATTATATGGGATAATGTCGTTTTTCCTAATCCAGGAGGGCCGTGTAAAAGTACGTGGTCTAGTGCTTCACCACGTAATATAGCGGCCTGAACAAAAATAGATAGATTGGCAAGAATTTTCGCTTGACCCGTAAAATCTTCGAATGTTTGAGGTCGAAGCACTCTTTCTAAATCTTTCTCAGTATGAGATAGTTTATCAGGATTGGGATCAAGGTTTTCATTCATATTACTATATTTTAGTTAACTCTTAGATAGATTATTTATTGTAATCCGTAAATAAACTTTTAATTTTCATTTGTATGACCCCAAAAAAGGCTTCTTTGAAAATTTTAGTATTCATCTTGGATGTTCCTAAAGTTCGATCCGTAAATATAATTGGGACTTCAACAACATTAAAGCCATATTTAATGGCCGTAAACTTCATTTCGATTTGAAAAGCATATCCTACAAATTTTACTTGATCAAGAGGAATTCTCTCTAAGACTTTTCTTTTAAAACAAACAAAACCAGCGGTTGCATCTTGGATTTTAATTCTGGTAATTAGACGGACGTAAGCAGAAGCAAAATAGGACATTAATACCCTATTCATAGGCCAGTTAACAACATTAACCCCCTTTACGTATCTAGAACCTATAGCCATATCTGCTCCTTGATCTTTACAGGCCTCCCACAAGCGTATTAAATCTTCAGGGTTATGGCTGAAATCAGCATCCATTTCAAAAATATATTCATAATTGTGAGAAAGTGCCCATTTAAAGCCATGTATGTAGGCAGTGCCTAGTCCAAGCTTTCCTTTTCTTTCTTGTAAATGTAGGTTTTCAACAAATTCAGCATTTTGCAGTTTTTTTACAATTTCAGCAGTACCATCTGGTGATCCATCATCAACAATTAAGATATGAAAGTCATACTTTAATGAAAAGACTTTACGGATAATTAGTTCAATATTTTCCTTCTCGTTGTAAGTTGGAATGATTACAATATTCTTCGACACTGTTAGATTTTTGAATAAGTAAAGGTAAACATTTAGATCAATTATTGAAATTGACTAATGAGTTAATAAAAGAAGCCGACTATGTTTAATCGGCTTCAATTCTTTGTATTGTTGAACTATCTTGTGCAAATTATTTAATTCCGTGCATCATTTTCTTTAAAGTTCCATTAAATATTAACAATAACAAGGCTACAGCAATTGGTAAGGAGGCAATGATTAAGAAAAATACTGTCATTGAATATTCCTCGGTAATTTTATCAATATATGAACCTGTTTTACCCGCAATAAAGTTAGCAATTGCAGATGCAGTGAACCAAAGGCCAAATAATAAACCTGCGAATTTCTTTGGCGATAACTTACTGACATAAGAAAGTCCGACTGGTGAAACACACAATTCTCCTGTTGTATGGAAAAAATAAGCTAAAATTAACCAGACCATACTAACTGACGCTGTTTTAGCTCCTTGAGGGATGGATAACGAACCATACGATAATGCGATGAATCCCAAGGCGACCAATAACAAACCAAATGCAAATTTAACAGGACCAGAAGGATTCCATATTTTTTCCCATAATTTGCTAAATGAGGATGCTAAAGTGATTATAAAGAAACTATTTAAAATCTGAAACCAGGAAACGGTTACTTCCGTCTGTTCCAAATTAAACTCTCTGTACACTTTCCAAATTCCTAAACACCAAATGAGGGCGAATGATATTGCGGTCGCAATTACAGTCATCGGGTATTTGTTGTAAATTTTCTGTGAGAGTTTAAACAATACAAAGCTCACAATAAGTATAGGAAATACAGTCAAGATTGCATCAACCCACTTGAAAATACTTCCGGCATTACCCTCAAGTATTCGTTGTGTATAATCTTTTGCAAAAATAGTCATGGAACCACCTGCTTGCTCAAAAGCGAAAAAGAAAAATATACTTGCAATCATTAGTACAGAAACTACGATTAAGCGATCCCGAACAACGTTTGCTGGAAGTTTTTCCTCCTTAGGATCAATTATACCCTCTTTTGAATCATGTTTTGTTCCTGGTTCTTCACCAATTATTCCAAATATTCTTTTAGCAAAATAAAATTGAATCATACCAAAGAACATAAAAACTCCTGCTAATCCAAATCCATAATGCCAACCAATTTTCTCTCCAATATAACCACACAGTAACATTCCTAAAAACGCACCTGAATTGATACCCATGTAAAAAATAGTATAACCAGCATCTTTTTTCTTGCTACTGTCGGGATATAATTGTCCGACCATTGAAGAGATATTTGGTTTAAACATACCGTTACCTAGTATCATTAAAATCAAACCGACGAAGAAGAAGTTTTCAGAAATATTTTCAAAGGCCATAGCTGCATGTCCCATGGTCATCACCAATGCCCCTATAAGAATTGCTTTTCGATAGCCGGTCAGTTTATCAGCTATTATTCCACCAAGTAATGGGGTTAAATAGACTAACCCTGTGTACCACGCATATAAGTCCATCGCATCTTTATTGGACCACTCCCAGCCTCCTTTAGAAATTTCAGTTAGTAAAAATACTGTAAGTAAGGCACGCATACCATAGTAACTGAAGCGCTCCCACATTTCTGTAAAAAATAGGACAAAAAGACTGGCGGGATGCCCCATAACCATTTTATCATCCACTCCTTGTTTAGCAAGGTGTTGGACTAATTCTGCGTCTTTCTCTTGATTCATATGATTTAGTTATATAATAATTTAAGATAAATTTCAGAACATTATTTTATTAGACCAGCAAAATAACAAATTATTATTCATAAATTATAGTAATTAAACACATCCTTACATCTAATTAGTCTCCGGTATTGATGCAGAAAATGTAATTTAATTTGAATAGCACTGGTTTTATGACACTTTTGTAGAACATAAGGTTTAATCGGAAAACCATGATTTTAAAAGGAAAATATTAAATTAATAACCGGTTTTGATTATAAATTTCTCTATATGATCTAAATGATTGCAAAATCGATAATTTTCATTTTAGCTAATCTTTACCTGCTCTTTAACATCGTTTATGAATGTTCTAATTTTTTTTTACCGGGTTAACCCCTAAGTTTAATAGTAAGAATATGTAAATTGTAAACACATTTTTACCATTAAGCATTACACTTAAAACTTATTTCTTTGGGATAGTAAATCTGGTCCATAGTGTTCAAGAATGCAAATTTAAGCTTGTAACAAAAAAAACTGTTTTGCAAATTTTACAAAACAGTTTTATAAATTAAAAGATTACATAAATAACGCAAACTATTAAATAATAGATAGATATGTAATTATATACTCTTTAAGAATAATATTCATCTTATTTAAAACGCTCTAATAATGTTTTGGTAAGTTTGATACCTTCAACTTCGCTTAGCTTACTTCCTTCGTATTCAATTCCTACATATCCCTTGTAACCTGATTTTTTAACAATATCCATCATCTTGGCATAATCAATGCCAGATTCATTACCTTGCGCATCAAAATCATGAGATTTAGCAGATACACCTTTAGCATAAGGCATCAATTCAGTTACTCCTTGGTAACGATCATATTCATAA
Source organism: Sphingobacterium sp. GQ94 (assembly GCF_059758715.1). Lineage (NCBI taxonomy): Bacteria > Pseudomonadati > Bacteroidota > Sphingobacteriia > Sphingobacteriales > Sphingobacteriaceae > Sphingobacterium > Sphingobacterium sp. GQ94. The sequence continues at coordinate 343,684 of NZ_JCAXEC010000002.1, forward strand.
AAGTTACCAAAATCTGGTAAACTTCCACAGTTTTTCTTGCCTACGGTTTTCAACACATCAGAAAGCCAATCACCATGGGAAGATATACCTCCATGATTTTCAACAATAACATTTATTTTTGCTTTTTTACCATAATCAGCTAAAGCAGATAAACTTTTTACAACCTGGTCTTTCACTTCCTGTTTAGTTCCTTCTCCGGCTGCGTTAACACGAATAGCTTTACAACCTAAAAACTCAGCTGCATCGATCCATTTATGGTGATTATCAACTGCTTTCAATCTTTTATTTTCATCTCTATCACCCAAAAATCCCTCCCCATCTATCATAATCAAAACATTCGTAATTCCATTGTCCTTTGCTCTATTATTTAAGTCTTTTAAGTATGTCATGTCCTGAGCCTTGTCTTTAAAAAACTGATTGACATATTCTACACCATAAATACCAAATGTCTTAGCTGTATATTCTGGAAAATCTATATTCTTTAGGTCACCCTTGTTAATTGTTCTGTGTAAAGACCACTCAGCTAGCGATATTTCGAACCAATCTTTTTTCGCAGCAAATACATCCAATGATGGTGCAAGTGTAATCCCAGCGGTCATTAGCCCTAAGTTTCTTAAAAAATCTCTTCTTGAATTCATAGTATATTTATTATAAGTTATTTTTATATATTAGCCCAACCTGAGGTTAAAACGTCAACTATATGCATTGTTTTTATCGGTAATTTGTGTTTGTCTATGTAGGCTTTTAGCTGCAATAAACAAGATGAGTCTGTGGAAATGATATAATCTGCCTTAACCGCCAAAGCATTTTTCACTTTTTGTTCCGCCATCGCACTAGACACGCCTTCAAACTTTACAGCAAAAGTCCCTCCAAAACCACAACATGTTTCCTGATCTCGCATTTCTAACAATTGCAAACCTCCAACATGATTTAGTAATTTTCTTGGTTCATCTTTAATATGACATTCTCTCAATGCTGAACATGAATCATGGTAAACAGCTGTTCCGACTAGCTCAGCCCCAAAATATTCCTTTTTTAATACATTTATTAAAAAATCACTGATTTCAAAAATATTTCGCTGAATGGAACGACACTTATTATGTTCCATAGAATTCGTAAATAAGTCATCAAATCCATTTCGAACCATACCAACACAAGAGGCAGAAGGCGAAACGATGGGATGTTCTTCGGCAAAGTCATTAAGAAATTTTAATCCTATGGATTTTGCTTCATCCCAGAAACCAGCATTATAAGCAGGTTGTCCGCAGCAGGTTTGATTCGTATTGTAAAACACTTCACATCCTGCCCTCTCTAAAAGTTTAACAGTGTTAAAAGCTGTTTCGGGATACAGCTGATCTATAAAACAGGGGATAAATAATTCTACCTTATTCATTAATTGTCCGAATAGTTTGTAATTTATTAAATTTTAAAACACGAAACAACAGTAAAAATCCAATGATGAAGAATATACCAAGAAACAATGCTGAATAACGTATATTATTTGTAATCTGTTCAATTATACCAAAACTAAATAAACCAATTACAATAGCAAATTTTTCAGTAACATCATAAAAGCTGAAAAATGATGTGGTATCTTTTATGTTTTCAGGGATCAGTTTTGAATAAGTTGATCTAGATAAGGATTGTATACCACCCATTAATAACCCAACCATGAATGCCATGCCGTAAAAATGATACTCATTTGTCATAAAATATGAGGCTATACAAATTTGTATCCACAAAAAAACCACAAACATTAAGATTTTTATATTGCCAAATTTTTTTGCCAATCTGGACATAATAAAAGCGCCACCGATCGCTACAATCTGAATCAGTAGAATTGAACCAATCAATTTGTTGGTGCCCAGATCCAGTTCTTTCTGACCAAATGCAGCCGCTACTATGACTAATGTTTGAATCCCCATTGCATAAAAAAAATATGCAGGTAGGAATTTTTTTATGGCATCTATTTTTTTAATTTGAGAGATTACTTCGGAAAATTCTTTTTTTACTTTAACAAAAAATGGAAGATTCTCGTTTGCAATTGATGGGCGATTATTAGGAAGATATCGGAAAGGTATCTGAGCAAAAGAAATCCACCATAATCCCACTAAAAAAAAGGATAACCTGGCGGGAACAGAAGGCTCGGTGATACCAAACCATTCTGGTTTAAAAACAAATACAAAACAAATGATTTGTAAAATAACGCAGCCAATATACCCATAAGCAAATCCCTGAGCAGAAACTTTGTCTTGTTGGTCAGGGGTCGCTATAATGGGTAAATAAGCGTTATTAAATGCTACCCCTCCTATATATCCCATCGCTGCCAAGCCAAAGAATATAATTCCGATTTCTAATGTTTCAATTTTGAAATAAAACATTCCCATACAGGCAATTGCCCCAATGTATGTAAATAACTTCATAAAGAACTTCCTTTTTCCTGCAGCATCTGCGTACGCCGAGAGGAAAGGGAGAGCAAACGCCATAAACAAGTAAACCACGGATAGGGTAAAATTTGTAAGGGCTGTATTGACGAAATTAAATCCGAAGAACGAGACGGAATCACCAGTTGCCGGATTATGCGTGATAGTGGTATAATATACTGGAAAAATAGTCGAATTAATCACTAGATTATAAGCCGAATTCGACCAATCAAACATGGACCATGATCTAATTAACCGTTTATCATTTTTTTTAAAGATTTTCATTTATAAGAATAAAACCTGCTAAAACGAATTTAATTTAATAATTCTCGTAAATATAACTTACAACTCTAACCATTTCTTTCCTAACCGGCGAGGCTCCTCCTAAATAATTATTATTTAAAAAAGAATATGCATAACGATTTCCCTTTTTACTAATTATAAATCCACTTTGGGCATGCACGCTATTAATCGTTCCAGTTTTAGCCCACACAAATGGTTTTCCATTTGGGGTGGGATAAACATTTTTTAATGTTCCTTCCAGTCCACCTGCGGGAAACAGTCTTAGTTTAATATGCTCATCCCTTACTTCATCTTGTACCAACAACAACAGCTCAATCATACTTCTAGGAGTTACCTTATTATACGTAGATAATCCACTTCCATCTCGAAGTTCAATTGAATCAGACATTTTAGAATAATAGGTTTCCTTCATGTACTTTCTTAAGTCTATTGTTTGAAATGCCCGGTATTTTATAAAGGAGGCAACCATATTTAGTTGCTCGGCTAAGAAATTATCACTAGGTAACATCATCTCCCGTAATATTTGTTTCGTATCTGTAGAATATACAGTCTTGGTATCATTTGGCAAGACATAGTGAATTAACTCTACCTCCCTTTTAAGCGTATCTTTTAATAAATGAACTAATAAAGAATCGCTTGTCCTAAAGGGTTTTTCATTCACGTAATTTTTTGGTAAAGGAAATGTATTAATTTCAAACTTATTGGTTTCTAAATGGCGATGAATTCGATATCGCGTTAAAGTGTCGTTCAACAAAATCAACTCTTTACTAAAATACGAAGGGATTAATTTTAAACTGTTATTCTCCTCTTTAAATTGAACCACATTTCCATAAATTGGAAAAACGGATATTTCAGGTTGATAATAGAATTCATAATCTTCTATCGACCAACCATCTCTATAAAAGGGTTCTTGAGTACTATTTTTTGCGTAAAAAAGTTTTTTTCCGCTACTCTTTAAGAAGTTAAAAACTTTACCATTATCCAATTTGGAATGTAAAAATGTTGGATCACCTGTACCCCAAAATATCAGTGAATCCCCTCTTTCAACATAAATTAGTCCTGGAATTGAGTCTCCAATTAATTTTAGAGAAGCAAATAAGGTAAATACTTTGGTATTTGATGCTGGAGTAAAATGTTTATCTTGATTATAATCAAAAATAAATTTATGTTCATTTAGATCATAAAGGCTAAACCCGTAATAATGCTGATTTAATACGTTTGATTTCTGTAATTGGTGGTTTAGGTCTTGGTTGATTTGAGCATTTGATATTAAGTGGGTCATTAAACCCAAAAGGATGACTAAGCTTCTCATAGTGTAAACATAACAATACTTGAGAAATAATACAATGACCGCCCATTAATTTTAAAAAATGATAAAGGGCCAATCATGCGATTAACCCTTTATTATTATGGTAAAATAGTCTTTTTATTTTTGTGTAAGAGCACCATCACTACGGTCAATTTCAACTTGAGGAATGGGCCAATATTCACTACTTTGAGGAAATACAAGTGATTTGTAGGCACTTAAATATTGACCTTCAAAACCTGAATAACTCTCTAAAGTTTGTTTTGCAATTCCCCAACGTACCAAGTCGAAAAATCTATGCCCCTCCATTGCCAGCTCCAATCGTCTTTCAAATCGCACTGCGTTACGAGCATACTCCTGACTAGGGAAAGATGGATATGGACTCACCTTATATTTAGCAGCATTGACGCCAGAGGCTGTTTTTTTAGGTGCTAATTTGGCCGCACGCAAACGAACGGCATTGACAAGTGTTAATGCACCACTTAAGTTGTTGGCTTCAACCTCACATTCGGCAGCCATCAGGTATACATCCGCTAAGCGAATAATGTTCACATCTAACCCTGTTAGATAATTTTCCCCAGGTGCTGCTTCTGTCGGAAATAAAGCCCTTGGAATCATGGTTTTTATGCCAACAAATGGTCCAGCATAACTTGCATCACGAATCCAAGCATTTCCCGGCATTTCACCATAGTCTAAATACATAACACCTCTACGACCAACAGTATAATCCAATCTCGGATCGAATGATAAATTAGTGTTTAAGGTATAGGAATTTGTAGGGTTTTTTAAGTCGGATAAATAAGGGGTTTCTCTATACTTGTTATTTAACAGAGGTAGCCCATTTACATCTACTTTATACGCATTTACCAAATCTATAGTCGGTTGGTAGAAGCCACAACACCCTACAGGTGAACTGCCATAAAGTCCAGATAACATATCGCCCACATTAGAATTATCAGCCGATCCATTAGAATTAATAGCATGTTTTGAAACCACTAAGCCCTCTGGACCATTTTCTTTAGTTATGTCGAAATTATTCCAAAAAGGCATGTTCACTAAATCTTTCCCTGCGATAACTTCTTTGAATAACGGTAATGCTTGTGCGAACTGCTTTTTATACAAGTATATTTTACCTAGATATGCTTTTGCAGCATCTTTGCTCATTCTACCATATTCATTATTAATTTTTGTCGAAGGTAAGTTCTCAATAGCAAATTTTAAATCATCTTCAATTTTTGGAAGTACATCTGTATCGTTTTTCACAGTAGCAGCTTGCTCAGTGGTCATTGTTTCATCTATGTATGGCAGATTTTTAAATACGCGCCATAAATAAAAATAATAATGAGCCCTCAACATTCTGGCCTCTGCCTGAATTTCTAATGCACGCTCAGGGGTAATTTCCTTTGAACCCGATTGATCTGCGGCCAATAATTTCATTGTATTATTGCAACGAAGGACACCTTCATAATAAACCTGCCATTGTGTACTTAAGTTATCGTTGGTACTTATAACATTATAAGTTTCAATCATATTCATCGGTGTCTGGTCGGTTAATTCAGAACCCTTGTGTGCATTGTCTGATGGGAGTTCGCCAAATATCCATTGACTTGGTGCGGAGGCATAATTTCCCCAAGTTCCATTCACGTTACCATTTATTATACTATAAGCACCGATTAAGGCACTCTCAACGCCTTCCTTGTTCCCTACTTGCGAATCCGAAAGCTCTCCTTGAGGTAGCTTCTGTAAAAATTCCTCGCCACACGAGCTTACCAAGAGTAAGCCGGCACCTAAAAGAATCATTAATTTATTTCGTTTCATAATTAATCGAATTAATATTTTTATTAAAATCCTAAACTTACTCCAATAGTATATTGACGGGCTTGAGGATAGACCCCAAAATCAACACCTAATGCCGAATAGGTCGAAGGTGTTGCCGATACTTCCGGATCTAAACCCTCGTATTTAGTTATCGTAAATAAGTTCGTTACCCCTAAATAAACACGCATTTTGTTGAATGCTGTTTTTGATCCAAAAATTTCAGTAGTTGGAAGGTTATAACCCAATTGTAGGTTTTTTAATTTCAAGAAACTACCATCCTGAACGTAATAAGTAGAAGTAGCGTATTCTAAAGCACTTGTTTTATCATTCGGATTAGGTAGCGAAGGAATTTCGCTTCCAGGATTTGAGGTACTCCAAGCATTCAATATACGATCACTTTTTTGCCCTTTAAACACGCCAAAATCAGTAAAGTAACGCGTTGCCTCATATAGGTCATTTCCTTGTGAACCATAGAAATATAAAAGTAAATCAAAATTTTTATATGCAGCATTAATATTAAAAGAATAGACAAAATCTGGATGTGGGTTACCGATAATGGTTCGATCACCTGGATCGATTTCACCATTCCCATTGATATCTGCATATTTCAAGCCTCCAGGTCTTGCATCTACATAAGAAGGCGAATTTTGTACATCCTCTGCATTCTGATAAATTCCTACTGTTTGATACCCATAGAATGCACCAACTGCTTCTCCTTTTTTCAGAATAGAAGTCTCCATACTTCTAAAATTTCCATAATTCACTTGGGTAATGGATGGTGAAAGCTCTATCACCTTATTCACATAGCGAGAAAAATTTGCTGAAAGATCCAAAGTAAACGGTTTTTCTTGTCGGTATCCATAATGATATCCTAGCGAAAATTCGAACCCTTTATTACTCATGTCCCCTATGTTTTGGATTGGAGAGGCGGCCCTACCTGCAGCTGCAGCTGGCAATGGAACTAAGAATAACATGTCTGTGGTTCTCTTATTAAACCAGTCAACAGATCCATCGAAGTCACCGTCCAATACGGAAAAGTCTAATCCAATATTAAGAGATTTAACTTGTTCCCATTTAATGTCAGGGTTTGCATAGGAGCTCTGCCAGATACCATTGACAACACTTCCCCCAATTGGGTAAGAAGAGCTAGTCAAAGAAGCAGAATAACGGTTTAAATATTGAAATCCAGGAATTCTTTGATTTCCTGTTACTCCATATCCAGCACGAATTTTTAGGTCAGTCAACCAGGTTGCATCTTGTGCAAAATCTTCCTTAGAAATACGCCATGCACCACTTATTCCTGGAAATAATCCGTATAAATGATTCGATCCAAAGTTAGATGATCCATCCCTACGTGCTATTACACTCAATAAATATTTATCCTTATACGCATAATCAGCTTTTCCCATTAAGGAGAACATGCTACCAATAGAACCACCTCCGGTATTATTAAAATTTGTACTTCCTGAACTTAGGTATAAATAATCTAAACTATTCATAATAAAATACCCATTTCTGCTACCACTTATGTTTCTATTTCTATTTTTGATAGCTTCCGTACCAACCATAATATTAAGACTATGATCTTCACCTAAATTTGGTTTGTAATTTAAAGTGTTTGTCCAGGTCCATTCTGTTGTATATCCAAAATATTCATTCATTCCATTATTGAAACTTCCCTCTGAAAATTCGGGATTTGGATAAGTATAGCTTTGTCCTGAATAATTTTCATAACGCATACCAAAATTAGTACGTAAGGTCAGACCAGATATGATGTCATATTCCGCAAAGGCATTTCCAAAAAAGAAATTAGTTCTGTTCATGTTATCTTTTGCCCGATAAGCCATAGCCACCGGATTTTGACCATTCCCTAAATCCTTACCAAACGAGCCTGCAAAATTCCCCCCTTCATCATAAACAGGGATGATATTTTGAATTCTATAGGCAAAACCTAATACGGAACCTTCGCCTTGATACCCCCCGGCAGTGTTTGGATTAACACCCATACCAAAACCCTCGACATAACTGTATTGTAAGTTTTCTCCAAAACGAAGTTTGTCATTAAAAGCGTTAAATTGAGTATTCGTACGAACATTATATCTTTTAAAACCACTATGTATCAAACTTCCTACTTGATCAAGATATCCACCTGAAAATGCATATTTAGCAGTTTCTGTTCCACCATTTGCACTCAATTGATAAGATTGAATTGGAGCATTCTGAGATAAAGCATCAAACCAGTCGGTTCCATTTTTATTTGCTTTGGTAATTTGATAAAAGGAAGCTCGATCTTTTGCAAAATAATTGTATTTGCTCATATCAGCATCTGCAGGAGTAACTTCATGATTGGTTTTAGACCCAGCTAACAGATAGTCTGGTAATTGTAAGTTAGTTCCATTAAATTCATTGTCAATATCTAATATTTGCTGAGGAGTCAGCATATTTGGAAAAGAATTTTTATTGGGTACTCCAACGCCAGCGTATGCATCTAAGTTAATATTAGTCCTTCCAGTCTTACCGGATTTTGTTGTAATAATTACTACTCCATTATTGGCTCTAGCTCCATAAATGGAGGCTGATGATGCGTCCTTTAATACTTGCATGGTTTCAATATCGTTTTGATTTAACCAGCTCAGTTTTCCTTCAAAAGGAACACCATCAATTACATACAATGGTTCATTATTATTAATTGTACTGTAACCACGAATACGAATTTGTGGGGTAGATCCTGGTGCTCCATCATTGACAATCTGAACTCCAGTGGCGCGACCCTGCAAGGCCTCGACAGCACTACCTGCTGGTTGAGACTTTAATTCATTTACGTTTACAACTGCAACAGAACCGGTTAAATCTTTCTTTTTCTGACTTCCATAACCAGTCACCACGATTTCATCCAGGTTACTACTATCCTCTGTTAAGGAAATTTTTATCTCCTGACTGGTAGAGGTTACCGTGTATTTGGCTCCCGTAAAACCGACAAACGAAATTTCCAAAATATCATTTGGACTGGCGTCTATTTCAAAATTTCCTTCAGAATCCGTTGAAGTACTAGATGTTTTACCAGCAATTTTAATCGTTGCCCCAGAAATTGGTTGTTGATTGGATTGATTTACGACTTTTCCTTTAACAGGATTCTGAACAGCATACAATGGATGAACTGAAATTTTATTCCAGATTGATCCTTCGGATGCAGAAGTACTACTTAGTGTAAGTAGACCCATTGAGATCAGAAGACTGTTTCTTAACAATCTTTTGGGAACGTTTGGATTGCCATTTAATTTGAATGATCTTCCCATAATAATTTAATTAGTTAGTTTGTTTAAAATTTAATGATTTAATCTAATGAACAAATTATAACCACAAATAATTTAAATGTTGTTTATGGTTAATTTTGAAAAAATAATTCCCTTAGCAATGCGAGGAACATTACTTTATAAAACATTTTTTTTCAATAGATTTAAAAATACCTACTTGGGTTTAAACCGGAAAATAAGGTAAAGTTGGTTCATAAGTTTTTAGTTTTTAGTTTATAATGTTATTGGTTGCTTCCAAATTACTCAAAGTGTACTTTAAACACTTATTTTAATGAGGGAAAAAAAACTAATCAATAGACATTGACTAGGTTAGTTTAAAAAAGAAGTGGTTTTATCAAGTATTTAGTTACAACAGAAACTAATTTAAAAATTTTTTATATAAAAACAATACCTTTCGCAACATTTTGTTTACAAAAAAAGAGAAAGATTATAAATCTCTCTCTTTAAATTCAGTTAACGTAATGGTAGGTAAGTTATTGAGCTTTCATACAAAAATAAAACCTGAAGTTCTCTTCAGGTTAATTGTATCATAATTGAACGGACGATCTCCTGTGAAAGTTTTGAGCCTTAATTTATAATAGAATTATAATAATCTAGACTTTCAATGATCATTTGCTCTTCCACAAATTTATTATAATCACATTGCCCAATCTTTTTTAATAATGCAAATCCAAGCTTGTTATCCTCATTTTTTTTATCATTCTTCATTAAATCAATTAATTCAGGATAAATTATCGGATTAAGGTGGTAATCAGGATAGATAGAACGTATGTATTCTATTACCGTTCTTAGCTCTGTTTCATCAAAATTGTTGACTTTCCACGAAATATATGATTCACAAATCATTCCTATTGCAATTGCTTCACCATGTAGTAAAGGAGATTTATCATGGAGCAAAGAGTAACCTTCAATAGCATGACCTATGGTATGACCAAAATTTAAGGTTTTCCGCAGACCATCTTCTTTTGGGTCTTCCAGTACAACTTCATTTTTTATAATAATGGAATCAAATACTAGATTTTCAGGAATTGTCGGCAGATTAATCTCTTGACATGTTTGGAATAACCCTTTATCCCGTATTAATCCATGTTTTATAACTTCGGCGAATCCAGATCGAATTTGACGATCATCGAGCGTTTCTAAAAATAAATTAGAAATAAAAACGGCCTTTGGTTGAGAAAATGTACCTATAATATTTTTTACGTTATCTAAATCTATTCCTGTCTTTCCACCCACTGACGCGTCAACTTGAGAAAGCAAAGTTGTCGGAACATTAATGAAATCTATACCTCTCTTATATGTTGAGGCAGCAAACCCGCCTAAGTCAGTGATTACACCACCACCCAAATTTAACATCAATGCTTTGCGATCTGCACCAAAATCTAACATTGTTTTCCAGACACCAATACAATAATCAATATTCTTATTCTCCTCTCCTGGATCAACTTCTATGATGTCATAATCAACGATATCTGGAATAGCTGTTTGAAGAACCGGAAGGCAATGATCGTTCGTATTTCTATCTACTAAAATTAAAAGTTGGGTGTAGTCATGGTCTATAAGGAATGACTGCAACTCACTTAATTCATCATCAAATATGACTTGGTATCCTAAACTATCAATATTTTTTTTCATAATCCTATTTCATGATAAAGATATACTTTTTTTTTCGAAAGCATTTTGATTTTATATGACCTGAACCTTGTTTCCATCGAACTCTATCAAATCTCCTACTCTGACCTTTAGTCTTTTTCGGTAGTCTACTTGACCGTTGTATTTCACTAACCCTTCTTGTACAACGAATTGTGCCATAGCGCCATGTTCGACCCAGTTCATAGCCTTTAATAATTGAATGAGTTGAATGTACTCTCCACTTAATGTAAACGTTTGCATACCACAAAAATAGACTATTACCAACTATTTGCAGCTAAATATTAGAAATTATTTATAATAATTCTTTAATTTTGCCACCGTAAAAAATAAAATATGGAAATAGCATCACCTTTAAAGCTTGACTTTAATAATACAGAAATCGCATTTAAAAGTAAAAGTGATAGTGATCTTAATAAAGCGTATTGGTTATTTAAAATGGTCTCCAGTAATTCCCTGATTAAAATTGGCACACCAATCACAAATTTTTCTTTAAAAATTGGACTTCCAATTCAAGGAATCATTAGAAATACCATTTACAAACAATTTTGTGGAGGAGTAAGTATTGAGGATTGTCAACATTCTATAGCAGAATTGGGTAAAGGTAAAGTCACTACCATTCTTGATTATTCGGTAGAAGGTGAGGATTCAGAAACAAGCTTTGATTCAACTTTTCATGAAGTATTAAAAACAGTAAAGAGTGCAAAAGACAACCCACTCATTTCTTTTTGCGTATTCAAACCTACTGGTTTAGGACGTTTTGATCTTTTAGCCAAGATTGATGCAAAAGAAGCTTTAAGTCTCCAGGAGGAGCAAGAATATGATCGGTTATTAAATAGATGTAATGAAATATGCAAAGCGTGCTTTGAATCTGACATTCGTGTGCTTATAGACGCTGAGCATTCCTGGATTCAAGACACAATAGATGATATTGCCAGAGACATGATGGAAAAGTACAATGTTCAAAAACCCATTGTTTACAACACTTATCAACTCTATAGAAGTGACAAATTGGCCTCTTTAAAAGCTGATTTTGCTTATGCTAAAACACAAAACTTTCATCTTGGGGCCAAAATTGTACGCGGCGCTTACATGGAAATAGAACGCGAGCGGGCCGCTGAAAATAACTATAAGTCCCCTATTCAATCAACCAAGATAAATTGCGATTTAGATTATAATCAAGCCATTCATTTTTGTCTAGACCATATTGATCAAATCGGCTTGATGGCCGGTACACATAATGAAGAAAGCTGTCGTATTTTATCTGAAGAATTGCAAAAAAGAAATATACCATTAAATCACTCGAACGTATTTTTTGCACAATTGTTAGGTATGTCAGATAACCTTTCTTTTAATCTTGCTGCCGCTGGATATAATGTTGCCAAATACATGCCTTATGGTCCAGTTAAAGCAGTAATGCCCTATTTATTTCGTAGAGCGCAGGAAAACACATCAGTTGGAGGACAAACTGGTCGTGAATTAAGTCTAATTATTAAAGAATTGAAGAGACGTAAATCGCCAAAGATATAATCCTGAAAGCCTCCGATTTTAGGAGACTTTCTTATTTTTGTACCATGACAGAATCATCTTATAAAAAGTACATCAAATTGAAATCCCTATCCTCTTCTTTTAAGGGTCTTTTATTTGATGTAGATGGCACTTTGGCCGATAATATTCATGCTCACAAAGCGGCATATGTCGCTACAGCTTTGGAATACGGTATTGATTTAAACCCTGATCTAATTGATGAAACAGCTGGATGGCCTACAATTGCCGTGGCAAAGGAGATAACTAAAAGATATGAAGTAGAATTTGATTTAAACGTTTTTTCGAAACGGAAATCTACAATTTTCATTGAGCGCTATATTCAGGATACGAAGGCAATTGATTACGTCAGGGCGATTCTAATGGAATCTCAATCAACCCACAAAATAGGTATCGTCTCTGGTGGAAGCAGATCTACCTTAAATATTACGTTACAGGTTATTGGCATTACTGGAAAATTTGAAACTTTAGTTTGTGCCGGAGACACACCAAACGGTAAGCCTTCCCCTGAGCCATTTTTATTAGCAGCTAAAAACATCGGATTAGACCCTAAAGATTGTTTAGTCTTTGAGGATGGTGACCCTGGTGTGCAAGGAGCCATTGCTGCAGGTATGGCATATATTCGAATTGATCAGATTTAAAACAAGGATTAAAAATTAGTAATTATCCGAATTCCCCCATTGGTGTAATTCATATCAGCTGTCTTAAAGTTGCCTACTGGTAATTTTAAGAAAGGCTCAACTGAAACAGAAAATGATTTCTTAACCCTCATCTGTTTTCCTAGGGAGAAATTTACAAAACCGCCGAAACCATTAGTTTTGACATTTTCTTCATCTGTTTTTAGAGATTTCGAGACTTGTTTAATCGCTGACTGCATCTCCGATTCATTTTCAGGTAACCCCTCCGTAAACAGTTTAGAATTTGCATTTTCTATATAATGAGCATATCTATTTTGATCTAATACGATGGCATAAACTAATCCAGAAGACGCATACAGTCCTTTGCTGAATTTTAACGTCAATTCAAGAGGTACTTCAAAAGCCTGAACATTTCCGGTGATTGCGTTGATGTTGGGAATAACTAAAGCCTTATTCATACTGAATTGTGTCAACCCATCAGCAGAAATCCTTTCAACAGATTCATTACTAGCATAAACCTGAGTTTCAGAATTGAGGATTGGGTCTTTCATAGAGCCAACTTCATAGCGATTAAAGGCTAAACCAGTTCGAAGACTTAAGTTTTTATTAATATTATAAGAAAGGAGCAAACCAGCACCAAGGTTAAAATTTTCATTTGTCGTACTCGGAGAAATAAAGGCTCCTAAATCAAATCGTTCATTAAAATTGAATTTACGCTCTTTAAGCGTCAGCTCATTTTTGCCATAAGATACATCGTTTCTATTTCCCTGATAAGCTAATATCTGATTCTTTGGATCATCTGTAACTACATGATTCTCTTGATCATCAATTTTAATACTAAGTTTCTTATTCAATATATCTACTCTTTTTAATTCCGTTGTAGGAATTAACTCATTAAGAATAATGTTTTGAGAAGTCGAATTTTCTACATTAAGTCTCGCTATTTGTTTTGTGTTAGCTGAACTGTACTTAGACTGGGAATTAAATTCATTTAAGCCATCGGTAAGTCCATCATTTTGAAAAATTGATCCATTAACTGGATTATCTTTTTTCTCATAATCAATAATTGCTTCATTTTTTTTCTGTTGAACTTGATTATTCGATAAAGAACTATCGTTTTGTGTTTCGCTATTGGGTAGATATTCTAATAGGAAGATTCCGGCCACCAAAATTGCAGCAACACTCGCTACCCAATAAAAAGGGTATTTTTTCTTAATGGTAGACGGTACTTGCTGAACTTTAAAATTTTCCCAAGCTCCTTCTCGATAAGGAAGATCATCGATCGATTTCAGCTGATCAACGATATGCTCTACGATTTCTTTTTTATTTTTACTTTCCATTTTCTGTGCGAATCAGGATTGAATGTTTTCTAAATTCATGAGACTAATATATAACTTACGAAGTTTCTGTTTGGCTCGTGTAAGGTAAGTTCTAGAGGTACTTTCCGGTATATTCAACTGTTTGCCAATTTCCTCATGTGAATAGCCCTCAATTTCATACAGGTTGAAAATAGCGCGTTGAATATCTGGTAACTGATGGATCAAATTTAATATTTCGTTGTATTCCAATTGACTATCATTTTCAACTGAATAATGCATCATTTCACTATTGTTTAAATCATCAAGCATATACATTTGCTTCCGGGTTCTTAAAGCATCTATTGACGTATTTACAGCAATACGGCCGATCCAAGCTTTAAATGTTTTTTCCAAAATGATAGGATCGTCTTGCAAATTAAATGTGGACACCTTATTAAAGATTTTTATAAAACACTCATTTGCTATTTCCTCTGCCTCCATCTCATGCTTCATATATCGAATAACAATTGCCATGATGTAACCATAAAACTTTTTATAGATGTATGCCTTACTTTTTTCTGAATTGAGCACAGCACATTCCTCCAAAGAGGCTCTTAAGCTCAATGGCACCTGGTTATTCAGTATTTTTTTAAAAATCCCCACTGATGTCTAATGATTACCAAATATGCATATTCCTTAGATATCCTACGGATTTATTAAATATTTAATCATATTTTTAACTCCCATGTCTTATTATAAATTTATATACGATTTAAAACCTTTTTATGCTACAATCTGTTTAAAATAATGATAAATATCATAAAGTGTTTATCTGAAAATTGAGTAAATTTAACAAACACAAAATTGATAAACATGAGAGCTATCTTATTTCCCACAGATTTTTCGGAGATTGCTACTAATGCTTTCTCATATGCTTTAAATATAGCTAAATCCATTGATGGTATAGTGTATGTATTGTATAGCTACCAGGAACCGGTATTATCGGCAGCGCATGGTGGACAACCTCAAATTTTATCGGATGTTTATAAAACTATTGAACTTAATCAATTTGAATTGTTTAAAAAAAAGACACAGTTATTACGTGATATTGCTAATTCAGAAGGGCTATCTGAAGTTGATTTAATATTCTTATTTGAAGAGGGACCAGTGGCAACTGTTGTGAAGAACATTGTAGAAAAGGAAAATATTCATTTGGTAGTAATGGGTACCCATGGTGAATCTGGCTTCTTGTCTAAAGTTATTGGCACAAATACAGTAAATGTCATTAGATCAATTCAAAAACCAGTTTTAGCTGTACCACCACATGCCAAGTTTCAAGGAATTAAAAAGGTTGTTTTCACAACATTATTTCGAGAAAAAGACAAATCAGCATTAAATGAAATGATGGTTATGGCTAAGGCTGTAAATGCTAAAATAGACTGCTTACATATTTTGAATAGGGATAAAGTTGCAGATGTGCTATACCAAAGCGAATTGTGGCAAAAAGAGTTTTCGGAAGACCCAATAAATTATATCCTTTTAGATGAGGTCGAAAGTGTAGAAAATACGATCATTAATTACCTTTTGGAAAATAATGTAGATATATTAGCCGTGGTAAAAAGAAATCGAAATTTTTTCGACAGGTTATTTAAAAGCAGTACGAGTAATAACCTTGCTTTCCACTCTAAAGTACCGATTTTAGTATTTCACGAAGAAAAATAGCAGTATGTTGCAAATAATTAAAAAGCTAGAATCTTTAAATCGAATTAATGATAAAGCAGAGAAATACACATTAATTACTGACGAAAAATTTGTTGAACATGGGATTTTATTTTTTATCCCGATGGAAAAATTCACTATTAAAGTCCTTATCCCGTCACCCTTTCATGAACATATATTAAAAAACTTACCATTGAGTTATAAACAAATTTTGCTCCATAAAGAAGCAATGTTATTGAAATAAGTTCGCTTTGGATATTATCTATTTCTAACAACAAGAGGGATATATTTGATATGTCCCTCTTGTTGTTGAGATTGGATTAAACAACTATATTGATAATCTTGCCCTTTACGTAAATTACCTTTTTAATTAATTTTGAGTCCAAAATTCTTTGTATATCTTGATTCTCCTTTAGAATAGTCTCAATAGCTTGTTGGTCAAGATCTAAAGGCAAAGATAGGTTCATCTTCATCTTACCATTTAGAGAAACCGGATACGCAAATTCGCTTTCAACCAAATAATCTGCATTAAATACAGGATAATTAGCATACGAGATTGAACCGGGTTGATTGCCCAATTTTGCCCATAATTCTTCTGAGATATGCGGAGCATAAGGAGCTAAACATATAATCAAATCCTCCAGTATAACACGTTTATTTGTTTTTAATTCGGTTAATTCGTTGACACAAATCATAAAAGCCGAGACCGAGGTGTTAAATGAAAAACGCTCAATGTCGTCTTCAACTTTTTTGATAATTTTATGTAACGCTTTGAATTCTGCTTTAGTCGGTTCTTCTTGTGATACCTGAAACTCACCTTCTGAGTTATGGAATAAACGCCAAACTTTTTTCAGAAACTTGTATACACCCTCTATCCCATTTGTATTCCAAGGTTTTGCTTGTTCCAATGGCCCAAGAAACATTTCGTATAGACGAAGTGTGTCAGCGCCATATTGGCTAATGATGTCATCTGGATTGACAACATTAAATTTAGATTTTGACATTTTTTCAACCTCTGTTCCACAAATATATTTCCCGTTTTCCAAAATAAATTGTGCATCGGCATAATCAGATCTAAATAATTTGAATTTCTCAAGGTCTAAAACATCATTTTGAACTATATTGACATCGACATGTAAAGGAACTGTATTGTAATCCTTTTTTAATCCCAAAGAAACAAATTGATTAGTGCCCTTGCCTTGATCGTCAATTACTCTATAAACAAAGTTTGATCTTCCTTGAATCATTCCTTGATTGATTAACTTTTTGAAGGGCTCCTCCTGATCATGATAACCTAAGTCTTTCAAAAATTTATTCCAGAAGCGTGAATACAATAAGTGACCTGTAGCATGCTCAGAACCACCAATGTATAAATCGACAGCCTGCCAATATTTAACAGCATCTTTTGAAACAAAACTTTCCTGATTCAAGGGATCCATATAACGGAACCAATACCACGACGAACCAGCCCAGCCGGGCATAGTACTTAATTCATATTCGTATTGATTATGATATTTCCAATTTTCAGCTCTACCCAAGGGAGGTTCTCCGGTTTCGGTAGGTAAATATTTATCAACTTCAGGTAATAATAATGGCAATTCCTCTGGTCTAATTAAATAAGGCAAACCGTTTTTAAAATAAACAGGAACTGGCTCTCCCCAATACCGTTGGCGTCCGAAAATAGCATCCCGCATTCGGAAGTTGATTTTTGCTTTCCCTAATTTTAATTCTTCTAATTTTTCTACTAAAACAGGTAATGCTTGCTGGTATGTTAAGCCATTAATGATTCCTGAATTAATGTATTTACCGTCTTTATTTGGGTCAGCAGCTTCTGTTATATTTTGTGAATCTGAAATAACAACAATTGGTAAACTGAATTTTTTTGCAAACAAATAATCGCGTTGATCTCCGGATGGAACTGCCATGACAGCTCCTGTACCATATCCCGCTAGAACATAGTCTGCTATCCAGATTTGAACATCTTCTCCAGTTAATGGATGTTTTGCGAAAGACCCCGTAAATACCCCTGATACGGTTTTGGTATCCGCCAATCTGTCCAATTCAGATTTTTTAGAAGTTTTATCTATATACATCTCTACATCAGGTTTTTGAGATGTAGTAGTTAAAGCAGTAACTAGCTCATGCTCAGGAGCCAAAACAATAAAACTTACACCATAAATCGTGTCAAGCCGGGTAGTGAAAACATCGATTGTGGTACCAAGGTATGGAACTGGAAATTTGACGCTAGCCCCCACAGATTTACCAATCCAATTCCTTTGCATCTCAACTAAGGGTTCAGGCCAGTCTATCGTACTCAATCCATTGAGCAAACGATCAGCATAGGCGGTGATTCTCATAGACCACTGCATCATTTTTTTCTGTTCAACAGGAAAACCACCCCGTTCAGAAACGCCACCGATTACTTCATCATTGGCCAAAACAGTTCCCAATTCAGGACACCAATTTACAGTGCTTTCTCGAAGATAAGCTAGTCTATACTTTAGGAGTTCCCTTTGTTTTTCTTCTTCCGAAAACGATTTCCATTCCGAGGGGCTGATGTTTGAAATTTCTTCATCAGCTTCTGCCTGAATTCCATCTGATCCAAATTTTTCAAAATGTTGAATCAAGGTGGAAATTGGTTCCGCTTTATCAGATAATTTATTGTACCAAGCATCAAACAACTGCATAAATATCCATTGAGTCCATTTATAATAAGTAGGCTCAGAGGTGCGTACCTCACGTGACCAATCGAATGAAAAACCAATATTATCCAATTGTTCTCTATACCGCTCTATATTGGTCTGTGTTGTTATTGCAGGATGTTGTCCGGTTTGAATTGCATATTGTTCTGCAGGAAGACCAAACGAATCATAACCCATCGGATGCAAAACATTGAATCCCTTGAGACGTTTGTAACGCGAATAAATATCAGAAGCAATATATCCCAGTGGATGACCTACATGCAAACCTGCACCTGAAGGGTAAGGAAACATATCCAAAACATAATATTTTGGTTTTTCAGTTGATTCAGAGGTTTTGAACGTTTGGTGTTCAGCCCAGAATTTTTGCCACTTCTGCTCGATAGATTGATGAGTATACTCCATTATATGTAAAAGAATTGTACTTTAGAATTGCGAAAATAGCTATTTTACGGGAAATTAAGTAGAAAAGTTTTTTATTCTATGCAATATTTTCTGATATTCGTTGTTAGAAATTAGGAGAGTGAAAATTTCGATGAATCATCCAAATTCCTTACTTTCGCATCAAATCTATTAGATATTATTATATGTCAGTGATCGAACAAGGCTCACCAAGAAAAAAAACTAAATCCGTATATGTATCAACAGTAATCAGTGTCGCACTGGTATTGTTAATGACGGGGTTATTAGGTCTAATCTTAGTACATGCTAAAAATCTTTCTCGTTATGTTAAGGAAAATATTGTGCTTAACGTAATTGTGAACGACAATGTGAATGAAGGAGATGTTCTTTCCTTGCAGAAAGATTTGGAGAAAGACCCTTATGTTTTACGCTCTGAATATGTGAGTAAAGAGCTTGCAGCAAAAAACTTGAAAGAAGATTTAGGAGAAGACTTTGTAAATTATCTGGGACATAACCCATTGTTACCTTCAATTGATATTTACATGAAGGAACAATATGCAAATACCGATAGTATTCAGAGTTTCATAGATAAAATAGGAAAGAATAGTCGAATTAAAGAAGTTATTTATCAGGAATCGCTAATTGATATGGTCAATAAAAATATCCGCGTTATTGGTATTATAATACTGACTTTTACTATAATATTATTAATTATTGCTGTAGCCCTAATTAACAACACCATCCGTTTGGCTATTTATTCGCAACGTTTTTTAATAAAAAGTATGCAATTAATCGGAGCTACAAAGAGTTTTATTCGTAAACCTTATATCCTTTACGGTATAGCACACGGATTGATAGGTTCCTTGATTGCCATATTATTGTTAATCCTCACTCTTCAGGTAGCCCAAAGAGAAATTCCTGAATTGGTATTTTTAAGGGATTGGTTTGAATTTGCCATGATCTTTGTTATTGTTCTTGCTTTGGGAATACTAATCTCTGGAGCAAGTACTTATTTTGCCGTTACGAAATATTTACGCGCTAAATCAGCAAGTTTATACCGTTAATCAAATTTTTAAATAGACAAAAATGAGCCAAACAGTTAAAAAAAATAAACAAACTCCATCCCAGATTACAAAGGGCCAATTCGTATTTAAAAAAATAAATTACCAAATTTTTATTGCAAGTATTCTTGTTGTTGTAGTTGGTTTTTTACTGATGATGGGTACTGAAGATATTTATAGTTTTACTAAAATTACATTAGCACCAATTATTGTAATCTTAGGTTTTGCTTTAGGATTTGTAGCCATTTTATATAAACCTAAAAACAAAGCGTAAAGTATTAATGAGTTATTTAGAAGCGATTATCCTGGCAATTGTTGAAGGATTAACGGAGTATATACCAATTTCGTCCACTGCCCATATGGGTTTTGCAGCAGCCTTATTAGGGATGCAAGAAAGTGAATATCTTAAAATGTTCCAAGTATCCATCCAATTCGGTGCTATTCTTTCTATTGTGGTATTATATTGGAAGAAATTTTTTGATTTTAAAAACCTAAAATTTTATTATAAACTAGCCATCGCAGTTATACCTGCATTATTTTTTGGGAAATTACTTGATGATAAAATAGAAGCTGTTTTGGGTAATCAAATTGCAATTTCTATCGTTTTAGTATTAGGTGGGGTTGTTTTATTGTTTGTCGACAAATGGTTCAAGAATCCAAAAATTACAGATGAGAAAGAAATTCCCGTTAAGAAAGCATTAATAATTGGATTTTGGCAATGTTTGGCAATGATGCCCGGAACATCTAGATCGGCAGCCTCCATCATCGGAGGTCTTACTCAAGGATTAGATAGAAAATCATCTGCAGAATTCTCCTTTTTTTTGGCGGTACCAACTATGTTGGCTGTGACAGTTTATTCTATCTTTATAAAAACATGGGGAGAAGGAACTGATCAAGCTCAAAAGGGGTACGAAATGATTTTATCCTCAAATGAAAATATAATTGTATTTATTCTTGGAAATATCGTTGCATTTGTCGTTGCCTTAATAGCGGTTAAGACTTTTATTCGTGTATTGACTAAATATGGTTTCAAATTTTGGGGATGGTATAGAATTGTTATCGGAATTGCCTTATTGATCTTTTTCTTATTGTAATCAATCAGGCTTAAATAGATTACAAGCTAAGGCAATTCGTATCTGCTTCCGTCCAATTATTCCTTATAATCCTGTATTAATTTGTGTCATTTTTTTCAAAAGTGATATCTCACATCTTTTTATTATTTTTGCAGAAAATTTCAGAGGTTCTGGTCGCTATTAACTCGATACATTTAAGATCTTTGATAATTAACATAGTTTAATGGAAAACAAACAAAATGATCACGATCAGCATTCATTTTCATTTGCTGAGGGTGAATTATTATTAATAGATAAACCACTTACCTGGACTAGTTTCGATGTAGTTGGTAAATTAAGAAATAGCATTAAACCCATGAAAGTCAAAGTTGGCCATGCTGGGACATTAGATCCGCTTGCAACTGGATTACTAATCATATGTACGGGCAAAATGACCAAACAAATTGATAGTTATCAAGCCCAGGATAAAGAGTATATTGGAACTATAACTTTAGGAGCTACTACCCCATCTTATGATCTTGAAACTGAAGTTGACCAGCGCTTTGATGTTTCGAAACTCAAAGAAGAGCAAATATATGCCACTGCACAATTATTTATAGGTGAACAATTTCAGTTTCCTCCAGCCCATTCAGCCATAAAAATAAATGGTGAGAGAGTGTATGAAAAAGCACGAAGAGGTGAAGAGGTTGAACTCAAATCAAGGGCGGTGAATATCATGGAGTTTGAGATAGAAAAGGTTGAAATGCCTTTGGTTTATTTTCGAATTAAATGCAGCAAAGGCACCTACATTCGTTCGATAGCAAATGATTTTGGTCAGGCTTTAGGGGTCGGTGGTCACCTCTCTAGTTTAAGAAGGACTAAAAGTGGAGATTTTAAAGTTGAAGATGCATGGAACCTTCCAGAATTAATAGAGCGTGTTAGAGCACTAAAAAATCAACAAATTTAATTCACGGCTTTAGAAAATTATTAATGAAAATATATAGAAATCTAGATGAATTCCAATCTCTGGAAAATGCTATTGTTACCATTGGAACCTTTGACGGAGTTCATGTTGGACATCAAAAGATTTTAAACAAACTAACTGAATTAGCTAAGGATAATACAGGAGAAACAGTTTTATTAACCTTCTATCCTCATCCCCGGCTTATAATCAATCCAGATGATGATTCATTACGCTTGATTAATGACATTGAAGAAAAGATAGAGCGATTAGCTTTGGCTGGAATTGATCATCTTATTATTACCCCATTTACAAGAGATTTTTCAAATCAGTCCCCTGAAGAATATATTTCAAATGTCCTGGTCAATAAAATTGGTTGCAAGAAAATTGTGATTGGATATGACCATCATTTTGGTAAAAATCGTGGAGGCACTATTAAAGATTTAATCCATAATGCTGAAATTTTTGATTATTCTGTAGAAGAAATACCAGAACAAGATATTGAGGATGTCGCGGTCTCCTCTACTCGTGTTAGAGAATCCTTGATAAAAGGGGACATTGATACAGCCAATAAATATTTAGGTTACCCGTTTGAACTTACAGGTACTGTTATTCGCGGAGATCAAATTG
The DNA here is from genome assembly GCF_059758715.1 of Sphingobacterium sp. GQ94. Taxonomy (NCBI): domain Bacteria; kingdom Pseudomonadati; phylum Bacteroidota; class Sphingobacteriia; order Sphingobacteriales; family Sphingobacteriaceae; genus Sphingobacterium; species Sphingobacterium sp. GQ94. Next base: position 366,503 of record NZ_JCAXEC010000002.1, read on the forward strand.
GAAGAGAAATCGGTTTTCCAACCGCAAACCTACAAGTTCGAGAAACACATAAACTAATTCCAGCGTATGGAATTTATGCAGTCGAAGCTGAGGTATATTCTAACTCCATAAGTACAAGTACAGGAGAATATTCAAAGCCAAAACCGGAGCGTATTGCAAAAGGCATGTGTTATATTGGAACTAGGCCGACTGTTGATGGTATGAGTCGAAAAATCGAAGTTAACTTTTTAGACTTTGATGAAGATTTGTATAATAAAACCATAAGAATGAAATTCCTAAGCTTTATTCGTCATGATCAATGGTTTGAAAACTTGGATTTATTGCAAAAACAGATCAAAAAAGATGAACAAGAAATTCGTGCTTATTTTAAAAAACAATAATTCAACGGTAATTAGCTATTATAATTTAAATTAATTCAAATAAATCCTTGACTCCCAATATTTTTCTGCATGTAAATCCTTCAGCATACTTAACTTGAATCGATCTACCAAACTCAATAGCTCTTGCACGTGTTGAATTCATGAAATCTGGATTAGATATATAAGTTTCTGGCTCATCATCCTTCGATTCAACATTAAACTGAGAAGTATAGGCTAAAATGGATTGCTCTTTAATATCCCAATAATCAGTTATATCTATAACAATATCAGGACTTATATATTGATCTTGAATAAGCTGCAATTGCAGTCTTGGTCTAAATGGTTCTTGTAATTCCCCATCAATATAGGTCTCAATCTTTCTCAGACCAGATAAAAATAAGGAATCATAAACAAGTTTACTGGCTCGTCCATGATCAGGATGTCTGTCCTGCAGAGCGTTAGTAATAACAATTTCAGGTTGATATTTACGAATTGCTTGAATTATAATTAATTGAGATTCTTCTATATTTTGAAAAAAACCATCTCGAAGTTTTAGATTATCGCGAACCGCCACCCCTAATATTTGCGCTGCTTTTTGAGCTTCTTGGTGCCTAGTTTGTGCAGATCCACGTGTGCCTAATTCACCTTGAGTAAGATCAATGATCCCTACTTTTTTTCCTAATGCTACATACTTCGCAATTACGCCAGATGCCCCTAATTCAGCATCGTCAGGATGAACAGTCAATACCAATAGATCTAATTTCATGTTTTTTTTTCTAAAAGTACAAAAATTGATATTAAATGGGTTTGGTTAGTAGTTCTTCTATCCTATTATGAATTTTCTTTGACATTGGCGAGGTGGTGGAATAAAAATAGTCAACAACTTCACCGCGTTTATTGATCAAATATTTGTGAAAATTCCACATTGGGGATGAATCAATTTTCCCATTTTCTTGGCTATTGGTTAGATATTGATAAAGAGGATCCTTAAATTCGCCAATGACATGTATGCGTTTAAAAACAGGAAAGGTCACTTGTTGATTTATACGGCAAAACGTTTCCAGATTTCGACCAGTTAAGGGTTCTTGATTGCGAAAATCATTGGACGGGAATGCTAATATTTCGAAGCCTAAATCCTTATATTTTTTATATAAATTTTCTAATGTTTTGTACTGCTTTGTGAAAAAGCATTTACTAGCTGTATTAACAATAAGGATCACTTTACCTTCAAAATCTCGAAGCGACCTTTTTTGTCCACTAAATTCTAATGCTTCAAAATCATAAACTGTTTTATTCATAAAAATGCTGCGGAAACCGACTCATCGCCTAAGGGTGTGTGGGAGGGAAAGCAGCTACCCCCTAATTTTAAAATTGAAATATTACTATATTTTTTAGTTTAATTAGCTATTATTTTTAGACATATAATTAACTTGTATATTCGTATTGTGAAATTGGTATTGAAAGTAAAATTGCTTCCAACAGCTCAACAAGCAGCCTTGCTTCTGGAAACACACCTTGCTGCGATGCGATTTCTGAAGTCGCATGGGAAAAGCGTATTTTCAATAAATTCGAACTCCATTACCAACTTTACCACTCCTACATAGGTGAGTTTGATCTTTCTTCCCAAATGCTTGTACGCGCATTTACAAAAGTTGCCTATGCGTATAAATTGGATAAGAAAACCAAACGCACTTTTAGACCATTGGGAGGCATTACATATGATGCGCATATCATGACATGTACTTGTAAGGACCTCTATAAATAAACCTGAAATCGATTATAAAATGTAAAAGCTTAACCTATCTGCATGTGCTTTGGGTAGCTACTTTTACCTGTAAGCGATTAGGGGTTAGGCATTGGACGAATACGTTCGTATTCCCTGATAATATTTTCAATTACAAATTCTTCCCTAGGATCATAGGTGCTTTTCAAATCATGACCAAAAATTTTAGCGACACCTTGGTAAACAAAAGCTGAAATTCCGCCTTTTAAATCTTTTACTAATTCATAGCTGGTACTTCCAGTTTGACGTTCAATTAATTTAATAAGAATTTTTCCTTGTGAAACACTAAGATTTTTCACCTCAGAGGTAATTTTATCTTTAATTTCCTCTTCACAAGCTTTAATTAGACGTTTTTCCTCTCTATGGTTATTCACTAATGCTAAATCTCTATCCAATTGATCATATCTTCTTTGTGCATATATGGCATAAGGAAGAACACGAATAACGTTCCGTTTTAAACGTAGATATTCTTGCCGCTCGGTCTCACTTTTCCAAGGTCGCACAGCACGAATTACTACTTCTTCAATTGGAAACCATGGAACCACTTCACCATTGTCCAAAGTGCTTGTTGCATAATGTTCTACAACCTCAGGTTTACCTCCTCCATATTGTGGTTTTATTAAGGTTTGACCCTTCACAAAAATTGGATTCGTAAACACGAAAAATAAGTAAAAAACCCACTTTATTTTAGCGCCACACATCCTCAAATTATTATTCTCTTTCGATTATTTATCAAAAATGTTCCTTATATTTATACTTCACTAATAATATAAAAATCAATATATTTTTTTGCTCAATAAATATAGCAAATAAAAATGTAATTTACATAGCAACAATCAGGAAGTTTTATGGAAGAATATGTGATTGATATTGAGGCTGAAAATAAGGAAATCCGTAAAAGATACCGCGCTCTATTAAGAGCTTGTAAACCCACTCTACAGAAAGGTGATAAACAACAGATAAGAATGGCTTTTGATCTTGCTTTAGAGAGTCATAAAGACATGCGTCGGAAATCTGGAGAACCTTACATTTATCACCCTATTGCTGTAGCTCAGATCGCCGCAGAAGAAATTGGACTCGGAACGACCTCGATTGTTTGTGCGTTGCTTCATGATGTTGTTGAAGACACCAGTGTTACCCTTCAAGAGATTGAAGAGCAATTTGGAAAAAAGGTGGTCAGAATTATCGACGGATTAACAAAAATCTCTGGAATTTTTGATCCTAATAGTTCCATGCAAGCTGAGAATTTCCGTAAAATGTTATTGACACTTGCCGATGACGTTCGCGTCATTTTGATCAAACTGGCTGATAGGCTTCATAACATGAGGACAATGGAATTTATGGCCCGCCATAAGCAATTAAAAATTGCCTCCGAAACCATTTATCTCTACGCCCCCCTAGCCCATAGATTGGGATTATACGCGATCAAATCAGAACTGGAAGATTTATCTATGAAATTTACAGATCCTGATACGTATAAATTTATCGCTAAAAAATTAAATGAAAAAAAGGCGGAAAGGGAAAAGTTTGTAAAGGGCTTTGTTGGTCCGATTCAAGAAATATTGACAGAGGAAGGGATACACGCCTCGGTTTTAGGAAGGCCTAAATCTATTCACTCAATTTGGAATAAGATGCGAAAAAAATCGATTCCTTTTGAAGAGGTATATGATTTATTTGCCATTCGAATAATCATTGATACTGATGATGAAAAAGAAAAAACCGAATGCTGGAAAGTGTATTCTATAGTCACAGATTTATACAGGCCAAATCCGGACAGATTGCGTGATTGGATATCTTCACCAAAAGCGAATGGCTATGAATCATTACATACTACAGTGATGGGACCAAGAGGACAGTGGGTGGAAGTCCAGATTCGAACTAGACGCATGAATGAAATTGCAGAAAAAGGATTTGCAGCCCACTGGAAATACAAGGAATCTAATTCTGATAATGGTCTTGACCAGTGGATTCAGAAGGTTAGGGATATTTTAAGTAACCCTGAATCTAACGCGATGGATTTCATTGACGATTTCAAAATGAATTTGTTCTCTGATGAAATATATATTTTCACGCCAAAAGGGACATTAGTTCAACTGCCTAATGGTGCGACTGCGTTAGACTTTGCTTTTGAAATTCATTCGGATATTGGGGCAACTTGTATTGGCGCTAAAGTGAACCATAAACTTGTACCCTTAAGTCATGCTTTATCAAATGGAGATCAGGTCGAGATTATAACCTCCAGCAAACAAACACCTAAAGAAGATTGGCTAAATTTTGTCGTTACGGCAAAGGCCAAGTCCAAAATAAAATCTTCACTAAAGGAAGAAAAACGACGAATTGCTGAGGATGGAAAGGAGATTCTTGAACGAAAGCTAAAATCGCTTAAAATCACCTATAACACAGATAATATTAACAAAATTTCGAATTTCTTTAAATATCCCAGCTCCCAGGATTTATTTTATAATGTTGCCAAAGGAACTCTAGATATTAAAAATTTAAGAGAATTTGTTGCAAATGTACGATCTGAAGATGCAAATCAAAATCAGTTTCAAGCTCATATTAATGGGTTAGTTGAGAAAATCAATAAAAAGGATGATACCATTCTAATTGGCGACGACTTTCAAAAAATCGACTACACGCTTGCACCGTGTTGTAACCCAATTCCTGGGGACGATATTTTTGGATTTTTAACAGTAAATGACGGTATAAAAATTCATCGTACGAGTTGTCCAAATGCCTCTAAATTAATGGCAAATTATGGTTACAGAATTTTGAAAGCGAAATGGGCATCCTCACCAAGCAATTTGTCCTTTTTAACAGGATTAAAAATTGTTGGGATCGATGATGTTGGATTGGTCAATAAAATAACTACTGTTATTTCTCATGATTTCAATGTGAATATTCGCTCGTTGTCTATTTCAAGCAATGAAGGAATTTTCGAAGGAGATATAATGGTATTTATAAATGATACAGAACAACTTGATAAGTTAATCCTTCATATGAAACAAATCCCTGGTATTACCGGTGTAACTCGCTATGAATCGGAAAACTAAAGACTTACAAGATGCTGACATAATAATGAAGTGAATCCGATACTAAATTGGTAAATTTGAATCTTTAATCACTATAATTCACATGAAACAGGGAGAAAATTACGAAACTGTTAAGAAGATTTTTGAAGCGTATTTAGAAAACAAAAATCTGAGAAAAACACCAGAACGGTATGCAATCCTGGAAGAGATATACTCTCGGTCAGATCACTTTGACGTGGAATCATTGTATATACACATGAAGAATAAAAAATACCGCGTTAGCCGTGCGACAGTTTACAATACATTAGAATTATTGGTTTCTTGTGATTTGGTAACAAAGCATCAATTTGGCCGGAACATGGCACAATTCGAAAAATCCTATGGCTACAAGCAACATGACCACGTGATTTGTATAGAGTGTAATAAGGTTGTCGAATTTTGTGATCCTCGTATACATCAAATTCAATCGATGATTGGTGACTTATTGAATTTTGACATTAAACATCATTCCTTGAATTTATATGGTATTTGCGCTGATTGCAGAAAAAGCAAACTCAATTCGGATGTTTCCTCTCAAGAAGCAGTAATTTCAAATTAATTTAACATTCGATAAATTAATATATACCTTTGTTCGGAAAAGGGCATACGTCATTCCTTTTTCCGAACATTTATTTTCATTCGGTAATAGACAAATTAAATTTTAACTAATAAAATTCAATAAATAATATGCAAGTTGATGTGCTTTTGGGTTTGCAATGGGGCGATGAAGGAAAAGGAAAAATCGTTGATGTTTTTTGTCCTAAATATGATTTAATTGCTCGCTTTCAAGGTGGGCCGAACGCAGGTCATACATTGGAGTTTGATAACAAGAAATTTGTTTTAAACACAATCCCTTCTGGTATCTTTAATGAAGATACGTTAAACCTGATTGGTAATGGTGTTGTAATTGATCCAATTATTTTAAAAAGGGAGCTTGATAACCTGAAATCAGCTGGATTTGATCCTGTTGGAAAAGGAAAGTTGGTTATTGCTCGTAAAGCCCATTTAATTTTACCAACTCACCAATTGTTAGATGCAGCTTCTGAAACTAATATGGGTGCAGGTAAAATCGGATCTACTCTGAAAGGAATAGGCCCAACTTATATGGACAAAACTGGCCGAAATGGGTTGCGGGTTGGTGATACAACACTGTCTGATTTTAACGAGCGTTATGAAAAATTAAAACAAAAGCATCTTTCTATGCTTTCTCATTATGGTGAAATTCCAGATTTCACTGAAAAAGAAAAGGCCTTTTTGGATGCTATAGAATTCCTAAAATCTATTCCGCATGTAGATTCTGAACATTTAGTCAACCAATACCTAAAAGACGGAAAGCGCGTTCTTGCGGAAGGTGCTCAAGGAACCTTATTGGATGTTGATTTTGGTTCATATCCTTTTGTTACTTCCTCAAATACAACCACAGCAGGTGCATGTACAGGATTAGGGATTGCCCCAAATAAAGTTGGAGAAGTCTATGGTATTTTTAAGGCTTATGCGACAAGAGTTGGAAGTGGTCCTTTTCCTACAGAACTAGAAGATGAGGTTGGTGAGCAGCTACGTCAATTAGGTCATGAGTTTGGCGCCACAACAGGACGTGCTCGTCGTACCGGCTGGATTGATCTTCCAGCACTAAAATATGCGATCATGATTAACGGAGTAACTGAATTAATCATGATGAAAGCGGATGTATTGGATACATTTGAGAAGATTTATGTTTGTACTCATTATAATTATTTAGGAGAAAAAATAGATTACATGCCTTATGAGATCATCACCAATAAACCTGAACCAATTCTTCAGGAGATAACCGGATGGAATCAAGATTTGACTGGAATTCGTAGTAAAGAAGAAATTCCTGTTGCACTGGCGAATTATATCTCATTTTTAGAAAAAGAGTTAAATGTTCCTATTAAATATCTTTCAGTAGGACCTGACCGTACTCAGACTATAGTATTATAAACAGCCATGGCAAAAGCCATATTTGAGATTGATAGTAAGGATTTCTTGCATAAAGCATTAAACTGGTCAAAAGATTTTGACAATGTATGCTTGTTTCAATCAAATGGATTTCAAGATCAATATTCTAGCTTATCTGCTGTTTTAGCCATTGGTGCTAAGGATGAATTTGGCTCTTTAAAAAACGGTGATGTTTTCCATGATATCGAAAAATTTAAATCCCAGTATCCCGATCAATGGATACCGGGATTTTTAAGTTATGATTTAAAGAACGAAATTGAGGATTTGCAAAGCCAGCACCCAAATCTATTGGGGTTTCCAGCCGCTTATTTTTTTCTTCCAGAAATTCTTTTAGAATTTACCCCGGAGAACCTTCAAATCTCAGCTGACAATCCACACGATATTTATCAATCGATTCTAAACACTTCAGATTCTTGGGCCAAAAACAAGTATACAGGAAATATAAAGAGTCGAATGACTAAAGATATGTATACCAAGGCCTTCAATAAACTCATTGAACACATTAAGCTGGGGGATATTTATGAGGCTAATTTATGTCAAGAATTCTATGATGATTCGGCCCAAATAACCAATCCGGAAGATTTATTTGAAACATTAAATGAACTATCTCCTACTCCATTTTCTTCATTTTTTAAAGTAAAAGACAAGTATATATTAAGCGCTTCACCGGAGCGATTCTTAGCAAAAAGAGGCAATACCTTAATTTCTCAACCGATTAAAGGAACAGCACCCAGAGGTTTAAATCAAAAAGAGGATGAGTTGTTTAAACGGCATTTATCACAAAATATAAAGGAAATTTCAGAAAACGTAATGATTGTGGACCTTGTCCGAAACGACCTAACACGTAGTGCAGTACCTGGAACGGTGGAAGTTCGGGAAAAACTAGGGGTCTATACATTCAAACACGTACATCAAATGATTTCTACCGTATGTTGCCAAAAAGACAAAAATTTGACGGATACTCAAGTGATAAAAAATACCTTTCCGGCTGGATCGATGACAGGAGCTCCTAAATTATCTGCTATGCGACTTTGTGAGCAGTATGAAAGCTCAAGAAGAGGGATATATTCCGGCGCAATTGGTTATTTTGCTCCTAATGGAAATTTTGACTTCAATGTAGTAATCAGGACTTTACTCTATAATAAAAGTAGAAACTACCTCTCCTTCCATACGGGAAGTGCAATTACAATCGAAGCTCAAGCAGATTTTGAGTATGCTGAATGTTTAACAAAAGGGAGTGCAATTTTAAAGGCATTAGAGACAAGCATTGATCAAATTCATTAAACACACCGAATTTTAAGATTATTTTCTTAATAAAACCTTCAAATCATTAACATTTTACTATTTTTGTACTCGATTGTGAATTCGTGATTTTTCTTAATAAAATCACAAAATATATATTTTGTTGTAAAATTTAATGGGACGACATATTTTAAAAAGAGAACAAGCGATTACGTTTGTAAAGGAAACATTTGCAACTCGCTTGAAACAAGTGTTGCACTTAACACCTGTATCCTCTCCTATAGTGGTATTGGATGGCACAGGTATAAATGATGATTTAAATGGAATAGAACGTCCTGTATCCTTTCCCATAAAATCTCTGTCAGATCAACGTGCCGTTGTGGTTCATTCTTTGGCGAAATGGAAACGTATTCGTCTCAAAGAATTGGATATGGAACCTGGCGAGGGCATCTTAACTGATATGCGTGCATTAAGACCTGATGAGGACTATTCTCCAATTCATTCGATCTATGTCGATCAATGGGATTGGGAAAAATGCATTACTGCTCAGGAGCGCAATTTAGACTACCTAAAAAAGATTGTAAATGATATCTATTCTGTAATATACGGGACCGAACAAGCTGTCTCTGAACAGTATCCATCGGTCGAGGCCGTTTTACCTGCTGAAATACACTTTATATCTTCAGAAGAATTATTGATGAAATATCCAAATTTTACGCCAAAAGAACGAGAAAATGCAATTGCAAAGGAATTTGGGGCTGTCTTTATCTATGGCATTGGCGCTGAACTTTCAAATGGGTTCTCACATGATGGTCGTGCAGCAGATTATGATGATTGGAGTACCGAAAATTCTTTAGGCTATAGAGGGTTAAATGGAGATATTTTAGTTTGGAATCCATTATTAGAGACAGCTTTTGAACTATCCTCAATGGGAATTCGTGTAGATAAAAAAGCTTTACTTTCACAATTGGAGATCCGTAAGAGCCTAGATCGTCAGAATCTCACTTTCCACCAAATGCTATTAAGTGATCAATTACCTGAATCTATAGGAGGTGGAATTGGACAATCACGAATTTGTATGTTTATGTTGAAATTACAACATATTGGACAAGTTCAAGTAAGTATTTGGGATCCGAATAAAAAAGAAGAATTACTATCCAAAGGAATTGAGCTCTTATAAATTAATCTCAATTTTCTGAGCTGACTAAAAATCTTATAGAAATAGAACTAATTATTTTAGCAATCAAATAATTAGTTCTATTTTTGTTTAATGAATAGTCCTGAATTTGCCATAGTCGATATAGAAACCACAGGCGGTAATGCAGAAGCCAGCAATATAACCGAAATAGCCATTATTATTTTTGATGGCCAAGGTATAACACAGGAGTACAAAACCCTGGTGAAACCTGAACAACAAATTCCTTTACATATCCAAGCACTTACTGGTATTACCAATGAAATGGTTAATAATGCCCCTAAATTTTCAGATATTGCTAATCAGGTACATCAACTGCTACAGGGTAGAATATTTGTAGCCCACAATGTACATTTTGATTATTCATTCATCCTTGAAGGATTGAAAAGGGCTGGTTTCGACTGGAAATCGCAAAGATTATGTACTGTACGGCTATCAAGAAAGTTTTTCAAGAACTTACCATCATATAGTCTTGGGAAATTATGTCATTTCTTGGGTATAAACATTACGGATAGGCACAGAGCTTATGGGGATGCTAAAGCAACTCTCGAATTGCTCAAAAGGATGATGGAACAAGATATAGAATTATTTAACCAAAGTCTTGAATTAGCAAAAACAAAGGAGCAAAGATTACCAACAAATGTTCCGTCTACACTCATTGAAAAATTACCGAATTCTACTGGAGTATATTTGTTTAAAAGCACCTCCGATAAGGTTATTTACGTTGGTAAAGCAAAAGATTTAAAGAAAAGAGTCATCGCCCATCTCACCGGGAATAAAGGAGATCAACGAAGGCAAAATTTTATTAATGAAATTTGTGATATCAGTTATTTTGAAACGGGTACAGAGTTAATGGCCTTGTTAATGGAATGCAATTTTATTAAGAGACTCTGGCCTATTTATAACAGTGCATTAAAAAAATTCGAACCAAAATATGGGTTAATATCATTTGAAGATCAAAGAGGATATATCCGACTAGCTGTATGCCAACTTAAAAAGAACATAAAACCTATATATTATTTTAATTCAGTACTTGAGTCTACTCAATTTTTGATGCAGTTTATTCAGGACAATTCTCTTGATTTTAGATTATGTAGTTTTCTAATCACCAATAAGCAATCAAAAGAATATAAACATCAAAATGAAGATTTTAATTTTCCAGAAGTGAACCATTATAATCAACATGCTCAGGCTGCAATTGATTCTATTTATAAGCATAAGAGGTCATTTGTCATTGTTGAAAAAGGGAGGAACTCAAATGAAAAAAGTTTTATTTATTATAAGGAGAATAAAGTATATGCAATTGGCTTTATAGACAATGATAATTCAGCAACCGAAATAGATGATTTAGTTCAACAAGATCAACTGGTTATTAATAACTTTTATATGAATAGATTGGTAGAAAATTATGCTCGATTAAACCCCGATAAAGTTCAACATCTAAATCCATTTCAATTAGAAAAGGCGTAATTGTTTTTTTTGCTCACTATCTAAATCGAAATCATAAAAATTGGTGGCCGTTACACCAAGCAATCTTACTCGCTTATCTTGTAAATCCAACTTACCGAGGACCTCAATTACTACACAATAAAGATCTTCTGTATTATTAAAATATTGGTTTTGTGTTTTACTTCGACTAAGTATGGAAAAATCTGAAAATTTGATTTTTAGAACAAGTGTTCTCGCTAATTTATTACTGGTCCGAAGACGCTTGGATAGTTTTTCACAGAGTAATTTAAGCTCCATTTGCATATCTTCTATTAAAATTAAGTCAGCGCTAAACGTATCCTCAACACCAACAGATTTGGACACTCTGTTATTTCTAACCGGTCTGTCATCCTCACCACGGACTATATGAAAAAAGAATTTCCCAGTTTTTCCAAAATGTTGAATCATTTCATGTTCTGAAAATCGTTTCAGGTCGATGCCAAAATGTATCCCCATTTGGTTCATTTTTTTAGCAGTAACTTTTCCGACACCAAAGAATTTTTCGATTGGTAAGCTTTCTAAAAAGTTGATTATTTTTGAAGGACCAATAAAAGTTAATCCATTTGGCTTTTGGAAATCAGATGCAATTTTAGCAACAAATTTGTTAACAGAAATTCCCGCCGAAGCGGTAAGATTCAATTCATCGGATATAGCCTGTTTTATTTGTTTGGCTATTTCAATTGCGGAACCAATTTGTAATTTATCTTCTGTAACGTCCAGATAAGCTTCATCCAAGGATAGTGGTTCAATTAAATCTGTATATCTTTTAAATATTGCACGGATGTGATTAGAAACTTCTTTGTAAACATCAAATCGCGGACTTGTAAAAATGATATGAGGGCATAATTGCAAAGCCATCCTAGAAGACATGGCTGATTTAACACCAAATTTGCGAGCCTCATAGCTCGCGGTAGCCACAACCCCTCTCCCATCTGGTGAACCACCTACAGCCAATGCCTTCCCCTTGAAGTCAGGGAAATCTCTTTGTTCAACTGAAGCATAGAAGGCATCCATATCTATATGAATGATTTTTCGCATATGCTAATTTAGGATATATATTTTCCTTTACAAAACAGGTATATTTAATAAAAAATGTTAATGTCTTACGTTTAAATACAATCTAGGAGGTTCATGTTCTCAACAAAAATTTAAAAAAACGAATTTCATCTTACATCAGTTTTAAACGTAAAACATATGAAAAATAAGATGAAATGCAGTTTTTTAAAAAATCCAATTTTTGTCTCCAACGACACTTTTGCGAAATAATAGTATCTTTGTTTTGATAACATATAATTTCTGAGATGAACAAAGTTAAAGTTGGATTAGTCCAAATGTCCTGTGTTAAAAACAAGCATGCAAACCTGAACAAAGCGATTGAGAAGATTCGTGAGGCTGCTGGGAAAGGCGCCCAAATTGTTTGTTTGCAAGAACTTTTTACTTCCCTGTATTTTTGTGATGTTGAAGATTACGAAAATTTCGATTTGGCCGAAGCAATCCCCGGACCATCCACAGAAACTCTTTCTGAGGTTGCTAAAGAATTGGGTATTGTAATCGTTGCTTCCCTTTTTGAAAAAAGAACGCATGGATTATACCACAATACAACAGCTGTTTTAGATGCTGACGGATCCTATCTTGGTAAGTACCGCAAAATGCATATTCCAGATGATCCAGGATTTTATGAAAAGTTTTACTTCACACCAGGCGATTTAGGATATAAAGTTTTCAATACAAAATTTGGTAAAATCGGTGTATTAATTTGTTGGGACCAGTGGTATCCAGAAGCATCAAGAATTACGACATTAATGGGTGCTGAAATTATGTTTTATCCAACAGCTATTGGATGGGCAACCGATCAAGATGAACAAACCAATTCCGATCAATACAATGCTTGGCAAACAATCCAACGTTCTCATGCTGTGGCAAATGGCGTACCTGTTGTTTCTGTTAATCGTGTTGGCTATGAACAAGACGGTGCCATGAAATTTTGGGGAGGTAGTTTTGTCGCTGATGCCCAAGGTAAATTACTGTATCTAGCATCCCACGAAGTTGAAGAGGTTGAGGTTGTTGAATTAGATTTAAAGCAATCAGATTATATTCGAAAACATTGGCCATTTCTTCGAGACAGAAGAATAGATTCTTACTCTCCAATCACGAAAAGATTTATAGACGAAAATTAATTTTTAAAATATAACCTATTCAAACTGTACTTTTATGGAGTATGGTTTTTTATGCTTATTTCTCAATGACATTAATAAATTCAAAATACTACAGCTTAAAAGATACACCTAAAGCACAGGGGTTTTATTTCCCTGCAGAATGGGAAAAACAAGAAGCTCTATGGCTTAGTTGGCCCCATAAAGAGGAATCCTGGCCTGGGAAAATGGACACTATATACACGCCTTATTCTGAGTTTATAAAGCACGTTTCCGTAGACCAAAAAGTACGTATAAATGTAGCAAACGATCAAATGAAAACATTTGCCCTAAAATATTTGATCGAAAGTGGGGCAAATTTAGAGAATATAAGTTTTTACAATAACCCAACCAATGATGCCTGGTGCCGAGATCACGGTCCTGCCTTTGTGATCAATAATCAGACTAAAAAAAAGGCTGTAATTGATTGGGGGTATAACGCTTGGGGAGGAAAATACCCGCCGTATGACTTGGATGATGTGATACCAACGCTCATTGCTAAAGAATTTCAATTGCAATTGTTTAACCCTCCTATTGTAATGGAAGGCGGATCGGTAGAATTTAACGGACGAGGAACTGTTTTAACCACTTCAGCCTGTCTATTAAATAACAATCGTAATCCACATTTATCCAAACAAGAAATCGAAAAGTATTTGTTGGATTATTATGGTCAGGAACAAGTTTTATGGCTAAGGGAGGGAATCGTTGGAGATGATACCGATGGACATATAGATGACATCACAAGGTTTGTTAGCCATGATACCGTGTTAACCGTTGTTGAAGAAGACCCAAATGATGCTAATTATCATATTTTAAATGAAAATTTAGAGGCATTAAAAAAGATGACTCTACTGGATGGAACCCCTTTAAAAGTTATTGAACTGCCTATGCCCTCTGCAGTTATACATGAAGACCAACGACTACCAGCTTCTTACGCCAATTTCTACATAGCGAATAAAGTTGTTGTCGTTCCAACATTCGATGATGCCAATGACGAAAAAGCAATTAGTATTATACAAAGATGTTTTCCAGATAGAAAAGTAATTGGAATAAACTCTGTAGATATTATTTGGGGATTAGGAAGTTTTCATTGTTTAAGCCAACAAGAACCAGCAATCTAAATTACACCAAATGAACGTACATATTAAATTTTTTATAACTCTTTTTGGACTTTTTTGTATCATTCCCATTGGTTTTGCCCAAGAGCGAGATGACCGTGCCACGATATTGAATTTTAAAGGAATTCAATACAAATCGGATGACTCTTTGTTCTATGCAAATTTTCGATTTCGAATGCAAAATAGAATTGGATATAACAATAGACTAGATGAAATTGATAACGGTAAGTTTGACGCTAGAATTAGACGCTTACGGATGCGAATGGATGGTTATATCTATACACCCAAAATTTCGTACTCGGTCCAATTAGCTTTCACAAGAAGTGATCAAGATTTTGACGACACAGGTATTCCTAACATTATTAGAGATGCTGTAGTTTTTTACAATTTCACAGACGATTTTTATGTGTCTCTTGGTCAAAATAAATTACCAGGAAATCGTCAACGCGTGAACTCCTCAGGTTCTTTACAATTTGCTGATCGTTCCCTTGTTAATGGTCATTTTACGATGGATCGAGACTTTGGAATCTCTTTTAACTTAAGTAAAAAAATGGGCAATATACCCATTAATGTTAAGGCGGCAATTTCTACTGGTGAAGGTAGACCGGCTAATTCGACCGATGGAGGTCTATCGTATACCGGTAGAATCGAATTTTTACCACTTGGAGATTTTATCAATGCCGGAGATTATTCAGAAGGAGATTTAGAAAGAGAACCTACTCCTAAATTATCAATTGGCGGTGGATATAGCTACAATGATAATACCATTAGAGAGGGAGGACAATTAGGAAGATATGTTCAAAATCCTTTTACATTAAAAACCAGTTTTGCTGATGCAATCTTCAAATATATGGGGTTTGCATACCAAGCGGAATACATGCGTAGAGACATAGATAATCCGTTGAATATGACTGTGGCAGATGACCCTGAGGAAACTTTTGGATTTAAAGGATGGGGTATTAATCAACAAACATCCTATTTAATGAACCACGGATATGAAATAGCGGCTCGATATACTTATGTTATGCCACACCAGGATATCAGAAAATTTGAAGCTCAGACAGAAGTCATTGAGTTGGGATTAACACGATATATAAAAGCACATCGATTGAAATTCCAAATTAACGGATCATATACTTTTAAAAATGGTTATTTTAACAATCAAACCAATAAAAGTTCATGGGGTAGTGTTTTTCAAATTGAACTCGGAATCTAATTTTAAAAAAAAAATTATGTAAAATTAAGGTTAAATGCATCTTACAATTAAGATTATAGAATCATAAATATTAGTTTTCGGTAATGAAGTATTATATTATTGCAGGTGAATCTTCAGGAGATTTGCACGGAGCAAATCTCATAAGTTCTTTAAAGGAAAAGGACCAACAATCAGAATTCAGAGTTGTTGGAGGGGATTTGATGCAAAAAGCTGCAGGTCAACCGGTCTTAATTCACACTTCTGAAATGGCCTTTATGGGCTTTATCGAAGTTATTAGAAACCTTAGAAGCATATATAAAAATCTCAACAAAGTAAAACAAGATATCCTCAAAGAAAAGCCGGATACTGTTATTTTAATTGATTTTCCTGGATTTAATTTAAAAATTGCTTCATTTGCAAAGAAGTTAGGGATAAAAGTTTGCTATTACATTTCACCAAAAATTTGGGCTTGGAATCAAAAGAGAGTGTATAAAATTAAGAAGGTCGTTGACCATATGTTTTGTATTCTACCTTTTGAAGTGGATTTTTATAAACAGTTTCAATTCGAAGTTGATTATGTAGGAAATCCATTATTAGATGCCATTTCGAGTTATAAATTTAATGAACATTTTAAAGAGAATAACGGATTTGATCAACGACCTATTATTGCATTGCTTCCTGGAAGTAGAAAAATGGAAATTGAAAATATTCTCCCTGAAATGATTAAACTTCAAGGATATTTTCCTGGACATCAATTTATTATTGCTGGTGCTCCAAATTTTGACTTAGAATATTATGAAAATTATTTTGACCAAGATAAATTTCCGGTCGTGTTTGACCAAACCTATGACTTACTTAACAACTCCATTGCTGCAGTAGTCACTAGTGGAACAGCAACCCTGGAAACAGCCTTGCTAAGAGTCCCTGAAGTGGTTGTGTATAAGGCCAATCCTATTTCTGTAATGCTTGCCAGATCCTTAATCAAAATTCAATGGATTTCATTAGTAAACCTCATCAATAATTATCTATCTGTAATTGAACTTATTCAGAAAAATTGTAATGCCAGAGAGATTGCTCATGAAGTTGACAAACTGATTAATAATCAAGAACATAGGGCAAGTGTAATAGAAAATTATGATATTCTAAGGGAAAAAATGGGCTCCCCCGGTGCGTCTCAAAAAACGGCACAATTAATAATTAATTATTTAGGTTCTAAAAATTAAACTTTTAATGTTTTCATTTGTCTTTACTAAACTTAAAGAACATAATTATGAAATATTTACTAAGTTTATTCATTCTTTTTAGCTCAACAGTATGTTTCAGTCAACATGTTGAACATATTGAAAAACTGGAACTTAAAAAGAAAAAAAAGAAGGTATTTAACAATAGAGATTCTTCCCTGGTATTAAAGATTGATACATTAATCATGAACGACAAATCTAAATTAGATTTTTTTGGAAAGAAAGATGTAAAGATCGAAATAGGCTATGCAGTAATCGGTGATAACGTTGTCATTGTAGGGCAAGACGGTAAAAACAATGCTACCAACTTTGATATCTCTGTAAATTTCAAAAAACTAGGATCACTCTTTATTTTAGCACGGGGTATCGATGCCCTTAACGGAACCAAAACATTCCCGAATGGCAATGGCGGAAATGTAAACATAACCTATGACAGTCTTTCTGTAGTACCTCAATCTAAAGATAAAAAATCTCAACATTATCTATTTATCGACGTACAACCAGGCGGCTTACGCGTAAATCCGAATAGCGAAATTCGTCAAATTTATGACAGAATATCTATGTCATCACCTGGATTGAGAGGTCTGCCTCAAGGACAAATTTATTCCGGATCTCCCGGGAAAGAAGGAAAAGCTATAATAAAAGCCAAGTAATTTTTTCTAACAAATTTTCAGGCTATTAGAAACGACAATTACGATAAGTAAATTATAAAATTTGAACTTTCGGAAAAAGTTTATATAAACATAATATCCACTTCTCGCTTTGAATTCGTAAATTTAAGTCTATGAATATTCTAGCAATTGCAGGTAGTTTTAAATCGAATTCTATTAACAGGAAAATCATTCAAAGTGTTTCTAAATATTATAAAGAAGTTGATGATAAAATAAAAATCTTAGATTTAAACGAGTTTGAACTACCTCTTATTTCAAGAGCTAGTTTTGATAAGATCGATTCTTCTATCCCAGTTGTAAATTTTGTGGATCAATTAGATTGGGCTAATTTGATCTTAATTTCATTTGAAGATAATATCGATTGGATAATACCTGTAAACGAGGAAAAACTATTTACTAAAAAAGCTGTTTTCTTACTGACAACAAGCGATACTATAGATGAATCCAGATCAATTTTATTACAGGCTGAAGAAAAAATGTTAAAAGGTGGGGCAGATATTTTAGGAACATTTGCATTGCCAGAATTTACTAAAAATTTTGTAGAAGGAAAAGGAATCATAACATCACTCTATAGGAGTGAACTTGAAGCAAAAATTCGCAAAACAAAAAGGGAAATGAAACTTAGATTAATATAAACATCCATATATAAATAGATATACATGACAAAGAAAGTATTATTACTCGTTGGAGATTACGTAGAAGATTATGAAGCAATGGTTCCTTTTCAAGCAATGGGCGCAGTGGGAATTCAAGTAGATGCAATCGCACCAGATCGCAAGAAAGGTGATGTGGTACCAACTGCAGTTCATGATTTTACAGGAGACCAAACTTATAAAGAATTACGTGGTCATAATTTTGCTATTAATAAGGACTTTGACCAAGTAAATCCAGAAGAATATGATGGGCTTTATATTGCAGGAGGTAGATCTGCAGAGTATATCCGGTTAAATAAACGTGTGATCGAAATCACAAAATATTTTTTTGATAAAAACAAGCCAGTTGCAGCTATATGTCATGGGATACAAGTGCTAACCACAGCAAAAGTATTGCAAGACAGGATTTTAACAGCTTATGTAGCAGTCGGTCCCGATATTGAGCTAGCTGGTGGAACATGGAAAGATGTCCCTGCAGATCAAGCGGTATTAGATGGGAATCTAGTTACTTCTCCAGCGTGGCCAGGTCATCAAGCAATTTTAAAAGAGTTTTTTAAATTGTTGGCTATTAATATTTCATAAATATACATATGAAAAAAAACAAAAAGTGGTTCTTACTAATTCCACTAGTTTTAATCGTAGGATATTTCCTGTATGAGACATTTAATCAAAAATCTATTGAGGAATTACCGGGTGGCTTTAAAGAGGTTGCGTTTGTGAGAAACGAACAAAATAAAGGTGGAATCGTTAGGATTTATGCCGTCACTGTAGAAGACCCTGTCAATGCGGCATTCGATCAGTGTGCCGATATGTTTCCCGTTAATGATTATGCGAGTGTTACCAAAATTTTCTTTTTTGATTCAAAAGAACCATTTCCTAAAAAAATGAGTATTCAGGAACCTCATTATGATGTTTCTAAATACAAGGCTATAAATATCTTAAAACGAAGAGGATCTAATAAATAAATCATTTCGACCATCAATCCATAAGATTGGGTTTGCTTAGAAAAAGATTGACTTTTGGGTTATATGTATTAGAAAATGGCAAATAAATTTATCCCTAGAGATATAAGTTGGTTAAGCTTTAATAGCAGGGTCTTACAAGAGGCAATTGATCCAACGGTCCCTCTACCTATGCGAATTAAGTTCTTAGGTATTTTTTCGAATAATTTAGACGAGTTCTTTAGAGTAAGAGTCGCCGCACTCAAAAGAGCGACACAACTAGACAGTAAAGAAACTAAAGGATTTTACTACGAAAGTCCAAGCTTAATTTTGGATCAGATTACAGATATTGTCATACAGCAACAGGAACAATTTGATAATGCATGGGAATTGGTACAAAAAGAAATGGCCAACCAAAAGATTTTAATAAAATTCGCCGAGGATTTAACGCAAGATCAACTAAAATTTGTCCAGGAATATTTTGATCAAGAGGTTGAGAGTAGCATTATTCCTCTCTTATTAGACCCACATAAACCTATGCCTTATCTGCGTGACAAAAGCCTTTACCTGGGTATTGCTATGTATAAAAAGAACCAGGAAAATGATATCAAATTCGCAATTATTGAATTACCATCAAGCCAGTTAAGCAGATTTACCATCCTTCCTTCTCCAAAAAATGAAAAACATATAATATTAATAGAAGATATCATAAAAGTTAATTTATCATATATTTTCTCTTATTTTGAATTTGATGAGTTCAAAGCTCATACATTTAAAATTACCAAAGATGCTGAATTTGATCTAGATAATGATGTTAATACAACTATAGTAGAAAAAATTAGCAAGGCGGTTAAAGATCGCAGGAAAGGAAAACCTACTCGTTTTGTCTTTGACCGAGAGATGAATCCAGAATTATTAGGATTATTGATTCAAAAGCTTAAAATTGGAAAAAAAGATAGTATAATTCCAGGACAGAAAATCCATAATTTCAAACATTTCATGGATTTCCCCGACGTCTTTAAGACATATCATAAACCAATTGAAAGAAATTCATTTGAACACCCAAGTTTTTCTGGAGATCAACGTGTTACAAATGTTATTCTAAAGAAAGATATTTTATTATCGTTTCCTTACCATGAATTTAGACCTGTTATCGACCTTCTTAGAGAAGCCGCAATGGATGACGAGGTTCAAACCATAAAGATAACCATCTATCGGATGGCTAAGAATTCTAAGATTGCAAATGCACTTGTTAATGCAGCTCGAAACGGAAAAATTGTTACTGTCATGCTCGAATTAAGAGCTAGGTTTGATGAAGAACATAATTTGGATTGGAAAGAAAGATTTGAGGCTGAGGGAATTAAAGTGTTAACTGGTTTTAATGAAACAAAGGTGCATGCAAAAATATGCATCATAAAAAAAAGAGTTGATAATAAAACAATACAATACGGTTTTATCAGCACAGGGAATATCAATGAACAAACTGCTAAACTTTATGCTGATTATTGCCTAATGACAAGTGATAAAGGAATCATGGCCGACATTAATAAAGTCTTTAAAGCGTTACAAAAGCCAAAAATTCCCCTAAATGAAAGTATTACAAATAATAAAAGCCTTATGTGCTGCCCTACCGACATGAGGCAAAATATATGTTCATTAATTGATCAAGAAATCGGTGAGGCAATTGCCGGAAATCAAGCAAGAATAATTTTAAAAATTAATGCTTTAAGTGATAAGGAGATAATTAAAAAACTTTATGACGCCGCCAACGCTGGAGTTAAAATAGATTTGATCGTACGGGGAATTTATTGTGCAGTAAATCAAAATAAGTTTCTACAACCAATAAACGCGATAAGTATTGTCGATGAATACTTAGAACATGCAAGAGTATTCTATTTCTATAATACTGGTCATGAAACAATTTATATATCTTCGGCGGACCTGATGACTAGAAATCTAGATTATCGCATAGAAGTTGCTGTAAAAATTACCAATAAAAAACTCAAAAATGAACTTAAAGATATGCTCATTATACAGCTTAAAGACAATGTTAAAGCTAGAATTCTGAATAATACGCAAAGCAATAATTATGTACAGAATAATGAAGAATTAATTAGATCTCAAATCGAAATTTATACCTATTTGAAGTCTAAAACTGAAATTCCAAATCATTAATCTTAAGCTCATGGTTTGATTTTAATCATTGAACTAATTTCTCAATTGCTTTATTGTCTATAAAGCCTCTATTCCATAAATAACTCGAAGGTTGATATTTATTTTATTAAGAAGGACGTTAACTTATGTTAAACTAGTCATGTAACTACTCTGTTACAACCAGATTGGCATCTCATTTGGTAATACATAGTGTAGTAAACAATTAGAAATAAATATTAAGCTATGAAAAACGCGATGAAACTATTAAGTCTATTATTTGTGGTTTTATTTACAATAACCGCATGTTCTAAAGATGATGATCCGGTAGATAATGATTTATTTGTTGGAACTTACACTGGCGAAATTGGATATTCTGACTTTTCAGATAACTCAAACAGTGTTCAGCAGGGACCTGGAAAAGTAATCGTTACCAAAGTAGGTGGAGATAACTATTCATTTAAATTTGACAATGATATCCCTGATTTGAATAATATTAAAATGGAAAAAGGTGATAATAATACTATTTTCTTTGGAGATGGCTCTTTAGGTACAATTACAATTTCAGAATCTACTCTGCATATACTTTACACTTCTGATCAGAAAAGCTGGAGCGCAGATTGTAGTAGATAAATTATCCAATTAATTTAATTAAACGGAGTTGTCCCCAATAAGGTAACTCCTTTTTTAGTCCGTAGATTTTACCGAAAGTATCAGATTAACCTTAAAAAGTATACTATTACTATTGGTCAAAATTTGATGCGTATCAGGATAGTGGTACATTAATCTTCCCTTTAAATTATCCATAATCCTGGTTTGTGCCTGATTTTCTAAATAATGATTTACATGGTTGCTAACGGTAAGTGCTATATTGCATTCAGTGACCTCTAATTTAATTTTAATGGGGTAATTTTCCATACTATTATATCCGTGCTGAAAAGCGTTCTGTATTAGCGGTAAAAGAACTAATGGATGAATTATTACTTCTTTATTAATAGATTTAATTTCAAATTTTACCGTTGATGATTTAGAATCTAATAAATGCCATAAATCAATATATTTAGTAATTATATTCACCTCATTTTCAAGTGTCCAGATTTCATTGATATTGATCTTGAGGATTAATTTTTGAAAATTAAAAAAGCTTACCGATTGTGTATCTTTAATTTCGGGAAGCATATAGTACTTAAGGCCCAACTGGGGATCTAGCTGTGCATTTTCAAATGAACTTTTATATTTTGCAAACAACAAGTCCCGTTTTAATTCCTTTATTAGTTCTTTCTGTTTATTTTTAAAAATTGCCATACTATTTTTTGGCTTCTAGTCCACTAACTCCCCCAGAAACAACTAATTTCATGGCATCGGTAGCCGATAGGTTTAACTTGTGTACTTTTTCAGAGGAAATCACGACAACCTGACCAGCAACAGAATAAGAATATGGAAAATAGACTACCACCTCCCCTGGCAAACCCA
Organism: Sphingobacterium sp. GQ94; assembly: GCF_059758715.1. NCBI lineage: Bacteria > Pseudomonadati > Bacteroidota > Sphingobacteriia > Sphingobacteriales > Sphingobacteriaceae > Sphingobacterium > Sphingobacterium sp. GQ94. The sequence goes on from NZ_JCAXEC010000002.1 coordinate 389,253, forward strand.
TTAATGATAAGTCCTTCTGGGTTAAGAATCCGACTTTTTTTAGGCCATATTCATTAACTTCAACCAAAACTGGTTCGTTGAATTTTTTTGCATCTCCGACAAAAGCTTCAGTAAAATCCTTTATGGAGGAATACAACGTATTAAACAAAGGTATTTTATTGATTGTTCTGTTTAACCAACTTCGAATAGGGGCTGTCACAAATGTTGTAAAAATAAAACCAATTAATGCCAGAAGTAATAAAACCGATAATATGCCTATACCAGGAATATACAATGGATGCCCGCTTTCATCTTGCAAAAAATGTTCTGTAATATTTAATGCTCCGTCTAATGTTGCGACCAACCAAACAATAACAAATATTGCACCAGCAACAGGTGCGACCACCAACGTACCTTTGATTAGGTAATAGAAGAACTGTTGAAAAACTTTTCTAATCATTTTATTCGAAATAATAAATCCTTTTTACTCGACTTGAAATATTTACTAACAACTCATAAGGAATCGTTCCAATTTGCTTTGCTGCTTCCATAATATCAGGAAAAACAATTACCTGGTCTCCCTCTTGTACATCTATGTCAGTGACATCCAACATGCACATATCCATGCAAATATTACCGATTGTAGGTACAAGTTGGTTATTAATTTTCATTTTTCCTATTGAATTACCAAACCTACGATTATACCCATCCGCATATCCAATTTTTACAGTAGCTATTTTACTATCACGAGTTAAAACTCCTGCTTGATCATAACCTATGGTCTCATTTTTAGAAAGATTTTTGATTTGTGTAACCGTTGTTTTTAGGTTACTCACCAGTTCAAGATTTGTTACATTTTTGTCTATATTAACGCCGTAGAGTCCTATACCAAGACGGACCATATCAAAATGAGCTTCTGGATGACGGGCTATTGCAGAAGTATTAGCCACATGTTTAATAAAATTATATCCTAAATTTCTTTCCAGTTTATCGGCACATCTTTTATAAGTACTTATTTGATATTTAGTGAAATTATCCTTTTTAATGTCCCCAGATGCAACCAAATGGGTGAAAAAGGATTGTATTTTGACCTCTTGTTGATTTTTCAATCGGTTGATTAATAGATCAATTTCATTTTCAAAAAAACCAAGCCTATGCATCCCAGTATCTAATTTGAGATGAATCTTATAATTCTTAAGTTTTTTTTGACCTAAAAATCCAATAAAATCTTCCAAAAATCTCATACTATAAACTTCCGGTTCTAGGTTGTATTGAACTAATGATTCAAAAGTATCATTATCCGGACATAAGACCATGATGGGTAAGGTAATACCAGCTGAACGCAATTCAACTCCTTCATCTGCAAATGCCACAGTGAGATAATCAACTTTGTTGAATTGTAATAAGTTGGCGACCTCATAACTACCGCTTCCATATGAAAATGCTTTCACCATCGCCATGATTTTAACTCCAGATGGTATTAAAGATCGATAAATCATTAAGTTGTTTGATAATGCATTCATATTAATTTCCAGCGTGGTTCCGTGAGATTTTAAAGTCAACACTTGGACCAGTTTTTCGAACTGATAAATACGAGCTCCTTTAATCAATACACTCTCAGATTCGAAGCTTAATTCAGTCAAATTTGAGATTAATTTATCTGTAGACTCAAAAGTAATGATTTTTGGTATACCTATATCTTTCAGCCAATTGTAAGACTCTCCTACCCAAATTAATCGGAACAATGATTGCGAGTTTAACAGATCAACCAATTTCTTTTGAATCTTCTGGTCCATTCTCAAACCTTCCATGTCCGATAGTACCAAGGTTTTTTTTGAATGTTGATTTTGTTGTTGAAGAAAATCTAACGATATTTTTAATGAACCTAAATCATTTGAATAAGAATCATCAATAATTGAGCAATGGTTTACCCCCTTCTTTAACTGAAGACGCATTTCAAGCGCCTTTAAGTTTTGGACTCTTTCTAGTATGACTTGAATTTTATAACCTAAATAATACATGACTGAAATACATGTAATAATGTTCTCTAGAGAAGCCTTATCTATGAATGGTACAATACAGAAACTGTTTATATCACCTAGACGAAGATGTATTTTGGTAAATTGATTTAATTTCTCAAAGGATAATATTTGAATTTCATTGTGATCGCCTTTACCCCATTTCAAAATATTAGGGAAAGCTAACTGTTCAGAATTTTGAAGGTAATCGGAGCCAGAAATTACGATCTCTGATTGATTAAACAGTATCAATTTTTCTTTAAGCTTATCTTGTTTAGTCTTAAAATATTGAGCGTGGGCTATTCCAATGTTTGTTAAGACACCTATAGTAGGTTTAATCATTCTCTGCAAACGAACCATTTCTCCAGGTTCACTAATCCCCGCTTCTATTAACGCAATATCATATTGTGAATTCAAATTCCACAATGATAAGGCAACACCCAATTGAGAGTTGTAGCTTTTTGGACTTTGGTATACGTTCTTCTCAGGAGAAATTAACTGGCTCAACCATGCTTTAACAATAGATTTACCATTACTTCCTGTGATTCCTATTACGGGATTTTTAAATTGACTGCGATGGTAACTTGCAAGTTGCTGTAAGGTAGCTAATACATTATTAACAACTAAAAGATTGATATCCATTTTATCTTTCAAAAATTGAACATCCCTTGAGACAACAAAACTACGAATCCCTTTATTATAAGCGTCCATAAGGAAGTCATGACCGTCACGTAAATTCTTAAGAGCAAAAAACAAACTTTGATCTGGTTGATTTACCTTACGGCTATCATACACTAATTCGCTAATATTTTGGTTCGTATTATTCGATTTTAAAGGTTTTATATCTAGAATTTCGCAGATAAATTCGATCGTATACATCATCAATAAATTATGAAACGAAGTTCATCATTTTTTTTAAAAGTTTATCATAATTTGGACAATTTTGATACACCCTTCTTTAAAGGATTCATGTTTATCGTACTTTTAATCCCGAATTGTTCCGCATTAGAATCGTAGGTGCTATATGTATATTTAGGCTTCATTTTCTGTTCTCCATTTGACAAAAGAAACCTTAATTTTATTGATTGAAAACAACTACTAATTTATTAGATGATATCATTGTAGTTTATATAGCATGTACGACGATAAAAAAAAAGAAAAAATATTAACAGCTCATCAAGCCAAACTAAAGGCAGAAAGCTATTGTGCTTACCAAGATAGGTCTCAGCAGGAAGTCCGAGACAAATTATATTTATGGGGCTTACATCAGTTAGAGGTAGAGAATATAATTTCAACTTTGGTGGAAGAAAATTTTTTAAATGAAGAAAGATTCGCAAAAGCATATGTTATAGGAAAATTTAGAATAAAAGGTTGGGGAAAAATAAAAATAATACAACAACTGAAGTTGAAAAGGATATCAAAACCGCTTATTCAAATCGCTTTACGCGAAATTGATTTAGAGGAATATGAAGAAAAGATTAAACAGACTATCTTTAAGAAGGTAAATAAACCAATTTCACTACTAAATATAAATGAAAAGGCTAAGCTAATTAGGTATTTACAGTCTAAAGGATTTGAAAATGATATGATATTTAAAATAATAGGTCAATTTGACGATTGAAGATAAAACTATTTAGAAATCAATAAACGTAAATAAAATACGTTTATTGATTTGAAACTCGTTTAGAACTGATATACTAATGCCACAGAGGCCTGTGATGCTACCTTGGATGGGCTTATGCCGTCTTTTTTCAGGAAACTAGATTGATTATCTTGATCAAGTCGAATTTCGGGGATCAACGAAAGTCCCTTATGTTTAATCCTTGCTGACATCGTGAAGGATGTAAACTCGGAATTCTCTAACTCATCAATTTCTTTTAATTTAAAATATTCACCTCTCAACCCTAAAGCAATATTTTCATTGATGTTGTAACGAGGGTATAAAGCGACCCCGGAATATCCTCCTTCAGAACTAGACGTATAATCAGCTGCATTTAGTGCTAAGTTTATTTTGCTTGAAAGATCATAAGTAGCAACTAAATCTAACAATGTTCCTGAACTGTAATTCTCATCTCCTCCAACCGAAGAACCTGATAAAAAGTTTATGTAGGTCGTTAAACCTTGTATTGGAACGAGTTTCAATTGAGCCCCTATATGCGATACACCATTAAAGTCTTTATATGTATTCCAGTCATTAAATAACCCCACCATCAAGGACACTTTATCTGAAAAATTATAGCTTGCCTTAAGTCCTGCGTTTTGGAATGGTCCTGCTCCAAATAAATAAGAGGTTGAATAATGAAAATTGGCAACAGGGGAAATAACTTCATAACCTATAAAAGTTCCCATGTATCCGGCTGTGACACTGAGGGCCTCGGTAAAGCTATAACTGGCATATAAATTTTGGATGTGAAAAGAATTTTCTCCATTGGCCATCGTGCCATCTCCATTTGGTATGCTTTGATATTGACCTCTTGGACCAAAAGCAAGCTCTCCCACAAAAGTAGCTTTCCCTGTAGTTTTTTTTAATCCTAAACCTAACATCCCTAAAGAAATTGAATTTTGATCATTTGCAAAATACGTAGTAATGTTTTCCTTTTCGGCAAAATCGAATTTCCAATAAGCATCAGCATAACCAGAAATTTCTAAACTAGATTTTTCTTCTTGACAATAAGTCGTCAAACTGGGTACTATACCCAAAATTAACAATAATAATCTCTTCATGATTTGTGTTTTCATTGTTTTTTATAAAAATTAAACGATAATAACAGCTAGATGCTTACAAAAAAAAAGAGATAAAGGCGATTTTTATTTAAAAAAGAACA